>JBHJJC010000109.1:0-8367 GCA_050042945.1 Croceivirga sp.
AATCACCTTAAGGGAATTGAAGTTGAGCCCATCGACCTCTGCGTCACCAGAAATGGTGTATAAAGTACTGGCCACTTCGGTATCGGCTGAGTTCAACATCTTTTGAAAGTATGATTCTGGCATCATACTGTTGAGTCCAGCCAAAACGGAGGGGTCTTCTTTTTGCGCAACCAATTCCAATACAAAGGATTTGACAATACTGTACAAGGGCGATGTGATACCAAAAGCCAGTGAAATACTATTGAGCAAAAGATTAAAGAAGTGGTCGATACGTTTCGAAAGAATGGTGGTGCCACTGGCGGGACAGGCCACCCGAACGACTTTGCCCACCGTAATTTTTTTATGAAGGACGGCTTCATTGATTTGAAGCATCAAATCATGTGAAACAATATCATGTTTCTTTACGATACGGAGCTCATCAGAACTAAAGCCAATGGTATCACCTGCGTTGTTTTGATCACATTTGGCCAAAATATCAGCAACCAATCCCCCTCGGGAATGACTTATGATATCCATATCGATGAGAACATCATCGGGCAATGCGTTAAGAAAATAGAGTGCATTTTCCAACGGACTTTCACTAAGGGTGTAGTGCTCAAGGGCAATAACGTTGCCGTCATACCTTTCAAATAACCGTTCATATGCCCCATTGGGCAAAAGACCTCCAAAAGACCCTTCAACATTGGATAAGGTGCCGTGAATCAGCAATAGGTTTTTACCCTGTGCCATGTCGGCAACTTCTTTTTTTCTAAAATCCTTGGTCATTTGGTACAGCTGGGGCCTGGGCTGTACTTTTCCATCAAAAGCAGCGGCAAGCTCTTTCATTAAAAAAGCCGTAGGTTTTTTGGGCTTAAAAATGGTAAGCAGTTTGACCAGGGCGCGTTTTACCCCATTCCGATTTGAAGAACCCGTATCAAAAATATGGGGCTCAAAAAGATAGTCCTCGTCAATAGCGTCTCGTTTCACCTTTCCCTTTATGCCATAAAGCTCCTGAATGTCTTCGGGGTGCCCGATCCATTCGGTATTATCGGTGAATTGGATATTGACCAAGTCAGGGGTATCGAACTCGATTTCCAGTGCTTGGCTTTCCGACCGGGTCGAGGCCACCTCAATGGCCGTTACCAACTCGTACCCTGAGAGCGTATGGGTCACATAGGAGGTTTCTAGACGTTCAATAGGTAGTTCAACACCGTAAATCTTAGCTGTTCTTTTCATAAGGCGTACTCGCTTATATCTTTATAACCGATGCCTGCAGCGATGGCGAACGTCACCGGTCCCTTCTGACCTATTCCATTTACAAGCAGAACCCTTAAGGGGGATTAGGAAAAAAGTAAGGCATCAAAAATGGTTGGGGGATAATTAAATTCTCTTTAAGGTAATTGAGATATCCCTAAAACTCAAAATTCCTTTAAAAATTGATGGTTTTTCCATCAATCTGGTACCATCTGCACAGGTCAGACAATTTTTAACAAAACCAGAAAAATATTTATGAAGCGGCACAGTTCTTTTCGTATGATTTTAATCCAACTCCCATGAAAAAAACAAAAACAATTTTGATTGTACTATTGGCTATTTGCACCAATATGACCTTTCTATCGTGTAGCGAAGATGATTCAAATGGTACATCAAGCTCAGATACATTTATCCGATTTTCAATAGACGGCACTGACTATGCGCTCAACGATGTGGTCTCTGCCACTTCACTTTCTTTGACCCTTACTGGTGCAAAAGGCGATATAGATAGTAATGAGTTCATCTCACTAGGTATTTTCATGCCATTGGTGCCGGTAGAAGGAACATATGATGTTACCGATTTCTTCACGGAGGGCGACCACAAATTCACCTTTAATTCAGAAGCATTGGATGTTGATTTTACTTTTGCAGATAGCGGAACCATTACCATTTCCGCTATCGGGGAAGAGTATATCGAAGGCACATTCAGTGGCGTGGTGACTTCAAATTCAGATGAGGCCATTACCATTTCCAATGGAAGTTTTAGGGGATTTATAGTTGAGTAAAACCCTTGACAGCAACAAAAGATAAAGCCTCCATATGGAGGTCTTTTTGTTACCGTATTTAAGGACCATGAAAACCTTAGTCTTACGTGGTTAGTTGCTTCATGTATGGCCTCTATCCATACTATTATATAAGACCTTTCTCCTTTGCTCTTTTCAACAACAACCTGTCTTCCTTGACATCAAAAAGGCACTTTAATCTTCGCTTCCGTCGTGCTATGGTGGGCATGGACAATGGAATTTTCTTGGGCAGATCTTTCATTTTTTCGCCCAAAGAGATGAAATAGAGTATTTTTCGATCAAATTCATCGATGGCCGTCTCCTCTACCAGTGGTTTTCGCACCATGCCGTTGATCATTTCACCAAAATAACATTTCCCTTGCACAATGGCTCTCAGGGCCTCCTCCAATTTTTCGGGCGTTTCCTTACTCTTGACCATAAGTCCGTCAGGTTGGATACTTTTCATGATACTTTCAAGACGAAAAGTATCATTCAACATGGTCAAAATAAGAATTTTAATGTTGGGATGCTTTTTCCGCAAGTAAATGCCCAAATCTTCGCCACTCAATAATTTTTTATCCTGCGAGGGGGGCATACAGATGTCTAAAAAAATAAGGTCGATGGGGGTGCTTTTCTGATATTTAACCTTGTGTACTGCTTCATCTAAGGAACAAGCCCTATCCAAATGGGTCGTCTCAACGCCCTGCACCTTGTTCATGGTGGCCATATACCCCTCTAGTACCATGGGGTGGTCATCGATCATGAGAATGTTCAGTTCCTGTTTCATGGTCTTTACATATGTTACCGTGACAAACCCACGCATATAAATCGCTCGGATTTACCATAATTCCAAATCTAAGGGGGAGGGTTAGTGTTTAGTTACACTAAGAAAATAATTTTAAAAAAGATCTTTAACCAATTTAATGTTAAAAAGAAAGTGCTTCTTATTTTGATGGAAAAACCATCTTCCACCTTAAAATTATCATTTTATTTTAGAATTTCATATAATCAGACTGACGTGTGCGATAGATGAAAGGACCAACCATTCGGAGCTCATATTTTTATATCTCCTCTATTAAATAGAAATAAAATATTGATAAGATTGGTCTATAGAATTCAAATACCTCTTGGACTGTTACGGATAATGCCAGTTGGGTAACCCGTAGCCGAAGTTCTGGTTCATGCGAAGGGTCATTCAGTGTTTCGTTGCAACAGAACACCGGAAACGCCCGCTTCGTTTCGGTTATCGTATGGTATCTGGATGGAAACCAATCATGTATTATTGAACAGACTGGAAGTAGTGGGGGATTGGGTGGTGAACTATAAATAAAAAAATCATAGTGTGACTATCTTATTGGATAATGGCCACGGGGGCCTCGTTAATGGTCAATACCAAACCAATGTTAAAAGAAGCCCTATTTGGAATGACGGCTCGCTGCTTTATGAAGGTAAATTTAATAGAGCCATTGTCGGAGGAATTGTTCAGGAGTTGACAAGGTTACACATTTCTTATGTAAACATTGCTCCCGAATATCGCGATGTTCGTTTAGAGACAAGGGTTAAAAGAGCCAATGAATATTCTGGTATTACCAGTTTTTATTTGAGCATCCACGCCAACGCCGGTGGTGGCCATGGTGCGGAAATCTTTACCTCTCCCGGTGATACTAAAAGTGACCAAATAGCAACTATCTTTGGCAACGAGTATAAAAGAATTTTCCCGCAAAGAAAGCTCCGAACGGATTTTTCAGATGGTGATTTAGATAAAGAACGTCGTTTTTATGTGCTGACCAAAACCAAAATGCCTGCGATTCTAACCGAGAATTTCTTTATGGACAACGAAGAGGAATGTAGAAACATTTTAATGAACAGGGCAGTAAGGGATAAAATCATTCAATATCATATGAATGCCATTTTGAGAGTGCGTGAAAAATTTTTCTGACAACCACTGAGATACCAAATGAAAAGAGAAGCAATATCCCTAATTGTTCTATGCTTATCACTTACGTTTCTAAGTTGTGTTGAAGAAGTTGAAATCAATGATAGTCTTCAATCAGAAATCAATATCGAAAACGTATTGATTGTTGAAGCAACGATAACCGATGAGTTCATCAATCAAGAGGTACTTCTTTCAAGGGGCTCCAGTTTTGCCAATGATAGCGTATTGGTTTATGAACCAAATGCATCAGTAACCGTCGTTGATGATTTGGGAGCAACCTTTTTATTCAATTATACTTCTGACGGAAGGTACGTATCTTCTGAACCTTTTGCCACTCAGAGCGGGCGCTCTTACCAGCTTTTTATCACCACTAGTGAGGGCGAAGCATATGAATCGGAACCTGTGAGTTCAGCAGGGGTTTCATCTATCGATACTATATATACTGAAAGGATTACCAGCGATAATGGCGTCGAGGGAATGGCAATTTTTGTAGATAGCTCAAATCCCTTTGGAGCATTTAACAATTATCGTTATACCTACGCAGAAACCTACAAAATAATAGCCCCAAATTGGACATCAAGTGAGTTTGAAATTATTAGGGAAGGAATAGAGACTATTATTGACGAGACTACAGGTGAGGTAGAAGATATTTTGTATCCTGACGTTAGATTGGCACCTAGATTACAAGAAGAACAGAAATGCTACAATACTGTGCTCTCCAATAGTATTATACTTTCCGACGGACTAACTTTGAATGAAAGTGGTATTGGTAGAAACCAAGTTCGTTTTATCAATAGAAATGACCCAATTTTATCACATCGCTATAGCATTTTGGTAAAACAGTTCTTACAATCGCCAGATGCAGTCAATTTTTACAATACCTTATTTCAGTTTTCCCAAAATGAAAATCTATTTTCAGAAATCCAGCCTGGACTTATCGAGGGTAATATCAAATCAATTGGAAATACGGAAAATATAGCTCTTGGTTATTTTGAAGTAGCGAGTGTAGCAGAACGACGTTTGTTTTTTAATTACTCTGATTTTTTCCCAGACGAACCATTGCCTCCTTATTTTGATAACTTGAATTGTAGCAATGTTTTTTCACCTCCACTACCCAACCCTCTTCGAGATGGACCTTCTTCTCTAGAAGAATGTGGAGCTCAACGCGTCCTCATGGAATACTTACTGGCAGAAGAAGTAGAATTTTTCTTATCAAATTCAAATCCACCACCACTTTGTGAGGGACCCTATTATGTCACATTACGTGCATGTGGGGATTGCACGGCACTGGGAAGTAATGTGGTTCCAGATTTTTGGACAGAAGAATAGAACTATGACTGGTTATCTTTTAACCGTATTGTAGTACTTATTGAAGTGTCATATGTTTGGGCACAATGCACCTAGTGACATGTATTTAAGCTAATCCATAATTTATCTTCTCGGGGTATAACCTAGTTGTCAGAACAACACGCATGGGGTATTATTTGTTACTGAAAATGGTGAAGTGAGAATATTGCCAAGTTCTTTTTTACGCTAAACAGGTTAAAATGATATCATTTTATCACTGCTTTTTAAGTGAACCATGAGGAATTACAGTTCAGACAGAGTATTTTATGTCATTATCCGCTCTATGCGAGACCCCTTCAAAAGGATATCTTTTTTTCAAGTGAATATGTCGAATCAAAGCATTTAAAAGCATCTCAGTATCATACGGTTTTACCATAGCATCGTCTATTCCGAAATCACTCAGTTGATCGCCCAAGGTATCATATGTTGACGCAGTAAGTGCAATAATAGGAACTACCTTGTTGAAGGTGCGTATTTCTTTACTGGCATCAAAACCATTCATATTCGGCATATTGATGTCCATTAAAACAGTGTCAAACACATCGTTTTTGACCTTTTCAACCGCTTCAAGACCATCTTTGGCCACATCAAAACGAATATTGTACAGCGTGAGAACTTTTTGTGTGACCAATCGATTGATTTTGTTATCATCTACAATAAGTACTTTCTTATTTTTCAGGCTATCAAAATTATGGGGTAAAACAGTATCTTCCATATCTTTCATAGACCCTTCCTGAAGCGCCAAGGTAAAGTTGAATGTGGTGCCCTTGCCTAGAACACTTTCAAACAAAAGTTTGCTATTCAAAATATGTAATATTTTGTTCACAATAGGGAGTCCAAGACCCGTACCACCCTTATGTGAAGCTCTTTTGACCTGTGTAAACTCATCGAAGATGGTATCTTGCTCCTCAAGAGGTATGCCTGCACCTGTATCCTTCACAACAAAACGAATCGACACCGCTTCCTTATCCATACACTCCAATTCTGCAATGACATCAATAGCTCCATCTTGGGTAAACTTACTGGCATTACTGATAAGATTCATCAACACTTGGGACAGTTTCATCTTGTCGCCTTGAAGCACTTTAGGAATATCTTTATCAATACTCAAATGAACCGTGTTGTTGTTCTTTTTGTTATTGAATTCGAAAGTTTGTACAATGTCTTTGATTAATGTAGCGAGAACAAAATGGTCGTTCTGGAGTTTTTTACCTTCTTCAGACTCAAACTTATTGATATGCAATACATCATTGACCAATGAGAGCAAATAGTCTGCGGAAAACTTCAACGACTTGATTTCTTCGTGACTATTGGAATCCATCTGTTCATTTTTCAATAATACGGATGACAACCCGATGATACCGTACAAAGGTGTCCTTAATTCGTGGCTTATCGTTGAGAGAAAACGGGTATTGCTCTTTGCTAATTTTTCCGAGACTTCCTTGGCGTCAAGATATAGGCGATTCTTTTCTTTCAAATCGTCCATTAGACGGTTTCGCTTGTATCCGGAATAAAGTAACAGACTGATGAGCAAGGTCAACACACCGCCTAAAACCGCAGTGAAAATAAACAGTATTTTGTTTTTCAATGCTTTCTGTTGAGAAACTTCGTTAGCCAGAAGGGTTTCCCTTAATTGCCGTTTGTAATTTTCTAAATTGAATTTTGATGTGGCAATTTGTTGCTGGCGTATTTTTTCGGCTTGATAGCGTCTATCCCTCAAAGAATCGTAAGCTACCCTTATCGTATTGACTTTCTCATACTTACCGATATTGGCATACGCCTCAATGAGAATTTTGTAGGAACCAAGAATATAGTTCTCATCCAGTAGGCCTTTACCTTCAGATAAGGCCTTTGAAGTGTTAGAAATAGCACTATCATTTCGTTGTTCCAAAAGGTCAATAGCCCCCTGAATATAGTACCCTGCCGCCATATATTCCGATTTACGGGCTACCAATGATGGAAGGGATAAAAACGAATGCGCCTTATCGAGATAAAATTGTGCCTCTTTGGATTGCTTAATGCCCACATATAACTCGGCAAGATTATTGTGTAGAATAAAACTGGCCCTATCATTAAAATTAGTCGCATCCCCACTGTCTTCATAAGTAAGATACTCTGTTCCCGACTTAAAATAGTTGATGGCCTTCTTTGGGTCTCTAAAAATATAGGTGTTGCCCAGATTGATGTAGGCCCCCAAAATTCCTGCAGTATCTTTAGCTGATTGGGCCTCCTTTAGACTTTCGATAAATAATTCATGGGCACTTTGATGCGCATCAAACTGGATAAATGCATTTCCTAAAAGAGAGGTAATTCTTTGTTTTGTGCGCAACGCATTTACTTCTTCCGCATTTTGCAAAAGTCTGGGTGCCTGTTCCACTATTTTCTCGTAATTCGCTTGATAAAATTCTTTTCTGAGCTCCAACAGTATACTATCCAGTTGTTGCACGTTGTATGTCGGAACTATATTTGATTCAGGTTGACCTTGCGAAAGAATGCTTAGCGTAGTCAAAAACGCAATTAACACGTGTAGAAATGGGGTCTTCATGTTAGGTCGATTTGGGATAACCATATAAAATCGCTTAGCTCAATCGGTTTTTTACTATAGCGATTCTCTTGAAACCATTCGGCCCATAATCAACGTAACGATTTTCAATTTTATTGTAGGCGCTCCCCTACTTTTTATTCATAGCAGAAGTAATTCAATCAAATAAATTTAAAGCAAGAATATATTTGGGTTTATAAACACATTTCCCATCGTTTTTTACATTGAATAGTAACTTCCTTTTTTCACTTTATCACTTGTTTTTTCCCTTTTTTTACTTTATAACGCAACCTATGTCCATTATGGTAGACCATAATTAAAAGGAAAATTCACTACAATTAATTCTATGGGTATAATTTGGATTTTAAGGTTAATATGGTAAAACGCATCATCATAGTACTTTTTGGTCTGTCGCTCCTTACCGCATGTGTCGATGAGCTGGAAATCGATACCCTAGCTCCCGAAGAGAGTGCCGGGGTACTGGTCGTTGAGGCCACCCTGACCGATGTCGAAGAACGGCAAAAGGT
>JBHJJC010000110.1:0-39636 GCA_050042945.1 Croceivirga sp.
CAGTGCTGTCATGGGACATATCACAACGGTGTCTATGAAAGGTTCCTACAATGCTACTTAGCCTTCAGAGGCAGAAAATTTTGTTTTTACTTCAGAGTGCGCAATAGATGCTGAACCTGCACCAGCCTCATTGGAAAATGCTGCCCTTCTAAAGCCTACAAGAAGTACCCCTATGATACCACCAACTCCGATGGCAGTCGGGTTGAAAGCTTCTTTAACGATTAAGGCAATGGCATCGTCAATCAGAGAGAAATTACTGAATATGATAAAAAGGCAACACAAAATATAAATGAGCGCCATAAAAGGCACTACCTTTTCGGTAACCGATGCAATTCGCTTGATGCCTCCAATAATGATAACCCCAACAACAATGGCCAATACCACGCCAACAATAAAACCCGCCATGGTACTTTCCCATCCAAATAATTCTTTTAGAACTATGGTTGCTTGATTGGACTGGGCTGCATTACCCCCTCCAAACGAACCACCGATACAGAAAAAAGCGAAGAGCCCAGCAGCTATTTTACCCAAAGTTTTAAATCCTTTGGCTTTAAGGCCTTTACTAATATAATACATGGGACCTCCATAAACCACCCCTTCATCATCGACATCCCTATATTGAACACCAAGGGTACATTCCACAAATTTGGTAGACATGCCCAACAGCCCGCAAACAATCATCCAAAATGTTGCTCCTGGCCCACCCAGGGCAATAGCTAAAGCTACCCCAGCAATATTACCATTACCAACAGTACCGGAAACAGCGGTTGCCAAAGCTTGAAAATGACTTACTTCACCTTCTTCACTCTCATCACGAATGGTATCAGGTATGTCGCCATCTGCGGTCATATGCTGCTCAACTTTTTCTAAACCGTATTTTTCAACTTCCTCATATTTACCTCGAACCACATTTATTGCCGTCCAGAAATGTCTAATATTCGGAAAACCAAAGTAAATAGTGAAAAACAGGGCACTTCCGACCAAAAGAATCAAAACAAACGGAGTTCCCGCTACTTCAAAGAAAATAACCCTCTCAAAAAAGCTTGAGATCGGTTGAAACGCCCGGTCAATTTTCTGATCGAGTCCGAGTTCTTCAGTTTCTTGAGCGATTGATAAAAAAGGTGCTAGAAAAGAAAAAAAGGCAATAAATTTATATTTCATGTTGGTTGTTTTGTTGTATCTATTTTAGTCAGGGCGACAATATCCTAAAAAAATCCAACGCAATCAAATTTCGTCAGTTTTTAACTGTTCAATATGAAACATTTGGTTCAGTCGCTGAATTTGCTCCGGTCTTCCCAAAACAATTACTTTACCTTTTGGTTCAAGTTCAAGTTCAGGTTCAGGATTTATGATATATTGTCCGTCAGGTTTTATGTAGCCAATGATAGTGCAACCTGTTTGGCTTCGAAGATCTAAATCTCGAATACTTTGACAATTTACCTGATCTTTAAAATCTTCTATTTCGACCTCTTCAAGGTTTGTGGTACTCTCCCCTTCTATCGATAGTTGGTCCATAAATGTTATGAGGTCGGGCATAACCACCAACGAAGCCATATGGTCACCACCAATCTTATCGGGCATAATCACTTTATCCGCTCCAGCGAATCGTAGTTTTTTCACTGAAGTAGCCTGGGAGGCCCTGCTAATGATGAATAGATTTTTGTTCATCTGTCGCGCAGAAAGCACCACAAAAAGGTTAAGGGCATCATCAGGAAGTGCCATCACGAGATATTGGGCCCTATCAATACCAGCTTCAAGCAATGCCTCATCATCATTAACATCACCCTCAACAAACAATACCTCTTCTTCATTGGCCTCAATGATTTCTTTGTCTTTTTCAATGACCACAAAAGGTTTGTGATACGCCTTTAACTTCTGAGCGGCTTGTTGGCCGTTTCTTCCATAACCACAGACCACGATGTGATTGTTCAAACTGCTAATGGTATTCTTCACCCTTTTCTTTTTTAAAAGTTGTAACGAATTTCGACTTAACACATATTCCGAAACGACCGATATCGCAAAACCGAAAATAAATACACTGCTTACTATGAGAAAAATAGTAAAAATTTGAGCACTTTCGTCCAACGGTCTTACTTCTGAAAACCCCACGGTTGTCACCGTAATGATGGTCATATAAATCGCCTCTACCCAGGTATAGGAGGCCACGTATTTGTACCCGATTACCCCAATGATAAAAACAATTATCATCAATGACAGGGCGAGTGCCAGTTTTGAGCGAAATAGTTTTATCATAAATCAAAAACGGAAGTTCTTTTCGTGTAGACGAGATCTTTTATCTTTAACCAAAATGCTATAAACAAGTAAAGGGCAAAACCAAAACCAAGGGTAACGAAGGTCAAGTATATGAAAGTCGTTCGGACCACCCTAGCTCGAATACCCCAACGTTCTGCGATACGTTCGCATACCTCAAAACCTCTTTTCTGGAAATAATACAATAAATTATAAGTCCAACTCATGCTTAAAATTAGTTGTTTCTACCCAATAATTGGTTTCCTACCCGACAGTGAAGACAACTGTTTTCTTTACAATACACTGTAAACAGGTGTATTTTGGACTGACTTTCAAATGCTGAAGACGACGACATTTCTATAGTATCAAAACCAGTCACAATACTGTTTTTCTCTGCAGGAAGTTGATGCATCAATTGGATCACGGTATCAGTTTGACTTCTCCCCAAATAACGTCCATAACAAAATCTAAGAGGTAGTATGGCGTTGATCAAAATCAGATGTACGAAATTCTTGGTCAACTTTTTACTATGTTTTTTTGATTCCTTTCCAAAAGTAAAATGAGTATCCCAATAAGGGCTCGCCCCCACTTCAAAAAAATTATAAAAATCATCTATAGTTTCTGCAGCCATCAAAGCTGAAAACAAATTGTCTGACCTTTTGTATATGTTGCATAATTGCGACAATCGCACCGTTGGAAAGTTAGATGGTCGAAGACCAAAGAATATCGGCGTAGCACCAAAATATTCCGCAAGTTGAAATTTATGATAGAGAAAACTAAATTCGTTTTTGAGTCTTTGGTAATATGCGTCATGAATAGTATTATACTGAAGAAATCCTGCCAGCCCATAGATTAATGCTTCCATTTGAAAGGTGTTTTTCGAGACCTTTCTAAAGATACCATCGTTGATATGCTCGGCCATCGCTAAAAAGGCACCTCCGTTTTTATTGAGGCCAAAAGTCTTCATCAAAAGTCTAAAGAGCACATTTTCCCAATCATTTTTTGTTTTTAACAGCAGTGAATTTATCAACTTGGATTTTTGTTCCAATCGCTCTACAAAGAGACGTTCTTGCCATTGATACCATAGCATTTTATCAATTGAAGCGATATCTTTTTCACAATTGATAAATTTCTTTTTACTATTTTGAACAAGGTCTTCGTACGAATGCAGTAAGGTTGAGTTAACCACATTTTTAAGCGCAACCGTCGGTATAATGCTTCCATCCTTTCTATGTATAGCAACATTATCTTCCCAGACGACATGCAATATGACGTTACTATAGTTGATATCGTTTTCATGGCCGTGTACATACCAATCTGAAGATTTCAGATGAATTTCTAAGTTTCCGGCCCATTCTTGATTTGCAATTCGAACCCTGGCATTGAAGAAGTCAGGTCCGCTGGAAGTATTGTATTGCCCCGGGTGCAACACAACGACTTCCTCTTTTGTCGAAGTAATCAAACCAGATTTTTGAAATTTTTGGGTCTTCCAGATGAAATGAAGGAAATCTTCACGCATGCAACGAAAATAGGAATTCGTTTACCATTTGCCAGCATAGGTCAAATCATCTCCACTGGAAAACTTTAGAAAAGTATGCTGGATACGGTTTATTTGTCTGATATGATGATAATCATGTGCCAACCAATTGAACAAGAACTTTTTTGCACTTCTTTCGCCAACAGCTGGGTGATAAACGGTCTGTTCCCATTTGGGCTGTTGTAAAGACTTGAGCCATTCCAATGATTTTTTACGCTCCGAAAGGAACCTTTCTACAACGGTACCAAAATCTTGTCCCGAATAGTTTCTTTCCAAAGGCCATTTTTGGGGTGATATGGATTTCAGAGGCTTGTCAGGTGTGGTGAGGATATGTTCTATCCGTGCTCTAAAGTCTTCAATTTCTTCATCCAGCAAATGACAGGCAACTTCTAAAAGACTCCAATTGCCATTTGATTTGAAATTAAATTCTTCAAAGGATGTCTCAGCAAAAAGATGCTTAAAAACAAAATGGTTTTTACCCAGTTTTTCAATAATATTCTCTGGATTCATCACTGGTATTCGGCAACCTCGCCTTCCCAGCTATTGAAGCCGCCTTCGAGATTGTAGGTATTTTCAAAGCCCACACTATTCATAATGGCGCAGGCCTGCCCACTTCTGTTACCAGAACGACAATACACATAAAAATTCTTTGACTTATCGAATTCTTCCAGTCCATCCAAAAAACCTTGACCTAAATAAATATCGAGATTTTTGGCACCGGGTATAATACCTTCCTCTATTTCATCGGTGGTTCTTACATCGAGTATAAACGCATTGTCATCACTTGCCAATTGTTTTGTCCATTCTTCTTGACTTAAATCCATAGGTCTCAAAAGTTTTATTTGTCAAAAATAAAAGTCCGGAATAAACTCCGGACTTAAAACTAAGTATTTTCTTTTTAAACTTTAATTGAGCATCCTATGGCGCGTGTGGTTGTTACCTCAATTTCTTCGCCAGCCAACATTGCATCAACTGCATTCTCCACATATTTCTCTTCTACTTGGGCAGCATCTTGATAGTTGTCATCAATGGCACCAATATAACGAACGACATTGCCTTTCACAGTACTTTCTAAAAGGTATACATGCGGCGTGCGCGTGGCGCCATATTGTGGAAAGACATTCTGTTCTTCATCCAATACATATGGAAACGTGAAGCCTTTCGTTTGAGCCCTTGCTTTCATCTCTTCAAAACCATCACCAGGTTGTATCTCAGGATTATTGGGATTAATCGCAATTAACTGAACACCCTTAGCTTTATATTTTGCATCTAGGGCGATGATCCTATCTTCATACGCCTTGGCATAAGGACACATATTACAAGTAAAAATGATCAAAAAGCCTTTGGCATCTGGGTAATCGGACAATGATACCATTGTACCATCAGTACTCTTTAGGGAAAAATCATTGGCCACGTCTCCAATTTCATATCCATCGGCTGGAACAAAAGAAACAAGAAGACTCGTTACAATTACGACTGTGAAATACATTAACTTTTTCATCTCTTACGGTATAAATTTTTTAAGTTCATTATTCAATTCTTCATATGTAAATCCACGCTCATAGAACGAACGCTTTTCTTTATTATATATTAAGGTAGCAGGTATTCCGCCGCCCCAGTTTTCCGCAATTTTTGGAATCCATTCGTTCATCTTTGGATCATCCAATATCACGATTTCACCCTTTAATGCTTTGTCATTAACATAGGGAACCAATCGCTTTTCCCACATAGAAGGCATATCAAGACTTACCAATACCAACTCAACCCCATTGGAATGTTGCTCCTCGAATGTCTTTTGAAAATAGGGCATCTCCTCCAAACAGGGTTTACACCATGTCGCCCAAAAATTAACGACGTAGGTTTTGCCATCTGTGCGATTTAGCGTTGATTTAAGGCCCTCATAATCATAAACAGGATAGGGAATATCAATAGCTTGTTCGGTCTTGCTAATCTCATTGTTATGATTAACCTCGGCTACAGCGCCTTTTTTTTCGGCTTCTTTACAAGCGGATAAGACTAAAATCGAAACGAGTATTAAATACGGATACTTATTCATCTAATAATAAAAGTTACCATTGCGAAAACCTAGAAGATTTTTTTAACAAAACTTTATTTGGTCAAGTCCATAAACTTAAAATTCCCCGATATATATTTGTATATACAATTATTGTATTTACATGAATGTTGAGAAGATAATAAAAACGGAAAAGAAGTTGGCACTTCCAGCGCGCACCATGATTCATTTTGCTTTAGTTAACATCAAAATAAACGAGACCGTTACTTGTGCCCTCAAACCCTTTGATATCTCTGAACAACAGTTCAACGTATTGCGAATTTTGAGAGGACAAGAAGGAAAACCCGCAAATCTTTCAACCATAAATGAACGCATGGTCACCAAAATGAGCAATACCACCCGTTTAGTAGACAAGCTCATATTGAAAGGGTATGTTGACCGAACAGTCTGCGCGGCCAATAGAAGAAAAGTGGAGATAACCATCACAAAAAACGGGATGAAAATACTTACTGTTCTAGACAAAGTGATGGCTGATACAGAAATGCAGTTGCTTCAACGCTTTAATGAACAAGAACTTATAAAACTAAATCAATTACTCAATAAATTTTGAGATGGACAAAACTATAGAAATTAGAAAATGGCGCTATGCCACGAAAAAATTTGACGCCACAAAGAAAGTGTCCAAAAATCAATTGGAAATCCTTCTTGAGGCTACCCGTTTAAGTGCTTCTTCCTATGGGCTTCAACCCTATCATTTATACGTTATATCAAATCAAGAAATAAAGGAAAGATTAAAATCGTTCAGCTGGGGGCAATCTCAAATTACGGATTCTTCCCATCTTATTGTATTTGCAAACGCAACTGATTTCGATGGAGACTTGGTTGATAGCTACTTACGCAACGTTGCCAGGACAAGGGAAATTCCTGAAGAAGGACTGAAGGGCTACGGTGATTTTATGAAATCGAAATTGCTTGAACTGCCTTCGGAAACAAAAGGCAATTGGACTGCGAGACAAGTCTACTTAGCCTTTGGAAATGCAATGCAGGCAGCAGCAGAACTAAAAATTGATACCTGTCCGATAGAAGGCTTTGAACCAGAAAAGTACAATGAAGTTTTAGGCCTCGATGAAAAAAAGCAAAATGCAGCCGTGGTCTTGGCCATCGGATATCGCTCTGAAACCGATGAAACCCAACATTATACAAAAGTTAGAAAATCAAAAGAAGAATTATTTACACATCTATAAACTATTAATCCATTTAAGAACAAATAAATTTAAAATCATGAGAAAAAACATTTTAAGTGTAGCCCTAACATTGGTATTCGGATTTTCAGCAGTAGCCAATACCATCGATGACGACCGCAAAGAAGTCAATACAGAAGAGAGTACTGTAGCATGGAAAGCATATAAGGTGACAGGTTCACATAACGGAACAATAAATCTGCAATCCGGTGCCCTTATGTTTGATGGTGATAAATTGACCGGTGGTGAATTTACTGTCGATATGACCTCTATCAATACCACAGACCTTCAGGGAGAATCTAAAGACAATTTGGATGGTCATTTAAAATCAGCTGACTTTTTTGGTGTAGAAAAGCACACTACCTCGAGTTTGGTATTCACAACTGTTGAACCCTCTGGTAAAAACTCTTACAATGTCACTGGAGATTTGACCATTAAAGGAATTACGAAGCCTGTTACCTTTGATGTATCTATTTATGGAAGTAAAGCGACGGCTACCTTAAAAGTCGATAGGGCAGAATATGATGTGCGTTATGGATCGGGCAGTTTCTTTGACAACTTAGGCGATAAGACCATTTATGACGAATTCGATTTAGTGGTCGATTTGGCATTCTAACCATTCAACATCTATTATAACTGAAAAATCCTAAAATTTTTAAAAAATCCCACTGCTCATAGACTGCTGTGGGATTTTCTCTTTTTTGTTTGGTTTCATAAAATTGATTTCTATCTTTGACGCCATGATTACGATAAAAAAAATCTGGTGGTGGAATATCTTACGTCCAATCTCGTGAGCTAGTCCTTTCTATCCAAAAACTATATAAGGCTTGTCATCACGACAGGCCTTAATTTTTTGAATCAACTTGAAATGAAATTCAATTTAAAAACGTCATACAAACAAATTCTTGCAGATACCATTACTCCGGTAAGTGTATACCTCAAAATAAGGGATAGATATCCTAATAGTATTCTGCTCGAGAGTAGTGATTACCATGCCAACGACAATAGTTTTTCTTACATCTGTTGCAATCCCATAGCCTCTATTACCATTGCAAACGAAAAAGTCATTAAGGCGTATCCAAACGGGACAGAAGAAACCATAGAACTCAGCGAAAATTCAGATGTTCCTTCAATACTTGACGGGTTTTCAAAACAATTTACGGTTGAAGACAATGATTTCAAGTTCATCACCAATGGGTTGTTTGGATACATCGCTTACGATGCGGTGCGCTATTTTGAATCGGTTGAGGTAGCGAAAAAATCAAATTCGGTTGACATCCCCGACATCTATTATGCCGTCTATAAAAATGTGATTGCCATCAACCACTTCAAAAATGAAGCCTTTTTGTTTTGTCACAGTTTTGAAGGTTCAGATAATACTGGTGAATTGGAACAACTTATAAAAGTCAGGAGTTTTGCCACCTATAATTTCAGCAAGTTGGGTGAGCCTAAATCCAATCTTAAAGATGAAGAATACAAGACTCATGTCGAACTTGCCAAAAAGCACTGCCAAAGAGGAGATGTTTTTCAGTTGGTGCTGTCCAGAAGGTTCTCACAAGGTTTTAAGGGTGATGAATTCAACGTGTATAGGGCATTACGCTCCATTAATCCGTCACCCTACCTGTTCTATTTTGATTATGGGGATTTCAAGATTTTTGGTAGTTCACCTGAAGCGCAATTAATTGTTAAAGAAGGTAAAGCTGAAATTCACCCCATAGCTGGTACCTATAAACGAACGGGCAATGATGAAAAAGATGCTGAATTGGCGAAAGAGCTTGCTGCCGATGAAAAAGAAAATAGTGAACATGTCATGCTTGTCGACCTTGCTCGGAATGACCTCAGCCGCAATGGTAATATGGTCGATGTGGAAACCTATCGAGAAGTACAATATTTTTCACATGTCATTCATTTGGTCTCAAAAGTAACGGGGCATAAAAAACCTGATATTCCTACCTTAAAGATTGTAGCAGACACCTTTCCTGCGGGAACTTTAAGTGGCGCCCCAAAACATATGGCCATGCAGCTCATCGAACGTTACGAAAGAACAAATCGAGCCTATTATGGTGGGGCTATTGGATTTATGGATTTTCATGGCAATTTTAACCATGCCATCATGATTCGGACTTTTCTAAGTAAAAATCATGAGTTACACTATCAAGCGGGCGCGGGTTTGGTGGCCGCATCAGATGCCGATGACGAGCTACAAGAAACGTACAATAAATTGGGAGCTTTGAACAAGGCTTTGGAAATCGCTGAAACAATCTAGATGACACGAAAGATATTGATGATAGACAACTACGATAGCTTCACCTACAATTTGGTGCACTATCTAGAAGACTTGAAATGTGAAGTCATTGTCAAACGCAACGATGAGCTAACGTTAGATGAAGTTGACAATTATGATAAGATTGTGTTGTCTCCGGGCCCGGGCATTCCAGATGAAGCCGGACTTTTAAAGCCCATTATAAAAGCGTATGCAAAAAGCAAAAAAATCTTTGGGGTTTGCTTGGGGCTTCAGGCTATCGGAGAAGTGTTTGGAGGTCAACTAATTAATCTCGACGAAGTGTTCCATGGTATTGCCACATCGGTAAAACTTATAGAAGACGATTACATTTTTCAAGGGCTACCAAAATCGTTTGAGGTGGGGAGATATCATTCGTGGGTCGTATCCAATGATTTACCGGAAGATTTAATCACAACCTCTGTCGACTCCAATGGACAAGTCATGTCATTAAAGCATAAAAGTCTTGATATTCGAGCGGTACAATACCATCCTGAGTCTATTTTGACACCACATGGCAAACAAATTCTAAAAAACTGGTTAGACCAATGAAAGAAACATTGAACAGATTGATCAATCACGAAATACTCTCAAAAGAAGATGCCAAGCAGATTTTGGTCAATATTGCCAAAGGAGATTACAATACCAGTCAAATCGCTGCCTTTCTGACGGTTTACATGATGCGAAGCATAACCATCGAAGAACTGGAAGGCTTTCGTGATGCGTTGTTGGAGTTATGTTTGGCAGTAGATTTAAGTGCGTATAACCCGATTGATCTATGCGGTACTGGCGGTGACGGAAAGGACACCTTTAACATTTCAACCTTGGCATCTTTTGTGACCGCCGGTGCGGGGATCAAAGTGACCAAGCATGGTAATTATGGGGTCTCTTCAAAATGCGGTAGTAGCAATGTCATGGAGTTTTTGGGCATTAAGTTCAGTAACGCTCCTGACTTTCTTGAAGAATCCATTGAAAAAGCCGGTATTTGCGTTCTTCACGCACCATTGTTCCATCCAGCTATGAAAAACGTTGCCCCCATACGAAAGGAATTGGCGGTCAAGACCTTTTTTAATATGCTAGGGCCAATGGTGAACCCAGCTTTTCCCAAGAATCAAATGGTCGGTGTTTTTAATCTGGAATTGGCTCGTATGTATGGTTACCTCTATCAAAATACTGACAAGAATTTTACGGTATTGCACGCGTTGGATGGTTATGATGAAATCAGTCTGACCGGAGCGACAAAAACTATTTCGAACGGTGCTGAAGGTATGCTATCACCTCATGATTTTGGCCTTTCCCAGATACATGCGAACACCATAGTGGGCGGCGAAGACATCGCCAGTTCTGCCAAAATATTTATGGATGTTTTGCAAGGTAAAGGCACGGAGGCCCAAAACAATGTGGTCTGTGCCAATGCAGGTGTTGCGATTTCGACAGTAGAAGGAATTTCACCCAAAGAAGGATACGAAAAGGCCAAAGAATCCCTGTCTAGCGGACAAGGGTTGAAAGCTTTAAAAAAATTACAAGAACTCAGTGCGGCATGAATATTCTAGATCGAATAATAGCTGACAAGCGAAAAGAAGTCCAACTAAAGTCTTCTCTGATACCGGTTTCCCAGTTCGAAAAATCCGCACTTTTCGAAAAACCTTGTCATTCTTTGGCCGCCGCTCTTAAATATAGTGCAACGGGAATCATAGCAGAGTACAAAAGACGTTCACCGTCCAAACAAACAATTAATCAAAATACCAACGTCGGCATAGTGGCCAAAGGGTATGAAAAGGGGGGGATATCGGGAATGAGCATACTCACCGATATCAAATACTTCGGAGGGTCTTTAGAAGACCTACTACTAGCAAGGGCTTCTGTAGATATACCGTTGCTTCGTAAAGAGTTCATTATTGACCCATATCAAATTCTGGAAGCAAAGGCCCATGGCGCTGATGCCATTTTACTTATCGCCGCGGTATTGACCAAACAAGAAATTAAAATATTCTCAGAATTGGCAAAAAGTTTAGGCCTCGATGTGCTTCTTGAAGTACACAATCAAGAAGAACTTGAAAAGTCAATCATGCCAAGTCTGGATATGTTAGGGGTGAACAATCGTGATTTAAAGACTTTTGAGGTCAATTTAGATATAAGTAAATACCTATCCGCCAAGATTCCCGATGAATTCATTAAGGTATCTGAAAGCGGTATCAGCTCGGTACAGGCAATTAATGAATTGAAAACCTTCGGTTATGAAGGCTTCCTCATAGGTGAAAATTTTATGAGGACCAAAAATCCGGGGAGTAGTGCCATTGAATTCATCAAAGAACTGTCTTTATGAAATTAAAGATTTGCGGAATGAAATATAATCCCTTGGAAGTGGCTGCGTTGCAACCCGACTACTTGGGCTTTATATTTTACGATAAATCACCTCGAAATATTGATGTCATCATTCCGTCTTTACCACTTAACATCAAAAAAGTAGGGGTTTTTGTTAATGCTACCGCCGAAGAAATTTTACAAAAAGTGGCAAAGTATGGATTGAATATGGTTCAGCTTCATGGTCAGGAAAATCCTGAACTTTGCCTACACTTAAAAAACTTGACAATTGGGGTAATCAAGGTCTTTGGGGTTGATGAAAATTTCGACTTTTGCACCTTGGAGCCCTACGAGTCATCTTGCGATTATTATTTATTTGATACAAAAGGTAAATTACCAGGGGGAAACGGGTATACCTTTGATTGGGAGGTTTTGGAAGACTATCCCTCAGACAAACCTTATTTCTTAAGTGGTGGTATAGGAATGGAAAATATTGATGAGATATTGACCTTTTTATATCGCCCAGAATCGAAATATTGCCATGCCCTAGATGTGAATAGCCGGTTTGAAACCAAACCTGGCCTGAAGAACATTACAAAAATTAAAGAGTTTAAAAAAAGAATTGAAAATGAGTTATCACGCTAACGAAAAAGGATATTACGGAGAGTTTGGAGGTGCATTCATACCTGAAATGCTGTATCCCAATTGCGAAGAGTTGCGTCAGCATTATTTACAAATTATGGCAGAACCTTCTTTTCAAGAAGAATTTAATCAATTGCTCAGAGATTATGTAGGTCGACCCACCCCTCTTTATTTTGCAGAGCGTCTTTCTGTAAAACACCAGACCAAGGTTTACCTCAAACGTGAAGATCTCTGTCATACCGGGGCACATAAGGTCAACAATACCATCGGTCAAATACTAATGGCCAAAAAACTAGGTAAGAATCGTGTTATCGCAGAAACAGGTGCTGGCCAGCATGGGGTTGCCACGGCCACGGTATGCGCGCTTATGGGTATCGAATGCGTTGTCTATATGGGAGAGATTGATATTGCTAGACAAGCGCCTAATGTGGCACGAATGAAAATGTTGGGAGCCGAAGTCCGTGCCGCCAAATCAGGAAGCCGAACCCTAAAGGACGCTACAAACGAAGCGATTCGCGATTGGATCAACAACCCGGTAGACACCCATTATATCATTGGATCTGTGGTAGGGCCACACCCCTACCCTGACATGGTAGCCAGATTTCAATCTGTAATATCAGAAGAAATCAAATGGCAACTAAAAGAAAAAGAGGGAAGAGAAAATCCCGACTATGTAGTGGCTTGCGTGGGTGGCGGTAGTAATGCCGCTGGCACATATTACCATTATTTGGATACCCCTGAAGTGGGAATCATTGCCGTTGAAGCTGCCGGGAAAGGCGTTGACTCTGGGGAAAGTGCCGCTACTTCGGCCTTAGGCAAAGTAGGAATTATACATGGTAGTAAGACGTTATTGATGCAAACAAACGATGGTCAGATTACCGAACCGTATTCCATTTCTGCAGGACTGGATTATCCGGGAGTTGGACCGATGCACGCACATTTGTACAAAAGTGGACGCGGTGAATTTATTTCAATAACCGACGATGAGGCGATGACTGCAGGTCTTGAACTTTCCCAATTAGAAGGCATCATTCCCGCTATTGAAACCAGTCATGCCTTTGCCATTTTTGATTACAAAAAATTTAAAGAAGACGATATCGTTGTCTTTAACCTATCAGGTCGTGGAGATAAGGATTTACAGACATACATTGATTATTTTAAGTTATAATCCTCTGTCATTCCTGCGAAAGCAGGAATCCCTAAACTAAAAAGACCACTAAATACCGACAACAGCGAGCAATGAACAGAATCAAGCAAAAACTCCAAGAGGATAAAAAACTCCTTTCCATTTATTTCACTGCCGGCTATCCTCATCTTCATGATACCGTACCTACTATACAAAACTTGGAAAAAGCGGGCGTGGATATGATTGAAATTGGGCTCCCTTTCAGTGACCCCCTGGCCGATGGCCCAACCATTCAAGAAAGTTCAACCGCTGCCCTCAATAATGGCATGCACACTGAACTACTGTTCGAGCAATTGAAAGATATTCGAAAAACAGTTAGGGTTCCTTTGATTGTCATGGGTTATTTTAATCCCATGCTACAGTATGGGGGTGAAGCGTTCTGTGCAAAATGAGACGAAGTCGGCATAGACGGAATTATTATGCCTGATTTACCGCTTGACGTATATCAAGAAGAATATGAGGCCATCTATAAAAAATATGGCTTGATCAATGTCTTTTTAATCACACCACAAACCAGTGAAGAACGTATTCGGGCGATTGACCATGCCTCTGATGGTTTTATCTATATGGTCAGTTCTGCAAGTACAACGGGGGCCAAAAGTGGTTTTGGGGAAGAACAACAACATTACTTTGAAAGAATTGCTTCACTTCAGCTCACGAATCCGCAAATCGTTGGTTTTGGTATCAGCAATGCTGAAACGTTTCAAGCCGCTATAAAAAAAGCAAAAGGGGCTATTATCGGGTCAGCGTTTATCAAACATTTGACACAAAACGGTACTGAAAAAATCAGTGACTTTATTCAGGGAATAAGGTAAATTGTCTAAATAAAACTGCATAAGATGATAAAGAGAATATTTCTAATCGTTTCGTTGATTTTCGGGGCTCAGGTTTTCTTTGCTCAAGATTCCATCCAAATAAAGTCAAAAGTAGCCCAAGCAATCAATGACCTAAGAGAATTTGTGGCCTTGCCGAGTGACGCCCTTAACCCTGACGATATCGATGATAACCTTATCTGGTTAAAAAGGCAATTTGAAAAAAGAGGATTTAACACGGTTGAACTAGAAACGGAAAACCTACCCTTGTTTTTTGCGGCCATGCCCATGAATGACACCAAACCTACCGTTCTTATTTACATGCATTTTGATGGGCAAGCGGTCGAACCAAGTAAATGGGACCAACCTGACCCCTACCAAACAGTACTCAAGAAACCTGTCGGAAATGGTTTCGAAAGGGTATCGTTTGATGAATTGGGAGATACTATCAACTATGATTGGCGTCTCTTTGGACGTGCTACCGCTGACGACAAGGGGCCCATTGTAATGCTATTGCATGCATTGGATATACTTCAAGAAAATGAGCATAAAATTCCATGGAATATCAAAATTATTTTAGATAGTGAAGAAGAGAAGGGAAGTAAACCGCTCCCACATGCGGTAAAGCAATACCGGGACCTTCTGGAAGCGGACTTTCTAGTAATTAATGACGGCCCCATGCATGTTTCAGGGAAACCCACCCTAATTTATGGTTGCCGCGGAATTACCACGATGACCCTAACCACCCATGGCCCAAACAAACCCCAGCACAGCGGTCATTATGGCAACTATGCCCCGAATCCCGGATTTCGATTGGCATCACTTTTGTCGACCATGAAAGATTCCGATGGTAAGGTTACCATTCCCGGATACTATAATGGTATTGAAGTGAACGAAAATGTGATACAGGTTTTAAAAAGTGTTCCCGATAACGATAAAGATATCGCAGAAAGACTTCAATTTAAGGCCAATGAGAAGGTAGGCCGTTTTTATCAAGAATCATTGCAATACCCAAGTTTGAACATTCGTGGATTGGGTTCAGGATGGATTGGAGATGAGGCTAGGACGATTGTACCTGAAAGTGCAACGGCCGAATTAGATTTGCGTTCAGTACCCGAGACCAATGGAAAACGATTAAAGACCTTGGTCAGAAAACACATCGAAAAGCAGGGCTATCACGTTGTTGATCATCTACCAAGTAAAGAAGAGCGAATGACCTACGATAAAATTATTACCATAAAGGAGGGAAGTGTTACCGATGCCTTTCGGACGGATTTCAATAACCCCTACGGAAAATTTTTATTACAAACCATGCAAAACAACTTCAGGGACGAGGTAGTACAGATACGTATTATGGGAGGTACAGTTCCCATAGCACCCTTCATTAATGAGCTTAAAATTCCGGCATTTATTGTCCCAATGGTCAATCAAGACAATAATCAACATAGTCCCAATGAAAATCTCAAGATTGGTCAGTTAGCCTATGGAATAAAGGCATTTTACTCGATTTTAAGCAATAGCCCATCAAAATAACCCTTTCATTGATTCGAATTGAACGGCCATTATTTCCAATTTCGCCATCGAATACGCCTCATCGAAAATTTCGGGGTTTCATCCCAAATCTTGAAATTGCGACTTAAATGTATTCTAATTTTAGGTAACCCAAATCAAAAACCATGACCTACAAATGTGTTATCATTGATGACTCCTCCGTGCATCGTTTAGCTATTTCATTTTTGATTAAAAATCACCCTAAATTGGAATTGGTAGGGGCTTATTCCAATCCATACGAGGGCATAGAAGCTATTTATAAACACAAAGTCGATATAGTTTTTATGGATATTCTTTTGGAAGATGTCAATGCCTTTGAATTATTGGATGCCATAGAAATACCTGCAACCATCGTTTTAAATTCTTCATGGGAAAAATTCTCCAATAAGGCAAAAGATTACGGAATTCAAAGCTTTCTGGTGAAACCAATGCGAAAAGATTCTTTCGAAACTACAGTCGGCGAAGTCATCGATTCTTTGAAAAAAAAGAATGTAAAGCCTTTCTATAAAAGGGAACCATACCTTGTCCGAAATCCTCACGTATTTCAAGTGTAGCCATTTTTCCCTTTCATTTTTATTATAGTTTACTTATTGAAAGCAAATTTTTTAACCTGAGGTGCTTGGATAATACGAAAGGGTCTTTACAACATACCTCTAGGTATTGACAACATTTTCATACGTTTTTGACTTAGGCTTCGTTAGCGTAGAAAAAGTTGTTTAATCCCTGTATCATGGTCCTCAAAAATATTATTCCAGTATTTTTCAGTTTTCTTTGTTTGTCCATTAGTTGTTCGGAAGACAATACAGTCGAACCTTTGGTTGATGAACAAGTAACCGATGAGCAGGTAATTGAAGAGTCTAATAATCCTTGTGAGGGTGTAAACTGTCAAAATGGAGGCAACTGTGTTGATGGAAACTGTGCTTGCCCAGAGGGTTTCGAAGGAGAATTCTGTGAAACATTTATCGACCCATGCGGAGATATCAACTGTGTAAATGGAGGTAACTGTCTTAATGGACGCTGTGCTTGTCCTGACGGCTTTGAAGGGGAATTTTGCGAACAAATTTCAGGCCTCAGTTTTCAAACAGAGTTTGGCTCAAAAGAAACACTCAGTGTGGTAACTAATGGTATTTTTGCTATTTGGTGGAGTCCAGATTTTGACCATTCTGCAGATACCGAACAGATGTTTCAATACCTAAATAAGGTGAGACAAGACTGTCTGACAATTTATGGTATGGAAGACCCTCCTAATCCTCAATCCGGCTTCTATTACAACGTATACATCCATCATGGTTTAGATGAGACGGTTCTTCCGACCTTCTGGGGCAATGGTCAAGGTACCGATTCTTTTGGCATGCCGTTTCTTACGCTGCCTCATACCGCAAACGTCGATTATGCAAACATTTCACATGAAGGTTTCCACATATTTCAATATAACGCCAACTCAACTGGATTTGAGTATTCCGGTGATTCACAATGGTATGTTGAATCATCTGCGCAATGGTACATGTCACAAAATGTAACAAATGAAATAAATACCTTTATTGAAGCAGGTACCATATATGCAAACCCACATGTTGCTCTATGGCATAGTTTCAGTAACGAAGCCCCTGGTGACCCAAGAGATTGGTTTTTTCAGGTAAGGCAATATGGAATGCACTTATTGCTCTATTACCTCACTGAGGAAAGGGCCGTAGACCCTCAATTAATTGTCAGCGGATATTACGCCAATACTAGACTTTTACCACAAGAATATCTTTACCATGGTATGGGAGGAGAGAATTTTCGAGGCTATTTTGCAGATTGGGCCGCTCATAATACAGGAGGTTTTGATTACTTTTCACAAGAACAGTTGGATAGGGCTTGGTATGAGATGGAAGGTGTTGGTGACCCAGACAATAGCAATCCATATGTATTGGAGCTATCTGACGCTGAAGCCAATGGAAATTTTAGTCCCCCCGAATCATTACGCCCAAGAGGCTGGAGCTATAATGTTATTAAAATCAAAAACTCGTCCGACACTACATTTAATTTCACTATTGAAGGTGAAACAATGGGTTCAGAAGGGGCCGATGCCCATTTTGAAGCCAGGCTAATTATAAAAAAGGCCAACGGCACTGTTGAATATATTGATTTTTCCATGAATGATGCAACCAACGGAACGGCCTCAGTTGAAGTATCTTCAGGAGATACCGAGGTATATGTTAACATTGTTTCAGTACCAGAACATTTTACCGGAAATCAAACCTACAATTACCAAATAGATATTAGCCAAAAGTAAACTTTGACACCGGTGAGCAATTCATATCAAGCAGAATTTCTACTGGCATTGATATTACCGTAGAGCGAACGGGTTACAATTTTTTCATAAAGTGCTTTAAAATCAGCATTTTGACTGATATGGTAGAGCGCATTTTGTTGAATCACCAATAATGGCAACACTATTTTCTCACGAATCTTGACAGACTCCCTAGAAATTGCCTCGTCTTCCATTAAAATCTTACTTCCTGAAATATTCAGTAACATTTTTTTGGAGCGTTGAAATTCATCGTAAAGAATATTCCAGAAAGCACCGAATTCCTCATCCTCCTTTAGATAACTGGTCAAATTGAAATTGGTCTTGGCCAAAGCCATCATACTATTGTGCATCAAAGCCCTAAAAAAGGGTACGTCTTTATATAGCCTTTTGACCTCATTCATTCGACCCTGATTTTTTAGTTCTTGAATAGCAGTACCTAACCCAAAATACCCTGGTACATTTTGTTTTAACTGGCTCCACGAACCTACAAAAGATATGGCCCGTAAATCAGATAAGGTCAATTGTTTTTTATTTCCCCTCTTTCCAGGTCGACTTCCAATATTGGCCTTGCCATAATATTTTAGAGTGCTTCGATGTTCCAAATACGGAATAAACTTCTCATGTTGCTTGAGCGCCTCGTATTTTGCAAAACTCAGTTCGGACAATTCTTCAATCAATTTTCGTTGCGGAGTCGTTATCACATTTTCCCTTCCAAACAGGTTGTTGGTCAAGCCAGCGGTCAATAGCTGTTCGGCATTATGAATGAACTGTTCTTTGGTACCGTAGGTACTTGTAATGGTCTGACCTTGAATGGTCAATTGAATTTCATGATTGGCAACATCTTTTGTTTGGGCGGCATAAAAACGATGCGTTTTTCCGCCACCTCTTGCTGGTGGGCCCCCTCGGCCATCAAAAAACTTGGCTTTGATTCCGTTTTTCTTGCACACCTTACTCAGGGTTTCCTTCGTTTTGAGGATACTCCAATTGGCTTTGAGATACCCTCCATCTTTTGTACCATCTGAGAAACCAAGCATAATGGTATGTATATTGTTCCTTCTGTTCAAGTGCTCTCTGTATATTGAGGTATCAAATAAGGTCTGCATGACCTGCTCGGAAGCATCCATACCCTTCATGGTCTCAAAGAGAGGAATGATATCAAAGGTGATTTCATCCGTTTCCCAACCGCACCATCTAAATAGTCCAAAAACAAAAAGAACGGCAAAAATATCCTCTGAATTACTTATAATGTATCGGTTACACCCCTCTTGCCCGTTTCTTCGCTGTATCTCCTTTAAATTAGAAATATTAATCAATGTTTCACGGGCTACTTCATCTTCAATGGCATCCATTTTAAAAGGTACCTTTTCTTCCAAAAGCAGTTTCACCAAAATCTCATCAGACAGTTCATCCAAAGAAGTAACAATATGACTGCTCTGCTGTAAAATGGACGTCACGGCCGAAAAGTGCTTACTATGATCCTGACGGATATCCAACACCGCAAAATGGGTTTTGAAGATATGAACCTTGTCCAACAGCTTAATCAGACCATCTAGGTGCAATGAATGATAGTCTTCAATAAGTATTTCTTTGATTGCCTCTAATTTTTCGACAATTTCAGGATATGAGATCAAATAGTTTTCTTGAAACATGGCCCGATACAGACTGGCATTCAATGCATTGAGCGGTTCTTGCAAACCTTTGAAGGTTAATTGTCCCCTGAGCACCTTGAGCTCATTATAATAGCACTTCATTAAATTGATGCGGAGCTCATCTGCGACTTGCTGTGTAATCTCGGCCGTTACGAAGGGATTTCCATCGCGGTCGCCCCCTGGCCAAAATCCTAATTTTATGATGTCGTAATTATCGAAATTGGCCATGTTGATATTGCTCTTAATGTAATCGAACAACTCCCCAATGGCATTATAATAGGTATTGCGCAAAAGGTGGATAATATTTTTGGCCTCGTCTAATGGTGTTGGTTTGTTAGTGTTGATCAATGAGGTCAGCCCCAATTGCTGCATGGTCAAGTCAATATCGTCAATTCTATTCTCATCGATTTGACTCCTTAATTCTTTTATGATATCCAAAACAGCAGGAGAATAGAATTGGGTAGGATGCGCAGTCAGCACCATACGTGCACTAAACGTTGATAGCTTCTTCGCAATTTTGTCCCAGTTTTTATGTCGGTCGACCAATTCAAAATAGTCATTGACCGATAAGGAGTCGGTATATTCTTGAAGTTTGGGAAAGGCTGCATCTTCGACACTATCAAAAAGTACGACCTGGCGCTCGACATATTGAATGATTCGAAACATGAAATCGATACGTTCTTTATCATCCTTAAAATCGGTGAAATTTTCGAAGAAATCATCCATAATTTCCTGGGGCTTTTCACCATTGGCCAGCCCTTTTTCACACTGCTCAAACAATAACGGTACCATCATGCTAACATTTTCCATATCAGCATAGGGCAGACTCAAAAACAGACTATTATAAATAT
This sequence comes from Croceivirga sp., assembly GCA_050042945.1. GTDB lineage: Bacteria > Bacteroidota > Bacteroidia > Flavobacteriales > Flavobacteriaceae > Croceivirga. The sequence goes on from JBHJJC010000110.1 coordinate 20,615, forward strand.
TGAAACGATTGGTTACCGATTTTTTAAATTCGACCAATCTTCTGCGCTGTTGCATTTTACCCTTACCCATGTTCTATAATTTTATTCAAAGTTCGTGATATAGCTTGTTTTCAAAGGGTTTATCATAACAAATCACAAATTACGGTTGTGACCCTACAAACCTAACAAAGCCGTGGTGCTTTATCAAAAAAAATTTTGGTATTGAAGTACCCTAAAATCAATTGTATTGAAATCGGGATTTTTGTCTTTAAGCCTTTTGTATTCAGTAAGACTTCCTACTGCACGATTGGCGGCTCCTGACGGGGCTGTTAAAGAAACTGTTGTAATGGTCTTTTTTGTGGTCGGATGAATCAACCGGTGTATTCTCGGTACTTGATCTTTTACGACTTCCAGCCGAAGGCCGTAGGTCTTTACATGCCTTCTAAAAAAATACTCCGGACCATTTTTACTGTTTCCACCCGTGAAAATTAGACGATGAACCGTGGGATACTGTTCCAAAACCTTTATGATATCACGTAACTGCACATTTTGCATACCCAAATCAGAGGCATCAACTTTTTTCCTTTCTGCGCACGCAACGATATCGCAAATTCCTATTTTATGATTTAAAAGAAATTCTTTTCGTTGTGCTACTGCTTCAGGTATGGTTTCAAACGTAAGGTCAAGATTGAAAATTCGGTTTAAAATAGGCCATAATTGTCCGTCACGACTCCCATAACAGAAATCAACATCACCTGGTTTGAGTTCCCCTGTGGTGAATCTTGGAGGGGGCAATGTGCCCACTATCAGTTTTTTAACGCCATCGAATAAAAAGGGCCTATAGGGATGTTGATGTAAGAACATGTGTCAAAAGTAATAAAAGGGAAGTCCAGCCATTTAGCCAAGTAAGACTAATTTGACGACTATAGGGGGTATTCAGTCTTGGAACAGCATTCGTTTTGGGCCTCTAACCATCCAAAGCTACTAGGTAGCAGAAATCTATAAAGCCCATAGTATATAAGAAAATTAGGCGCACCGCTCAAAAAAACGTCTTTATAGCTATGGATTAAAAGATAGTCGAATAAGTTAATCAACCTTAAAGTTGAAGATCAACTGTCCTTCTTCATCGATGTTTAATTGGTACGTATATAAACCGATGGGCAACGGCTCAAAATTGAGCTCAGAAGGGCTAAAATTAAATGTGGAAGAATCTGCGCTTACAATTAGCGCCATTTGTTCGAAAGCTTCGTTATATTCCTGATAAGGTGAAAAACCTTCTGACCCTATATTTTCGTAACGTATAGTGTCTTGGGGAACTTCAACCATGGTGAAATTCTGACTACTTAAATTATGAATCCTGATATTCGGACCAGTTAAATTATCATCCCTATCATCACATGATATTAAAGCAATGAAGAATAAGGCTACAGACAATAAAGGGACAAAAACTTTCATCACAATGCATTTATAATCAAAACGCTTATCCCAGAGAAATATTCTATCGTATAAATACGGGTTCGTTTTCTTTTACTGTGTGCTCTTGACTAAATTCATAATCGTCGTAATCAAAGCCCTTAATATCATCTAAGGTATGGGCTCCTGTATCCAAAATATAGCGAACCATAGAACCTCTGGCCTTTTTGGCAAAAAAGCTGATGACCTTTAGTTTATCATTTTTCCAGTCTTTAAAAATTGGGGTAATAACGGGTACTTTTAACTTTTTGGCATCAATGGCACCAAAATACTCGTTGCTCGCAAGGTTGATAAACAACTCTCCCTCTTGCAATTCAGAATTAAAATGATTGGTCAGGGTATCTTTCCAAAACTCGTAAAGGTTTTTCTTTCTCCCAACTTTTAGTTGAGTGCCCATTTCCAAACGATAGGGTTGCATTAGGTCTAATGGTTTTAACACCCCATAAAGCCCAGATAAAATTCGTAAGGTCGACTGTAGGTTATCCAACTTACTTTCCGAAATGGAATAGGCATCCAAACCTTGATATACATCTCCATTAAATGCATACACGGCTGGCCTTGCGTTTTCTGGGGAAAAGGGTGTCGAAAATTGTTGATTGCGTTGCCAGTTCAATTGGGCAAGGTTATCAGAAATCGACATCAACTCTGATAATGCTTTTGGCTTCTTTTTCACTAAAACCTTATTTAGCTTTTCAGAATGGTCTAAAAAGTTGGGTTGTGTGAATCGTTTAGTAGGCAAAGTCGATTCAAAATCCAATGACTTGGCTGGGGAAATAACAATTTTCATAAACTGGCAATTTGTGTATAAAAATAATATCTGTAGATAACATAAGGAGCCAAGGTTATAAAAACCTTTTCAATAGTGAAATTGAAGTTTCTTATGATACTAGTGGTCAAAATGCTTTGAGTATCCTTCCCATTTCTCGAGACACTCCATCATATCAGAAGGAATCGCTGCGTCAAATTGAAGTTTTTCGCCTGTTGTCGGATGCAAAAATCCTAAGGTTTTGGCATGTAACGCCTGACGCGGTAAAGCTTTGAAACAATTTTCAACGAATTGCTTATACTTCGTAAAAGTTGTCCCTTTTAAGATTTTATCACCGCCGTACCGTTCATCATTAAAAAGCGTATGCCCTATAAATTTCATGTGAACACGTATTTGATGGGTCCGCCCTGTCTCCAATTTACAGGACACCAAAGTGACATAGCCCAACCGTTTCAATACCTTAAAATGTGTTACGGCTTCCTTACCTTGATCCCCTTCAGGAAAAACCATCATTTGCAAACGGTTTTTCGGATTTCTTGCAATATTACCTTCTATGGTACCTTCATCCTCTTTTGGGCTTCCCCAAACCAAGGCAACATACTCACGTTCAGATTTCTTTTCAAAAAATTGCTGCGCCAAATGCGCCATCGCCCTATCCGTTTTGGCCACGACCAATAAACCTGATGTATCTTTATCGATACGGTGAACCAATCCCGGTCTACCCGAACTATTATTGGGCAAATCTTTGAAGTGGTGCACCAGGGCATTGATCAATGTTCCTGAATAATTACCATGACCAGGATGCACCACCATCCCAGCCGATTTGTTTACTACCAACACTTGATCGTCTTCATAAACAATATCCAACGGGATATCTTCAGGGGCCAACAAAAATTCGTACGGCGGATGTTCAAACAATACTTTGACCTCATCACCGGCCTTTACCTTATAATTCTGTTTGACTTGGGTACCATTTACCCATATATTTCCTTGTTTGGCAGCCTGTTGGATTTTATTTCTAGTAGCATTTTCAATAAAATTCATCAAAAACTTATCTACGCGAAGGGGCTCTTGCCCTTTGGACGCTTGAAAGCGATGATGTTCAAAAAGTTCATCTTGTGATGGGTCAGGGACACTAGAAATATCCATTAGTCCTCAGATGATGCTTTAATAATGGCGCTCGCGGGTATGACACCATTTCCGCACTCCAATTCAATCTTGGATGTTCTGGGTAGCTTATCGCCAGGCTTTACATACTTACCCTTGAACTTCATGCGGTAGACCATATCTTTTCCTAACTCGTCAATGTAGGTAACGCGTTGAACATCAAGTCCCACTGCCCGTAACATTGAAGTTGCATTACGTTTCGTAACCTGAACAATATTAGGAATGGTCACCTTTTTATACCCTGAAGGATTTACCGTGAAATAGATTTTACGATTTTCCTTAACCTTTGTTCCTGCGGGTGGATTTTGCTCTAATATAGAAAACCTTGGGAACTCCGGATTGAAATCAGTCGAGTCCAGCACCTCATATCGTAACCGGGCTTCTTCAGCGGTCCGACGCATATCCATAACCGACATTTTTGAAAAGTCGGGTACTTCAACAAACTCTCCATGATTGGTCGTACGCTTTAACCATCGTAGGGTCATAAAACAAATGACTATAAGTACTACAATAGCCAGTACCAACTGAATTAAAAAAGTTTTACTGCGCAAAAAATTCAGAAAATTTTTCATTCTACTGGTTTGGCAACAAATATAGAAGAAACCACCCTTTTTTAGTTACTTTGGTAACCTATAATCGACGATAGTGAAAAAGAACATCGCCATAATCATGGGGGGCTACTCCAGTGAATATTCCATTTCATTAAAGAGTGGTTTTGTTGTGGAAAAACATCTTTCAAAGGAAAGGTTCAATACGATACCAGTCATCATCGAAAAAGAACAATGGTACCATATAACTGCTTCGGGAAAACGAATCGACATCGACAAACATGACTTCAGCTTACAACTTCCTGAAGGGAAAATTACGTTTGATTGTGTTTTCAATGCCATTCATGGTACCCCGGGTGAAGATGGTCTTTTGCAAGCCTATTTTGAACTGCTGAACATTCCACAAACCTCTTGCGGTTCGTACCAAGCAGCATTGACGTTCAATAAAAGGGACCTTCTAAGTACGTTGAAACCGTATGGAGTTGCTTGTGCAACATCATATTATCTCAACAAAGGACAGTCTTACAACGTCGATGAGATCATTGAAAAAGTTGGCCTGCCATGCTTTGTCAAAGCCAATCGCGCAGGCAGTAGTTTTGGCATTAGTAAAGTTTACGAAAAAGACATGTTCGAATCAGCGCTTGATAATGCATTTGAAGAAGATAACGAAATTATTATAGAATCGTTCTTGGACGGCACTGAAATTTCCGTAGGGGTGATTACCTTTAATGGAGAAGTTACTGTGTTACCCATGACTGAAATCGTATCTGAAAATGACTTTTTTGATTATTCTGCGAAATATGAGGGCAAATCACAAGAAATAACCCCAGCACGAATCACCTCGGTACAGCAAAAAAATGCCAAGAACGTAGCGGAACAAATCTACAAGTTACTCGCAATGAAGGGGTATACCAGAAGTGAGTTCATTTTTCAGGGTGATGAACCTTTCTTGCTAGAGGTAAACACTACACCAGGTTTGACCGAAGAGAGTATTTTACCACAACAGGCTAAGGCATCCGGAATTTCCCTGGGCCAGCTGTTTGAAAGCGCCATTGAAGAGGCGATGAACCAGTAAATTCTATGTATTTTAGTTCAAATCATTTTCGGAATGAGAAAAGCAGTATTTCCGGGGTCGTTTGACCCACTCACTCTTGGGCATTATGATATCATCAAACGGGGGGTAACTCTCTTTGACCATCTTTTTATTGCCATTGGGATCAATGCCGACAAGAAATATATGTTCTCACTTGAAGAAAGGAAACGATTCATAGAACAGGCCTTTCAAGACGAACCCAAAATTAAAGTGGTTACCTATGAGGGGTTAACGGTAGACTTTTGTAAAGACGTGGGTGCCAATTTTATTCTAAGGGGCCTTCGAAATCCTGCTGATTTTGAGTTTGAAAAAGCCATCGCCCATACCAACAGAAAACTGTCTGAAATTGAAACGGTTTTCTTGCTTACTTCCTCTGGTAAATCATATATCAGTTCTTCCATTGTTAGAGATGTCATTAGAAATGGAGGAGACTATACTGCATTGGTGCCAGACACGGTAATCGTTTACAATCATCGAAAGTAAAGTAGTATTCGTCGTTCATCCTAAACCGTATAACGGTCAATTCAAATAAAATAAATCCTCACAACATCTTTGGCCATCTACACAACATAAAATGATGTGCGTAGTTATATAGATGTATTATTGTAAGAAATTACTTATATTTTAAGAATCCCAAATCTTAAAACCTACATTTTGAAAGCTACGGAAACCTATACATTTAACTATTTGGTAAGGCAATTGCCCCAGCCCATTGCATTTATCAACTCTTCTTTTGAACTGGTCTGTGCCTCTGATTCTTGGTTAGACTACTTTGAATTTTCACCCCATGGCATCGAAGGCAAGAAAATATTGGATTTATTCGACCAGCAAGAAAGAAAATATTGGCAAAACTGCTTAGAAAACTGCCTAACAGGTGAAAGGGAATTTGGAATACAGCACAAGGTTTCCAACATAGGCAAAGAACAGTGGTTCGAATGGACCAATGTGCCTTGGTACGATGAACGAGAAAATATCATTGGTGTTATTTTACAGATAAATGATATCTCCAAAAGACTGGATCAAGAAATCAAGTTTGAAAAACTTGAGAGCTTATTAAAAGACCAATCAGAGATTGCCAAGGTGGGCACCTGGGAATACGATATTGATAAAGAGCACCTTTTTTGGTCGGATATGACCAAAAAGATACATGAAGTACCCAACAATTTCGAACCTACCATAGATAATGCGATTAATTTTTACAAACAAGGGCATTCGAGAAATACCATTGCCATGTTATCCCATAATGGGATTCACCGAGGGGAAAGTTGGTCAGAAAAATTACAGTTAGTGACTTGGGAAGGTCATATGAAGTGGGTTGTTGCAGCTGGAAAGCCCTTATATAAAGATGGCAAGGTTACTCGTTTGATAGGTACCCTGCAAGATATCACTGAACAGATTGAGCAACAAAACAAAACAAAAGAGAGTGAGCAACTACTGCGCACACTTATTGATAGTTTACCGCTAAACCTTTATATCAAGGATACCGAATCAAGAAAGGTTTTGGTCAACAAATCCGAATGCGATTACTTGGGGGTTACTAGCGCGCATGAACTTATTGGAAAATCAGACTTTAACCTCTATGATAACAACATAGCACAAATTTCCCGGGACGAAGACCTACAGGTCATGAAGACCAAAAAACCCATAATGGGGAAACGTACCATTAGCATTAAAAAAGATGGAAAATCTACCTCATTCTTGACATCCAAAATTCCGCTACTGGGACTGGAAGGAGAATGTAAGGGGCTAATCGGAATAAGTATGGACATTTCCGAAATCATTCAGAAAGAAAATCAACTGAGCGATTTAATCAATGTAACGGCCATTCAAAACAAGAAACTTATCAACTTTGCCCATATCGTATCGCACAACTTAAGGTCTCACACAGCAAACTTCTCTATGTTGGTAGACTTTCTAGTCAAAGAAGAACAAGAAAGTGAGAAAGAACGCATTTTGGAAATGTTGATTAAGGCTTCCGATAATCTAATGGATACCCTTGAAAACCTAAATGAAGTGGTAGACATCAGTACCAATGTCAATCTAGAGAAAAAACCTTTGAACTTACATGAACATATCACTAGGGTCCAAGAAAACCTAGCTGCATTCTTACAGCAAAACAAGGTGAAAATTGATAATAACATATCTAACAAAGTGTATGTTAAGGCGGTGCCGGCCTACCTTGAAAGTATAATTCTGAATCTTTTAACAAATTCAGTCAAATACCAGCACCCGGATAGGTCACCAAAAATTACCCTGTCTACTGAAAAAAAAGGGGGAACAATCATTTTCAATGTTGAAGATAATGGTTTGGGTATCGATATGGAGCGATATGGTAAAAAACTATTTGGAATGTATAAGACCTTTCACAATAATAGTGATGCAAGAGGGATAGGACTCTATATCACCAAAAATCAAATAGAAGCTATGAGCGGATCGATCCTCGCTCGTAGTGAAGTGAACAAAGGATCAATATTTAGCGTGTATTTTAAAGATGAAGATTAACTCTGTTTTTATTGTTGATGACGACAGCATCACCATTTTTGGGCTTCGCAAACTTTTGGCTAAATTCAGTTCTGAACTCTTGGTCAATGAGTTTAGAAATGGAAGACAAGCACTTGATGCCATCTTGGCGTTGCTACAAAAAAAACAAATGTTGCCCGAAGTTATCTTTTTGGACATTAATATGCCTGTTATGGATGGGTGGGGCTTTTTGGACGAGTTTTTAAAACTTCCCAATACCGGTGGTGTTCACATCAAAATTATTACGTCATCGATAGATATTAGAGATAGAGAAAAGTGGCAATCGTATGTCAAAAAAACAGGTCATCATATTGATTTCATTACCAAACCCATCTATGAGCTGAATTTACAAGATGTTACTCGAAACATGAACTTGGCCTCGTGAGATTATACCTTATTATATAAAGTAATCATATTATCGATTTTTCTACTTTTGAACCTAGGAAAGCCTTATTCAAAAGTCATCAATGAAATTATCATTCGTCTTCTCTTCATTACTTCTATTGTTCATCTCTTGTCAAGATACTGAAAAAACCCAGACCCAAGACTTCTCAATAACTTATGAAGTTTCCAATGGTGAGCAGACCGCCACATACCATGAGGTTATCGAATTCTATCTAAAACTGGCCAAAGCCTTTCCTGAGGTCAATGTGCAGACCATAGGAATAACCGATAGTGGGCTTCCCCTGCATTTGGTCACCTATAATCCCGATGGTGATTTTAATTTTCAGCGTGTGCGTGAGCAAAAAAGCATCATTTTAATAAACAATGGTATTCATCCAGGAGAGCCCGACGGAATTGATGCGACAATGATGTTGATTCGAGATTTGGCCAAGCATACCATATCTGTCCCAAAAAATGTTGTTGTTGCAACGATTCCGGTTTACAACGTTGGTGGAATGCTCAACCGTAACAATCATTCGCGAGCTAATCAAAACGGTCCCTTATCTTATGGTTGTAGGGGAAATGCCCGAAACTATGACCTCAATCGAGATTTCTTGAAAATGGATACTCGAAATACCGAAACTTTTTCAGAAATATTTCATTTGGTGAAACCCGATGTCTTTATTGACAATCATGTCAGCAACGGAGCGGATTACCAATATGTCTTGACCCATTTGTTTACTCAACACAACAAACTTGGCGGTGTATTGGGTGAATATCTTCATCAAGAACTAGTACCTTCATTGGAAGAGGGACTAAAAGAAGTGGACTTTGATATTACCCCCTATGTCAATGTTTTCAACCGACCGCCAAATGATGGGTTTTCACAATTTTTAGACCATCCAAGATATTCAACCGGTTATACCACGCTTTGGAATACCTTGGGAATGATGGTAGAGACCCATATGCTAAAACCTTATCAACCTAGAGTCGAGGGCACGTATGAATTGATGAGGATTATGATTGACCTGGTCGAAAATAACCATTTGAATATCAAGTCTTTAATTTCAGATGCCCATACTGCATCACAACAAGCACAACATTTTTATTATAACTGGACATTGGATACCACTAAGGTCAGTCAGTTAAATTTTAAAGGTTTTCAGGCCGATACATTGATTAGTGAGATAACAGGGCAACCTAGGTTAAAATACGACCGTTCGAAACCCGTTGAAGTTACGGTACCCTACCAAAACTATTTTTATCCAAAAGACAGCCTTGAAATTCCCGAAGCATATATCATTCAGAAAGGTTGGGAAAACATAATGAAAAAACTCGAACGCAATGGTATTGACCATTTTAAGGTAGAGAAAGACACGGTTTTAGAGCTTAAAGGATACCGTATCGATTCTTATGAAACCAGATTGAAGACCTACGAGGGGCATTATCCACATTATGGAACCCAAGTTTCCGAACACATCACAACAGTCAATTTAACCAAAGGAGATTATGTTGTTCCCACAAGGCAACAAGGTATTCGCTACATTCTGGAAACCCTTGAGCCGGAGGCCGTAGACTCTTTTTTTAACTGGAATTTCTTTGATACCGTACTCCAACAGAAAGAAGGTTTTTCCCCTTATGTATTTGAAGACTTAGCTCTCGGAATTTTGGAAGAACATCCTGCACTCAAAGATAGCTTGGCGACAAAAAAAGAGCGCAACATCGATTTTGCAAATAACTGGTACGCCCAACTCGATTACATATTTAAAAAATCAAAATACTACGAATCGGCCCACCTTCGCTACCCGATATATCGCATTATGAAGAGTGACGACGCCTTTAGTTGGCTAGAAGATGAGGTTCTCCTCAAATAAAATTCGAATATTTCGATAAGAGTTTTCCAGAGCCTTTCTCGTTTTCTTTGGGCCTTTCCATCTGACCTTGGTAATTCCCTCAGCCTCCTGTGGCAATAATCGTCCATCGTATTTTGTGTCCATCTCAAACCAAATGACTTTTTTTAATTTATGTCTACCATTTCTTTTGAATATGTGGTAGGTCGTTTGAAGATATTGGGTCACTTTTAATCCACTGACACCCGTTTCCTCTTCCACCTCTCGTACGGCAGCATCTTCCATCGATTCACCCTTGTCAAGTTTTCCTTTGGGGAGGTCCCATTTTCCTTCCCTAAAAATAAAAAGCACTTTACCCTTTTTATTTTTTACCAATCCGCCAGCAGCAACAATCATGGGTATTTTACTCGAAAATTTATCTAAAATATCATTGCCAGGTTCGTAAATATAGGCGGTGTCCAACAAGCCTTTGTTCAGGGAGGTAATCGCATAATCAATGGCCTTATCTTCTAGTGTAAAGACATTGCCATTGGAATTGTCAGGCTGCTGATTCGTTAAAATCAACGGAGACTCGTTAACAAAAACTTTATACATTTGTGCAATGACTTTTGACACCAACAGCGCTAAAAAAACGGCTGAACTATTGCTACAAATTAATGCAATTAAGTTGAGTCCTGAAAGTCCGTTTACTTGGGCCTCTGGCTGGAAATCGCCAATCTACTGTGATAATCGAATTCTATTGTCGTACCCCTCGGTCAGAAATTTTGTTCGAGACCAAATGGCCAAGCAAGTGATAGAACGCTACGGCAAACCAGATGGTATCGCTGGCGTAGCCACAGGAGCGATTGGTATCGGTGTTCTCGTCGCAGAAGCCTTGGGATTACCCTTCGTTTACGTAAGACCAGAACCCAAATCACACGGAAGACAAAATCAAATTGAAGGGTATTTAAAACCTGGCGATAGTGTCGTAGTCATCGAAGATTTAATTAGTACTGGCAATAGCAGTTTAAACGCAGTAAAAGCATTACAACATGCAGACGCCAATGTTAAAGGTATGCTGGCCGTTTTTACTTATGGTTTTCAGACAGCCACCGAAAATTTTGAATCGGCGAACCTAGCCCTACATACCCTGAGCGACTATCATCATCTCATCGAACAGGCAGTTTCACCAAATTATATCAAAGAATCGCAATTAAAAACCCTCATGGAATGGCGCGAAGCACCAGACCAATGGCAACCGTAATAACATGCACATAGAAAGTCCTACAAAATCAGTTAACCATAGTAGTGAAACCGTTTTCAAGTTTCTCAGTGATGTGAAAAATTTCGAAAAATTGATGCCTGAAAACATCGACAAATTCGAATTGTTGAATGAAGACACCTTCAGGTTTGCTTTGAAGGGAATGCCTGAAATCGTTTTGCGAAAAGAAGAGGAACGACCCAATTCAAAAGTCGTTCTTGGGGCGGCCAGCAGTAAATTGGACTTTACCTTAACTGCGGATATTCATCAAATTGATATCGACAAAAGTGACGTGTCTCTGAGTTTTGATGGAAAGTTCAATGCCATGATGGCCATGATGGTTAAAGGTCCACTGACCAAGTTTATCAATACGTTATCCGGAAATATGGATAAAATAGGCTAGTACACAAAAACTAATTCCTTAAATCCAAAACGGCAAAGCGTACCATCCTTTAGCTGTATTTCAAGTTTACCGAACTCCGAAACGCCTACAATTACTCCAATGAACTTTTTTCCATCCGCCGTGAGGAATTTGGCAGGAACTCCTTTCTTGAAAAGTACCGTATTGTAGATATTAAGAATCTCTTTTTGATTAGCCCCTTCAAATCTTTCGAAATTTTTTTTCAATTGTACCAATATGGCTTTCAATATCAATTCCAAATCAAACTCGAGCCCAGTTTCACATTTAAGGGACGAGGCATGTGGCAATTCTGAAAAAACTTCCTGATTTACATTAAGGCCAATACCAATGATACTTTTTTTTAAATCATTCCCCTTTAGTGTATTCTCTATGAGAATGCCACATATTTTTTTGTTGCCTGACATAATGTCGTTTGGCCACTTCACAGACACTTGAGGTATTTTAAAGGTTCTCAACGTATCGTAAACGGCCAATGAAACCATAGCATTCAAGGCAAAGGCATTCTTGGTTTTTACCCTTTCAATATGTTTTAAAACGCTGAAAATAAGATTTTTACCTCTTTCCGATATCCATATATTGCCCTGCTGACCACGACCTTTGGTTTGATGTTCACAGACAACAACAGTAAAATCATCAAGATTTACCCCCCTCATCAACTCTTTTAAATAAGAGTTGGTCGACGGGGTGGCATCAAGTTTGATTAACTGCATAGCATAGTATTTTTACCCACCAATGATATGTTAAAAACAACATTGGTCAAAACAAAAAAGTAATAACTTTGTAAAACTAAAATTCTTGGATGCATAAAAACAAAGCAAGTGCAGATGAACTGATTACCTTAATCATTGCTGGAATTGAAGAAGTTAAAGGGATTGATATCAATCTTTTGGATTTAAGGGATATTGAAAATACGGTTTGCGATTACTTTGTGATTTGTAACGGAACATCCAACACCCACGTCAATGCTATTGTATCTTCCATTCAAAAAACAGTAAGTAAATCCATCAAGGACAAACCTTGGCATGTAGAAGGTGCCGATAATGCAGAGTGGGTACTTATGGATTATGTAAACGTGGTGGTTCATGTTTTTCAAAAACACATACGAGAATTTTATGATATCGAGGGACTTTGGGGCGACGCCAAAGTCACAATGGTAGAGAGCAGCTACAATTAAAAAAATGGCAAAAGACAATTCAAATACCCCCAAAAAGCCAAGATTCAGTTCTTGGTGGATTTATGGTGTAATCATAGCACTGATTTTAGGTTTTCAGTTTTTCGGTAGTGCAACCTTCTCCAATACAGAGAAGACCACAACATCAGAGATGCAAGAATTTCTTAGAAATGGTGATATTGATAAAATAGTTATCATTACAAATACACGAAAAGCCAAAATCTTTCTTACTGATGAAGCACTCAACAAAGATGTGCACAAAGGTGTCTCTGATAAACCCATGCTTCCAACTGCAGGTTTGGTTCCACAATATATTTTGGATTATGGTGACTTGCAGATTTTCCAAAATGAAATCAGTGACATCAAGAAAGAGAACAATCTTGAAACAATAGTTGAGTTTGCTACGGAATCAAATGTTTTGGGAGATTTATTGCTTTCCCTATTACCCTTTGTACTAATCATAGGTATTTGGATCTACCTCATGCGACGAATGTCAGGTGGTGCCGGCGGAGGTGCCGGAGGCCAAATTTTCAATATTGGAAAGTCAAAAGCCAAACTATTTGACGAAAAGACAGATACACGAACTTCCTTCAAAGATGTAGCCGGACTAGAAGGGGCCAAAGAGGAAGTTCAAGAGATTGTTGAATTCTTGAAGAATCCAGATAAATACACCTCTTTAGGAGGTAAAATTCCAAAAGGGGCATTACTGGTCGGGCCTCCGGGAACTGGTAAAACGTTATTGGCAAAAGCAGTTGCTGGGGAAGCCAAGGTACCGTTCTTCTCCCTTTCAGGATCAGATTTTGTGGAAATGTTTGTTGGGGTTGGTGCATCGAGGGTCCGAGACCTATTCAAACAGGCAAAAGATAAATCACCGGCCATAATTTTCATCGATGAAATTGATGCCATTGGTCGTGCAAGGGGCAAAAACAATTTTACCGGTTCAAACGATGAACGCGAGAATACCTTAAATCAATTACTGACAGAGATGGATGGTTTTGGCACCAATACCAATGTTATTGTACTGGCCGCGACCAACCGTGCCGATGTATTGGATAAAGCACTAATGCGTGCCGGTCGTTTTGATCGTCAGATTTATGTTGACTTACCGGATATTCGAGAACGAAAAGAAATATTTGAGGTACATCTTAGACCCATAAAAACGGCTGAAACCCTTGATTTAGATTTTTTGGCGCGTCAAACCCCTGGTTTTTCAGGAGCTGATATCGCTAATGTGTGTAACGAGGCGGCACTTATTGCAGCTAGAAATGAGAAGAAAGCGGTAACCAAACAAGACTTTTTGGACGCCGTCGACAGAATCGTTGGAGGGCTTGAGAAGAAAAATAAAATCATTACACCAGAGGAGAAAAAGACCATTGCCTATCACGAAGCAGGACATGCTACCGTAAGCTGGATGGTAGAACACGCCGCGCCTTTGGTTAAAGTAACCATCGTCCCCAGAGGTCAGTCCTTAGGGGCCGCTTGGTACCTACCCGAAGAACGATTAATCGTTCGTACCGAACAAATGTTGGACGAGATGTGCGCTACTATGGGAGGGCGTGCCGCAGAAAAAGTAATGTTCGATAAAATTTCGACCGGTGCCTTGAGTGACCTCGAAAAAGTAACCAAACAGGCCAGGGCCATGGTCACTATTTACGGTCTAAATGACGAATTGGGCAACATTACCTATTATGACTCTTCTGGGCAAAGTGAATATGGCTTCTCAAAACCCTACAGTGAGGAAACCGCACAAAAAATAGATGAAGAAATTTCAAAAATCATCGAAAAACAATATACCAGGGCCATTACCATTTTGGAAAATAACAAAGATAAATTGACTCAATTGGCTGATAGACTATTGGAAAAAGAAGTTATTTTCAAGGATGATTTAGAGAAAATTTTTGGTAAACGCCCTTTTGAAAGTGAGGAGGCCATATCTGAACCAGAATCACCAAACAAAGAAAAAGAAGAGGTTGAAGAAGAATCAAAATAACCCCGATATTACTTTTTGAGACCCATTAGTGCATGAGCTTATTTGACAAACTTTTTGGGGGAGGCAAAAAAGTTCCCAAAGAAACCGCGGAAACCCGCGGAGAGCACATGCCTGATTTGAAGATTCCGATTGACGAAAAATTTACCATTTACTTTAAAAAAAACGGGGGTAAGTTTATTTATTGTGAGGATTTCACGGAAGTCCAAGAAGCACTGTCCAATATTGTAGCAGAAAATGATTGGCAAGGTCGATTTTTTTATACCCTTGATAAGCGCATAAATGAGCGGTTTGCTTCAGAGAGACTTTCTTTTACAAGTAACCGTAATGAAAGTGATATCTTTTTTACTACCTGCGAACATCTCATCGCCCATAACGGTTCTATTTTGGTCTGTTCCCATCAAATCAAAGAGCGAAAACTGAATGAACTACCGAGCAATCTCATCGTTTTTGCTACCACAAGCCAGTTGGTCGATTCCATAAGTGAAGCATTAAAAGCTATCAAGCAAAGGTACCCCGATAAAATTCCTGATAATATCACTACCCTGAAACACTTTCTCCCCACTCCGGAAAACGAGAATGATTTTTTGTCTTACGGTAGTGCATCAAAAAATGTCTATCTTTTACTCCTTGAAGATTATTAGTCTATGAGGGAGCTTTTCCGTAGATCGATAACGGGAATCGTCTATGTGCTTTTATTACTTTCGGCAGTTTTCTTGAGTTCTGATGCCTTTGATTTTTTATTCATGGCATTCGGTCTCGCCTGCCTATATGAATTCAAAAAATTAGTTCAAATTAAGGGATACTATGTGTTTGTGGCCTATCTCGCCTTATGGTGGGCCTTTATCTACCTGATTCACGATTCGAATATTGTCAAAATGCTCATGGCCGTTACCTTAACGGTTGACCTCGCACTGTTGACCTATCTTTTTTCAGTACAGAAAATCGAGTTTTCAACGGTACAAAAATATCTGATTGCCATATTTTATATCGGGGGTGGATGCATTTTTCTCACGATGATACCCTATAAAGACCAGCGGTTTGCAAAGCTGTTGATTATGGGTATTTTCATCTTAATATGGGTGAATGATTCTTTTGCCTATTTAGTGGGAAAAACACTAGGGAAACACAAACTGTTTTCAAGGATTTCCCCAAAAAAAACAATTGAAGGTTCTCTGGGAGGTCTTATTTTTGCATTGATTGCAGCATATCTCATCTCAAGGTTTGAGACCATTCTTTCAGCAAAGGAATGGATGATTCTTGCCGTGGTCATCGTAGTAACCGGTAATCTGGGCGATTTACTGGAATCAAAATTTAAGCGCATGGCGGGAGTCAAAGATAGTGGAGCCATACTCCCCGGTCACGGAGGAATTCTTGATCGATTGGATAGTCTGGTCTTTGCTGCACCTTTTGCCTATTTGACATTAATTCTATTTACCTATGTTTCATAAGGAAGGTAAAACCATCATATTGACCGCATTCTTTATAGTGGTCATCGGTATCGTTTTCAGCGAGTACTTTATACCCATTTATGGGATAAAAGTTCTTATTCAAGTCTTAGCATTGATTGTACTAGTTCTGATTTTACAATTCTTCAGAAATCCTAAGAGAACGGTCACTCCAAATTTTGACGAGATTCTTGCCCCGGTCGATGGTAAGGTAGTTGTGATTGAAGAGGTTGAAGAACCCGAATATTTTAAAGGAAAAAAAAGGCAGGTTTCCATTTTTATGTCACCCCTTAACGTACATGTCACGCGCTATGCTGCCAGTGGTACTATAACGTACTCCAAATATCACCCTGGTAAATATTTAGTGGCCTGGCACGCCAAATCAAGTACTGAAAATGAGCGGACAACAGTAGTGATTCGTACGCCTAAATTTGGCGAAATTCTTTACAGACAGATTGCAGGGGCCTTGGCCAGAAGGATTGTTAATTATGCCGAAGAAGGAGAACAGGTCGTTCAAGGTGAAGATGCCGGTTTTATCAAGTTTGGATCTAGAGTGGATGTCTTTCTTCCATTAGACAGTAAAATTTGTGTAAAGTTGGACCAAAAAGTAACTGGAGCCAAAACATGCATCGCTATGTTACCCGAAAAAGATGGCTAACCCCGAATTGCAAAGTAAATTTCAAGAGGCAGTCGACTATGTCAACGCCTACACTCAGCCCATACCGGCCGACATTCTTTTAAAACTTTACGCCTATTATAAAATTGCCAATAAAAACTTCGCCAATCCGGGCAGTAAGACACCTTTAATCAATGCTTTTAAGGCCAATGCATTGATTCAGGCACAAAAAATAGGTCGGGAAGAAGCGATGACCAATTATATCGCTTTGGTGGAGAAAGAAATTAAAACCTAGTAGGTGTTCGATTTGAATCTTAATATCGTAAGTATAAAATAATATCCGGTTAGGGTAGATGTAGATATCAAATGTCCATTCCAACTAAATTACCACTGTGACAAAAGGGAGTATTGATTCCAAACCTATCTATCACCTGTGCGTATTAACAGAAAAACGCAATCACTACTACCTACCCAATTGAACTCCACTTTAAAAAGTGATACCGTATTCAACCAAAAGAAAGAACTGACCCAAAAAAATAGAAACACGGGTAATAAGGAGGTTGTGTGGGTTTCCATAAAAACTCAACATTGTGATATCATCTAAGGCCTACTTCCTCACCCTAAGAATGAATCCTTTGCCATGCACATTTTCAATGACCACGGTTTGATCATCTTTGAGGTAATGACGCAATCGTGTAATGAACACATTAAGGCTTTTTCGGTTAAAGTAATCGTTATCACCCCATAATTTGAGCAAAATATCTTTATGAGTGCATAAATTGTTCATATCAGCAGCCAAAACTCTTAAAAGCTCAGTTTCGCGAGTCGTGAGGGTAATAAAATTATCATCTTTACCCATAAGCTTTTGATTTTTGCTATCCACAGTATATTTACCAATTTCGAAACACTCGTCGATATCTTTTGAATGTTGTGGCATCAATCGTGCTAGCAAAGTTTCAATACGAACGACCAATTCTTCTTCATCTATGGGTTTTTTTAAGTAATCGACCGCCCCAAGGGCAAAACCTTTTAGCACATCAATTTTCATGGACCTCGCTGTCAAAAACAAAAAAGGTAAATCTGCGTGATTTAAGCGCATTCGCTCAGCTAAGGCAAAACCATCCATTTTTGGCATCTTGACGTCTAGAATGGCCTAATCAAAGGAACGCTCTTCCAAAATACGAAGGGCTTCCAAACCATCTTTGGCCCAAGTCACCACAAAGTTGTTCATCCCGAGGTATTTTTTTAATAGATACCCAATTGATTGTTCGTCCTCGACCAATAAAATTCTTCTATTGACCCCTTTCATACAATGGCATATCGATGGTTACCTTGGTACCTATATTGATTTCACTCGCGAGGTGTATATTCCCCTTGTGCTGTTCAACAACGGTCTTGACATAATGCAATCCCAATCCGAATCCTTTTACGTTATGGGTGTTGCCATTGGTCGTACGATAAAATTTATCAAATACTTTTTTTTGCTCGGTTTTTGAAATACCCCTACCATTATCTTGAATTTCAATCTTTAACTTTTTCTGTTGAACGAACGCCTTTAATTCAATTTTCGGGTATTCCGCATATTTCTTTGCATTGTCCAATAGGTTATTCACCATATTTTGAAGATGAAAAGCCTCTCCCAGAATGAAGTATTCATCTCCAGATAAATCATAGATAAATTCCACTTCTTCAAGTGCAACCAAGGTTTTAAAGTCAGTACAGGTTCGCTCTAAAACGGGGAAAAAATTCAAGACTTCCTTTTGAATGATGGCTCTTTTTCTTTCCATGGTGGCCAATTCCAACACCTTTTCTATATGATTCGAAAGCCGTTCAGCCTGCTGCCGTATAATTTCCAGAAAACGCTTTTCCTTCAAATTGACCTTATCCTCCAACATTTTCGAGGCAAGACGTATTGAAAAAACGGGGGTCTTTAATTCATGGGTCAAATTATTGATAAAGGCGTCTGTAGTGGTAATCATCTTACGTTGCCAATAATATGTTCTTAGTGCCCACAGTACAACACCAATAATTCCTATCAAAAACAAAATACTGGGTACTGTAAGACCGCTCAACTGGGAAAGAAAAT
Source organism: Croceivirga sp. (assembly GCA_050042945.1). Classification (GTDB taxonomy): domain Bacteria; phylum Bacteroidota; class Bacteroidia; order Flavobacteriales; family Flavobacteriaceae; genus Croceivirga. Next base: position 39,364 of record JBHJJC010000110.1, read on the forward strand.
AACGGTTCAAATCCTGAAACTGAAGGTTCAAAATAAAGCGGTGCTCAAAGGTCTTGGGAATATATCCTTCCAAAACAATAGGGAATTGAATACCTCCTGAACTGCGTTCCTGTATCAATGGGGATTTTAAATAATAAGCCGAATCACGGGTCATAAGGTTATAACTAAAGTTAGCCTCAATCCCATTCGCAACGAGGTTTTCTTTTAAAAAATCGTTTAAAAAATAGCGGGAAGCATTTAACACACTATCAGGGTGTGTCTTGAAGAAGAACG
>JBHJJC010000111.1:0-10631 GCA_050042945.1 Croceivirga sp.
CAGTGCATTACTCAATAACGGAATGGCGGTGTATGAAATGGGCATGTCACCATCGGCCATTGAAAAAGTGGTTATCGATTCCATTTGTAAAAAAATAGGCTTTCAAAAAGACTTTGGGGGGTTACTTACCTCAGGAGGGACATTGGCCAATCTTACTGCTTTGGTGTCTGCTAGAAAGGCGAAGGCAAGTCATGATGTGTGGAATGACGGACATCAAAAACCCTTAGGCATATTGGTTTGTGAGGAAGCGCATTATTGTGTTGACAGAGCCGCAAAAATTATGGGGTTGGGCGAAAAGGGAATCATTAAAGTCCCAGCAAAAGATAACTTTAGCATGGACACTTCAAAACTGAAGGCCTGTTATGAAAATGCCATTCAAGAAGGAATTGAGGTCTTCGCCATTATTGGCTCAGCACCCTCAACGGCCACGGGAGCCTATGACGATTTAAATGCTATTGCCCGTTTTGCCAAAGAAAAAGAACTTTGGTTTCATGTAGACGGTGCCCATGGTGGAGCCGCTATCTATTCCAATACATACAAACATATCTTAGAAGGAATTCAATATGCCGATTCGGTGGTCATCGATGGTCATAAAATGATGCTGATGCCTACCATTACCACAGCTTTACTCTTCAAGGATAAAAAACATATGCAAAATACCTTTAGCCAAAAGGCAGATTATTTATTGGAGGATATCCCTGAAGATGATTGGATCAATAGCGGTAAAAAGACATTCGAATGCACCAAGACCATGATGTGTTTGCATTGGTTTGCCCTTTTGAAATTGTATGGCGAAGAATTGTTCAATGAATACGTAACCCGACAATACGATTTGGCCAAGGATTTTGAAACCATAATTCGGAAAGACCCACAATTTGAATTAGCAACTTCCCCACAATCAAACATTCTCTGTTTTCGCATCATAATAGAAGGGAAATCTGATAATGATTTAAATAAACTAAATGCCGCTATACGAAAAAAAGTATTGGAAGATGGGGAATTTTATATTGTTCAAACCAAATTAAAGGGAATTCATTACCTCAGGACAACCTTAATGAACCCCTTTACCACCCTTGAAGATTTGAGCAATTTGCTCAATCACATTCTGGTGCTAAGCAACGAAGAGCAAATACCGGGGTAAACCCTGAGAGCACATTTAGCACTTTACCCTTAAAAACGTATCTTCAGGAAGGTATACTTTTGAAAGACAACTTAATACTCAAAACGTGCGCTTTACATTCAAAACAACCTTCTTTTTTCTTTTGATGAACTTTGGGGTTTCTTTTTCACAGCAAAAAGCAATTGATAGCTTAAAAAAGTTGGTTCTAAAAGAAATAATTGATTCAACTAAAACAAGTTTACTCCTTGATATAACTCATTTATATAAAACCACAAACTTAGATTCATTTTACTTCTACTCTCAAAAAACCTTAAAGCAATCTATAATCTCAAAAGATTATAAAGTTGCCAATGCTTACTCAAATCTTGGTCTGGCCAAATTCTATAAATCTGAATTGGACTCATCGGAATATTATCTCAGATATGCTCTCAACTCAAAAAATAAAATTGACCCAATAACAAAATCAATTATATATAACAATTTAGCTCTCATTTATTATAAAAAACTAGAACGAGATAAATCAATTGACTACAATCTTAAAGCAATTGAGTTGCAAAACGGTAATCATAAAGAATTGAGTATTTCCTTTTACAACTTAGCGTGTACTTATCTTGATGCCGAGTTAAACGATAAAGCCATAGAATATCTAAAAAAAGCCTATGATGCCAGTAAAAAAGCTAAAAGGCCGGATATACTAAATGCTGCGGCTATTAATCTTGCCAGTATAAATCTAGACAATGAAAATTTTAGCGAGGTCAAATACTATTTGAGTGTAAGTGATTCTCTTTATCAAAAAAACAAAAATCCAAGAAATGGCTATTTAAACCATGTTTTTTGGGGATTTTACTATGATCATTTGAAAGCTTATACAAATGCAAAAAGAAGATTTTCAGAGGCCCAAAAAATCGCTAAGGAAATGAAGAATCATTATTTTATTTTGGAAAGTACTGGTTTGCTTGCCCGCAACGAATTCAAATCAGGAAATACATCTAATTCCAACTCGCTTTTTCAAACTTTTGATAGTTTGTATATTTCCAGTCCAGAACCAATACTTGGAATCGACAATTACAATGTGTGGGCTGATTCCGAAGCTTCCATAAATAATTTTAAAAAAGCATATAAAATAAAAAATCAATGGATTGTCATAAAAGACTCTATTTATCAAAAGGAAAAGAGACAGATACTTATAGAAGCTGAAAAAAAATACGAAACCGAAAAAAAAGAACGGGAAATCGCCCAACAGCAAGTCACCATTGCCGAACAAGAACTGTCCCTGGCCAAAAAACAGCGACAAGTGGCCCTTTGGGGCGGTGTTGGAGGAATTTTGGCCCTATTATTGGGCATCAGTTTCTGGGTGGGCAAAGAACGCCAAAAACGAAAGGAACAGGAGATTGACAATTTAAAGAACCAACAAGAAATCATTCGTTTGGAATCCTTGGTTTCGGGAGAGGAAAAAGAACGGGTACGTTTGGCACAAGACCTGCACGATGGTATTAACGGCGACCTCTCCGTCATTAAATTCAAAGTAGATTCCATCAATAGAAAAAAACTCAACAAATGTGAAACCGATACCGTCGATAGTACCTTGAACATGCTCGATAATGCCATTGACCAAGTACGCCGTATCTCACATAACCTGGCCCCACCATCCCTACAGAATTTTAACCTCAACGAGGCCATTACGCAATACCTGAACAAGATGCAATCAGCACATAAAATCAGTATTGATTTTCAAACATTTGGATCGGCCCCAAAATTTTCGACCGAACAGGAGACCGCCCTGTACCGCATCGTACAAGAATTGGTGAACAATATTGTAAAGCATGCTGAAGCTACCGAAACGCTAGTGCAACTAAACCATACCGAAGAACATACCGAGCTTGTTATAGAAGACAACGGTAAAGGGTTTGACACCAAGATTTCAAAGAATGGTATCGGTTTGCAGAACATTGCCTCACGCGTGGCCTTTCTAAAGGGTGATTTGAATATCGAATCGTCGGGCGAAGGCAGTACGTTTACCGTAACCCTACCAAAATCCTGTTTTGCATGATTACGGTCAGTATTTTAGACGACCACCAAATGATTCTGGAAGGTTTAGCTACCATGCTTTCCGAGTTTAAGGATATTGAGGTGATGGGCAGTTATACCAATCCCATACTTTGTCAAGAAGCACTTCAACAAACCCAACCCAATGTGTTGTTATTGGATATCAACCTGAAAACAGCTAATGGCATCGAACTCTGTTCAGAATGGACGCAAACCTATCCGCATATGCACATTATTGCTGTCTCTAACTATAACGAGTCAGGTTTTATCAAAAATATGCTACGCAATGGTGCTAAAAGCTACTTGCTCAAAAACACTTCTAAAAAGGAGCTGGTTGAGGCGATTCGAAAAGTCAACAAGGGGGAACGGTTCCTGCCTCGTAGTATAGAGAACATCCTATTGGAGGAATCGCTAGGTACTCCAAAACCAAAAAATTCCATTCCAAAATTGACCCGTAGGGAAAAAGAGATTCTGCAGCACATTTCCGAAGAATACACCAATGCCGAGATTGCCGACAAACTCTTTGTAAGTATTAAAACGATAGAAAGCCACCGCACCAATCTCCTTTCCAAGTTTGGAGTGAAGAACACAGCAGGACTTATAAAGTCAGCCATGAATGCTGGACTCATCGCCTGATTATGAATTTAAAAGTCATTTCGAAAGAGTAAGCGACTGAGAAATTTCATTTACAAAAAGACCATCTAGATTTCTCACCTTGCATAGCAAGGATTCGAAATGACGCTACTGCTCTTTAGCATTCCCAATACTAACATAATTGAAAAAACATACAGCTTTGGTTCTCCCATTTGATAAAACCTAGGGTTTACCCTAAACCTTTAAATACACTTTTCCTCTGATGTGATGGGGAGTTCTGTTTTTCATCTTGCAACCGTAATTCTAAACCATTCGAAATGAAAAAGCTAATCGTATCACTTCTTTGCACATCATGCTTGCTTCAAATAATTTCTTGTAGTAAAGAAGATAACATAGAGCCTTTAATAACCCAACAAGAACCACAAGAAGAAAACCAAGAGGAAATAGAAGATGAAGACAATACCCCTCCAGAAAAAGCCACGATAATCGCTCCAGAAAACGATGAAACCGTCAACAAATTTTTGGATATAGTCTTGCGCTGGGAAGGCAATGACATCGACAGAGATGCGCTCACCTTTGATATATTACTGGGCTCGGACCCCACAAACTTAGAGTATATTGGTCAAGGGTTAGCCTCAGATAGCTTGGTCATCGAGCGATTGGAAACTGGTGTTGAATACTTCTGGCAAGTGATTACCAAAGATGGTAAAGAAGGGGAAAGTACTTCTGACCTAAGCGGATTTACCATTTATGAAAAGGTACTTGACGGTGACGCAAGTCTGAGCAACCAGCAAAAAATTGACGATTTTGTTCGAGAGGGCTACACCCGAGTATCTGGAACGCTATCGATTACCAACGGCGGCTTAGATATTACCGATTTGGTAAACCTCAATAAAATAGATGGTGGGCTCGCTATTTTTGAAACCGCTTTGTTCAATGTTGATGGATTAGCAAATCTAATTCAGGTTGGAGGTGACTTATTCGTCGATAATAATGCGGTACTCCAAAATCTTGATAGCTTATCGCGGGTTAGTACATGGAATGGAAGCATTTCGATTGGTTTTAATGAGGTGTTGACTTCTATTGATGGTATTCAAAACATGGGGGAAACATTGAATTCAGTTTCCCTCGCTGGCAATAATGCCCTGAGGAGTATAGACATTTTCCAAAATACTAAGGCGCTAAAGGAATCGCTCTACATTAATCAATGTAACAGTATAACCAACTTAGACACGTTTTTGGCTTTGCAAGAAGTAGGCGAAGGCATCGACATCAGTGATAATCTTAGTCTCACCAGTATTTCAGGCCTTACTAATCTTCAATCTGCAGAAAGTCTTGAAGTTTATGACAACAACAACTTAAATGAAATTATCGGATTTCAAAACCTGATTTCATTGGAACAGAGCCTAATCATTGAACGAAACGGTATTGCCAATGTTAGCGGTTTTGATAACCTGGAGGCATTAAGCTCTATTACCATTGACTCAAATGCTGGGCTTCAGAACATAGAAGGTTTCACGAATCTTGCTAAAGTAAATTTTGTTTCCATAGGTTATAATCTTCAATTACAAAAAGTATCAGGCTTTAATAAGGTCACCTCATTGGACAGTGTTTTCATCACATCCAATATACAACTAGCAGAATTTGATGCTTTCAACTCGCTTACCTCTATGAATAACCTAAGCGTTTCCGAATCCTCCATCAAAGAATTAATAACATTTCAAAACCTAAAACAATGTAATAAGCTCTCTATCGGAAATCATGGTAAGCTGACCATTTTGAATCTGGAACAGCTCACCACAGCCGGGAGCATCAGTATTTCTCGAAATGACGCATTGGAACTCATTCTATTTAAAAATTTGAGCAGTGTTGAGACCGATTTTACACTGAAAAGAAATCTACCTCTGGTTGCACTTCAGGGTCTTGAGCAATTGACCTCGGTTGGGGGCATTTTTGAAATATCCGAGAATTTCCAGCTGACGGATTTCTGCTCCTTATCAAACTATGCAAGCATCGCATCAAACGAACGAAAAGAAATTGAAGTTTTTGACAACAGCTTCAATCCGAACATACGCATGATTGCCAATGGAGAATGTAAACCGTAACAAATTTTATTAAAAATCAATTTTATAACGAACGGTGAGAAACCGTTCCTCAAAAACAAACACAATGACAAAAAATGTATTCGTATTCGCACTACTTCTGATTTTGGGTGCAAACACCAGCTTCGGACAACAAAATGGAATCAATAAAATTCGCAGTGCGCCTTTACATTCTGGGGAATCCAGAACGTATCAAGCACCCTACAAATCCATGGTGAAATTCGCTCGGGAAGCGGTTACCGATGCCGGGCTAATTCTAGAATCCTCAGAAAAAATTGACGACGCCACCTACATGATTATCGGTAAGGCCAAAACCTCAGCTTGGAGTTGGGGCGAATTGGTTAGGGTCGTGTTGATTGATAATACCGAAAAAGTCACCGTACGGGTATTTTCCAAACGTCGTATTAAAATCAATTTGACGGCAAAGGGTAATTATACCCAAACCATTTTATCCAATATTGAGGCCAAAATAGATTTTGAAACAGAATAAGCAATCTAATGTCGTGGGGTATATTTCATACCTCACGGCATACTAAATGAAGTATGATGAAAAGTATAGTTTTTTTAGTAGCCATGACCACAGTATTGTATAGTACGGCACAATTGACTGGAGATGTCTCGTATCAAGAATATGGCATATCCTTTACCATACCGAAAAACTGGGTGGGTCAAGAAGCTGAAGATGTATTTGTCATGAGTTCTTCAAAAGAAGCAGGTTTGCTCATACTAATGTTCCATCCAGCAAAAAACCAACAGGAATTATTGGAGAAAATGAATTTAGGTTTACAGGAAGGAACAGTGAGTTTAAGCCCTTCACAACCCCTTAAAACGATAGGGAAAAATAGGGTTGAGGGTATATATAGTGGAACATTGGAAGGTCATAATGCAAAAGGAAAAGTTGCGGCCTTAATCAATCCTCATGGAAAGGGAATTGTGGTTTTCTCTATGGTCAATACAGATTTATATACCGATAGAACAGATGAATTGGCAGATGTAGTTATTCAATCCATAGGGTTTTCGAAAGCGAATCAGAACCCAACATTATCCTCCACATATATACAACAAGCTAAAGAAGAACTGGTAGGGTACAAACTCACTTATTTGGAGAGTTACTACTCCAACACTCCAGGAGGTGGTGGGTACGAGCGCAAAAGAGTACTCAATCTTTGCACCAATGGACGATTCACCTTTTATGGCGATAGTTATTTGAACTTTCCCGACCCCAATTGGGATCCGATGCATGAAAACGCCAAAAGTCATGGCACTTACGATATTTTAGAAGATAGTGGAGATCTCTACCTACAACTTAACTATAATGACGGTGGCTACGAAAGTTTAAAATGCACCTATGATGATGGTGTCTATTTAAATGGCGGTCGTTACTATCGGGGTGATGTAGAATGTTATTAGCTAATGGACTCCAAAATCTTCTCCTCGCTTTGTTTTCGTGAGAAATTAATGGCACATTCTATTAGGGCCAAGTGCGAATAGGCCTGTGGGAAATTCCCCAATAGACGTTTGGTCTTAAAGTCGATATCTTCACTAAACAGTCCCAAATGATTACTATAGCTTAATAGCTGCTCGAATTGGGCCAGGGCCTTCTCCTCCTCCCCTATTTTGAATAAGGCATTGATAAACCAAAAGGTACAAATGGTGAATGATGAGGAAGGCAATCCAAAATCGTCTTCATTTTTGTAACGATACAATAATCCATCATTGCTTAAGTCCTTCTCAATAGCTTTGACCGTGCTGACAAATTTAGGATCACGTGCATGAATGAATCCATAAGATTCCATCAAAAGTACAGAGGCATCCAAATGATACGAACCATAGGATTGTGTAAATGCCTTGACATCTCCATTCCAAGCATTTTCCATAATATCATCTTTGATTTGCTGCTCTATGGAAGTCCATTTTTCAATCTTGCGATGCTTCCCAAACATCTTGGCTACTTTTATGGCGCGGTCTAATGCTACCCAACAGAGCACCTTTGAAAAGGTAAAGTGACGGTCTTCTCCGCGAAACTCCCATATACCTTTATCAGGTTCTTGCCAGTGTTTGTTGACAATCCAAACAATGGCTTTGGTAATGCTCCAGAGTTCTTCGCCATTTTCAATGTCATTGCTAAAGCGCAGCAATTGCTCATAAATCACATCCATTAAGATGCCATAAATATCATTTTGTTTTTGTTTGTATGCTGCATTACCAGTTCTTACCGGTTTAGAACCTTTATATCCATCCAGATGTTCCAAGGTCTTTTCAGTCAAGTTCTTTTCGCCATTGATGCCGTACATGATTTGGAGTTTTTCATCCTTATCGGGCATCAAATCAATGATAAATTGTAGAAAACGTTTGGCACTGTTCTTATGCCCCAATTCTGAGACGACCTTAATCACCATCGAAGCATCACGAATCCAACAAAAACGATAATCCCAATTACGGACCTCCCCTATGGTCTCGGGTAATGAAGTCGTGGCGGCCGCCAAGACAGCCCCAGATTTATTATATGTAAGCATCTTTAAGGTAATCGCACTACGCATAATTTCAGCATTGAACTTTTTGTACGTTGGGGTGCGATCTACCCAATCCAGCCAATAGATTTTAGTGCGCTCCAACTCTAGGGCGATCTTATCAGTTGATGGCTTTAGAATCTTTTCGTTGTAACAAACCAAGAAATAACCATTTTCCTTCAACGTGATTTCTTCACCATTCAGTACATGGTTTTTATTGAAAGAGGTATAAAGAAAAAGGGAATCGAACTGTTGTTTGCTCGTAATACTGGCAATAAACGAACCTTTAACATGATGCGCCGTTTCACCCTTACCATATTCCAATCGTGGATCATATTGCACGGTAAATTTTGGGGCACCGGAAACATATTTCACAAAACGTATAATCTCAGGTGGGGCGTGATATTTACCGTTGGGTTTGTGGTACCTTGGCATAAAATCATGCAGTTCAAAAACATTTTCACCATCGGAAAAGCGTGTCACGAGGATAGCGGTATTCGTATAGTACTGCTGGGTTATCTCATAATTGTATTTTGTAATAATCTCAAAATTACCCCCTTTCTGCTCATCCAATAATTTGGCAAAAACGGAAGACGAATCAAATTGCGGCAGACAGCACCAATCCAAAGAGCCGGTATCCGAAATCAAAGCCGCACTTCGGCAGTTACCAATTATTCCGTAATTTAGATTATCCATATTCAAGTTCTTATCAATTTATGGTATTTGTAAGTTTTTTCTTTCTTTATAATCGAAAAAGCACCATTTTTATTTCATTTTCCGTAAAAAATACAACCTATGGGTAAAACTATAATTATTTCCAATAGGCTACCAGTACAATTGCAAATTAGTGATGGGGGGCTTTCTGCAAAACCAAGTGTCGGAGGCTTGGCAACGGGAATGAAATCCGTGCACCATGGGGGTGAAAGCCTATGGATTGGATGGTCAGGATTAACAAAAGAAGATACGCCCGTAGAACTTGAAGCAGAAATTGATAAGGCATTGGCCGAACACGGCTGTTCGAAAGTACGTCTTACGACAAGCGAAATTGACGGTTTCTATTTTGGGTTCAGCAATCGTACCATATGGCCCTTGTTCCACTATTTTTTGGAATATACCGAATTTGAACTTCATTTTTGGGAAATCTATAAATCGGTCAACCAGCGGTTTGCCGACGCCATAATTGAAAAAGCGGAAGACGATGATATCATATGGGTACACGACTATCAATTACTTTTAGTACCACAGATGGTCAAGGCAAAACGCCCCAATGCGACCATTGGTTTCTTTCTGCACATTCCCTTTCCGTCATATGAAATCTTCAGAACGCTTCCTTGGCGTGAAGAAGTTTTGGAAGGTCTATTGGGGGCCGACCTCATCGGTTTTCACACATACGACTATGAACGTCATTTTTTAAGTTCTGTTAGACGATTATTGGGCTTGGACGTCAGTTTCAATGATGTGTATCTAGAAAACCGGGTAATCAAAGTGGACTCCTTCCCAATGGGAATTGATTATGACAAATTTCACAAAGCGGCATTGAAAAGTACCGCCTTGGAAGGAAAAGAACGGACTGACCTTCAAAAAAAGCTGGACAATCATAAAAAGTCTGCACCCGATACGAAACTCATTGTTTCAATAGACCGGTTGGATTATAGCAAGGGTATTGCCAAACGAATCAATGCATTCGAGTATTTTCTAAATAAATATCCAGAGTATAAAGAGAAGGTTAGGCTTATTATTCTTGCGGTTCCCTCAAGGGCCAATGTACCGCAGTACCAGCTCTTAAAACGTGAAATTGATGAACTCGTAGGTCGAATCAATGGAGAGCTTTCAACGGTAAACTGGACTCCGATATGGTACTTCTACCGTTCCCTGCCATTTGAAAACTTGATTGATCTCTACACCTCATCAGATATCGCTTGGCTCACACCGTTAAGGGATGGTATGAACCTCGTTGCCAAAGAATATATCGCTACTAGAATCGATAAAACAGGGGTGCTTATTTTAAGTGAAATGGCTGGTTCGGCCTACGAGATGAACGAGGCCTTACTCATTAACCCAAATAATTTTGAACAACAGGCGGATACCCTAAAACGGGCCATTACCATGCCAGAAGAAGAACAAATGGCGCGCAATATGTTCCTTCAAAATCGATTAAAACGATATAATGTTGAGGTATGGGCCAATGAGTTCATGGATTCGTTAAAATCACAACGTCAGGGAGTTGGTACTGTTGTCTCCCAAAAGATATCAACGGAA
>JBHJJC010000112.1:0-54261 GCA_050042945.1 Croceivirga sp.
GACATCAATAAAATCATCCAGACAGAGCATCCTGAATGGCTTACCCATGAATACCACTCCATGATACAAGATCTTTGTGAAACCGCATTTAAAGCGGAAAGTAAGATTGAAGATTGGATTTTTGAGGAAGGAGAAGTTGATTTCCTTCCGAAAAATGTAGTCAACGAATTCATCAAAAATCGCTTTAATAATTCTTTGGAAGCCATAGGAATTGATAAAGTCTTTGAAATCGACCAAACCCTTTTGGAACAGACCGAATGGTTTGATGATGAAATAATAGGGACCAAACACGGTGATTTCTTCGTGAAGCGTTCCATCAACTATAGTAAAAGAACACAAAGTATAACCAGCGACGACCTTTTTTAGCACATGGAGAAAAACACTCTTGCACAACAGACCGAACAAATCAAGGAAACGCCAACCCAAACGTTGGTAAATGCCAGAAAAGAAACTTTATCAAAAGTTAAACCAGACGCAGCGTCTGGCTTTACATGGCTCAACGAATACAGTCGCCAATTTTTAGCTTCTGGTTATTTAACTGAAGGGGCAACACCTGAGAGCAGAATTCGTGAAGTAGCCGAACGTGCTGAACAAATTCTACAAATTCCCGGATACGCCGATAAATTTTATCATTATATGTCGGAGGGCTTTTTCTCGTTGGCATCACCCGTTTGGTCAAATTTTGGTAAGGAACGAGGTTTGCCCATTAGTTGTTTTGGATCTCATATAGACGATGATATGGGTAACATTTTGTATACCCAATCCGAAGTGGGCATGATGTCAAAATTAGGTGGGGGTACTTCCGGTTTTTTCGGAAAGGTTCGTCACCGCGGAGCCCCAGTCAAAAACAATGGAGAAGCTTCGGGAGCGGTCCACATCATGCAACTATTCGAATCTATGGTCGATGTGGTAAGCCAGGGATCAGTGCGTAGAGGTCGTTTTTCACCTTATCTGCCTATTGATCATCCAGACATTCTGGAGTTTCTGGAAATCGGTACTGAAGGCAATCCGATTCAGCAATTGACGCACGGGGTCACCGTTGGCAACCAATGGATGCAAGAAATGATTGATGGTGATGTTGAAAAACGTACGGTTTGGGCCAAGGTACTGCAACGAAGGGGTGAAATGGGCTATCCATATGTATTCTTTTCCGATAATGCCAACAACGGAGCGGCAGAAGTATATCAAGAGAAACAACATCGCATTCATGCCAGTAATTTATGTACGGAAATTATGTTGCCTTCAAACGATAACTGGTCGTTCGTTTGTGTACTTTCGAGCATCAACCTCTTACATTATGATAAGTGGAAAGATACCGATGCCGTTGAAACTATGGTGTACTTTCTGGATGCTGTAATTACGGAATTTCTCGAGAAATTGGAAATGTACCGTGACTCATCCGACAGGGAAGATCGTCAAACCTTTTTATTCATGGAACGTGCCTATAACTTTGCAAAAGAAAATAGGGCATTGGGCCTAGGTGTTTTAGGATGGCATTCCCTTTTACAATCGAAGCGATTGGCATTTGACAGTCAAGAGGCATATGATTTAAACAGTGAAATCTTTAAAACGATTAAAGAGCGTTCGTATAACGCCTCTGCAGCACTAGCAGATACCTTCGGTGAGCCAGAAGTGATGAAAGGATATGGACGAAGAAATGCTACTTTAAACGCTATTGCCCCAACTACCTCATCGGCGTTCATTTTAGGTCAGGTCTCTCAAGGTATTGAACCCATCTGGTCCAATATTTATGTGAAAGATATTGCTAAAATCAAAGTAACCATCAAAAATCAATATTTGATGGAACTCTTGGAAGAAAAAAATCAAAACACTTCAGACGTTTGGAAAAGCATTCGTGACCGCGATGGTTCCGTGCAGCATCTTGACTTTTTGACTGATGAAGAAAAAGCAGTCTTTAAAACCTATTCTGAAATCGACCAGTTAGATATTGTATATCAAGCAGCAAACCGACAAAACCATATTGACCAAGGGCAATCAGTCAATATCATTGTACACCCAGATATGCCCACAAAAGAAGTCAATAAGATTCATGTTACTGCTTGGAAGTTAGGCTTAAAATCACTGTACTATCAACACAGTATGAATGCTGCACAAAAATTCAAACAGAAAAAAGAATGTGCCAGCTGTGAAGCTTAATCAATGGTCATAAAATAGAGTTTGTCTCTATAAACTTTTATAAAACGTCGGAAAGGCTTTTCCGACGTTTTTTATTTCATCCACTCTCAAATTCCAAAACAACATAGGAATCTTCTTCAAACAGTGTGATTTTAATTGATTAACGCCGTTAGTCTTATAGTCTAATTAACAATGGGTTATGATGATACCCATGAGTTCCATTCATCGAATTTTGCTTATTTGACCACGCCTAATCGACGAATGACAACATATAGTTCAGTTCCATAAAATTAAAGGATATGTTTGATTTTTCTTACAAAAAGTGTAATCTAAACACTATTCTATGGTTCCCTTTGGTTTTAATAAACGAACCCAACTAAGTTTAATACTAATTGCCCTATTCGGAATTCAACAAGCTATCTCACAAAACTGCTCAGTCAATGCCGGGGTTGAAGAGGTATATTGCGAAAATATTGCTTCAATAAACCTATCTGGTTCCATCGCAGGACCGACAGTGAGCGGCTCTACTTGGACTCAAATAGGTGGACCTTCAGTTTTGATAGCAGACCCCTCCGACCCAACAACTGCTATTTCGGGTTTGGTTGGTGGAAATACCTATACTTTTCGATTGACTGCGGAATGTACTATCGGGGGCGTCCAATTTCAAGATGTAGATATTGTTGTGCAACCAGTGACCACGGCAGATGCAGGAGCAAACATAGAAAGTTGTCCCGATAGCTCGGGCAGTCTTACCTTAAATGCCAATGCGCCTTCCAACATCGGAGAAGTTGGGGAATGGAGCGTTGTTGGGGCCAACTCGGCAGGTGTTTCTATCAACAATATTAACTCCCCAACCTCTTTCATTACATTACCTTCCAATAGAGCGGGCAGTACCACACTTCGATGGACCATTACAGGACCCGACTATGAAGCAGGGCAGTTCTGTGAATCGTCAGACACCGTAACAATAACCAATTATGGTGGTGAACCAGCAGTAAGTGCTGGTAGTGACCAAACTTTGGATAATTGCTACACGATAAGACAGTCGACAGTACTTAATGCAAGCTTTGGGGGCAATAATATTAACGGACAAGTAGGTACATGGTCCTTTGTGAGCGGGCCAACGACTCCAGATTTTTCAAATGTTAACCGTAATAACTCGTTTGTTTCCAATCTAATTCAAGGAACATATGTTTTGCGTTGGACCGTTGACGGAAGCTGTGCTTCCGGTGTCGACACCATGACCATAACCGTTCCTACAGCAACGCAAGAATTGACCACTGCCAGCGTCCAAGATGACGAAATACGTTTTTGCGACCCGGGTATTACCAGTACAACTTTAACCGGTTCTCAACCTTTGTTTACCGGTGAAACGGTGCAATGGACACAAGTCTCTGGTTCCACAACCGGAATTTCCATTTTAAATCCAACAAATAACACTACGCAAGTCACCGGTTTGGATTCAAATGAAACTTATGTTTTTCGATATACCATTACGAATGGAAATACAGGATGTACTGATTTTGATGATGTAACGATTAGATATGCTCCAAACCCGATATCTATCATTGGCAATTCCAGTCTTGATGTTTTTGGAGCCTGTGGTGAGACCACTGCTGAAATACCTTTTGCAACAACTGGTGAGGGCAGTAACACCTATGCTATAATTAGTGGACCATCAGGTTCATCAATCATCAATCCCAGTTTTTTTCAGAATACCGGAAGCGCTCCGCTAACGATAAACTTTGATGTAGAGGGTACGTATAGCGTACTACTAAGAAGAGCGGTTAGCGGATCGATTCAAACGGGCTGTGAAGTTGCCACAGATATTGTAAATGTTACCATTGCCCTTACCCCAAGTAATTCAAATGCGGGAACGGACCAACAACTTTTATGCAATGTCACAACAACCACGATTACAGGAAATGCCCCCCCTACGGGAAGTTCACTTTGGTCTCAGATAAGTGGTCCCAGTACTGCAACTATAGTTTCACCTTATGATAGAAGCACCGACATTGAAGATTTAATTCCTGGGGCTTACGTTTTTCAGTATTTGATCACCGGAGGAAATGTTTGCTCACCAGCTGCCTCAGACACCTTAACCGTTTTGGTGTCCTCAGATACAGCGGTTCCAACAGAAGCAGGGCCAGACCAAAATTTATTATGTTACGGGGCTCCTGTTCAAATGGCCGCAGACCCAGCACCACTGGGTAGCTTAATAGGAACCTGGTCCGTAGAATCACAACCAACTGGAAGCTCGGTCACATTCCAAGATATCAATGATCCGAATACCCTGGTATTCGGATTGGAAGATGCCAACGAGACCTATGAATTTCGATGGACCGTAGGCAATCCAAACGATCTAACCTGCCCTATTCCTGGTTTTGACACCATTACGGTAACAACAAACAATACAGAAGGGCCAACAACAGCCAATGCAGGGGTTGATCAATGCGAATCGGCGGGAACCACTGTTATTACCCTTGACGGCAATGAACCGCAACCCGGCGAGACGGGAACATGGTCCGTAACGCCATCAACTGGTGTAAGCTTTGCCGATGCCAACCTTTTCAATACTTCGGTAACAATTAGTTCTGATGACAGTTATATATTCACTTGGACCATTGACAAAGCAGGTTGCCAATCGACTTTTGATAGCGTAGAAATAACTGTTGGCCCAGCCGCCACAGCAGATGCAGGACTAGACCAGACCGCTTGTTCCGATACCTTTACAATGGCAGCAACAAGTTCTACGGGATCTGGTTTATGGAGTTTGGTCTCAGGACCTGGCGGTGCTACCATTGCTGATGAAACCAGCCCCACAACAACACTTAGCTTCCTATCTTCAGGAGTATACACCTTTGAATGGACCGTAAACAACGGTAGTTGCTCCACGGCCTCGGATCAAGTCACTTTAGAAGTAGGTATACCCCCGACCATAGCATCAGTTGGGGCCACTCAAGAAGTATGCTTGGCTACAAGTACCACTTTGACGGGAAATTCGTTCGATCCTGATATTGAGACCGGTTTTTGGAGTGTGCTGCCTGGAGCGCCAAATACCCCAACCTTTACCAATATCAATGATCCATCTTCTGATGTAAGTAATCTGGTTACTGGTTCCTATACCTTTAGATGGACCATTCTTGGGGGAACCACCTGCCCAACAACCTTTGCAGATCTACAAGTAGATGTTTTTGCTCCCGTTGGAGATGATGAAACCTTTAATTTTTGTGATGTTACCAATTTCTTGGTAGAAGCCACATTTGGAGCAACAGGTACATGGGCACAAACCGCTGGTCCAACTGCCGGGGTGACCATAGACCAATCACCTATCAACAGTAATGTTGCCGAAATCAATATTGCACCCGGCGCTACATATGAATTTACATTTACTGCAGATTATACCTGTAATCCCGATACCAAAACTGTTACCGTTGTTTCCAGTGCGGCACCTAGTGTACTGCCCGATGCTGGGCCTGATCAGGTTTTATGTCTAGGGGATTTGGCCGTGGCCAATCAGACCACATTGGCCGGTAATGCGTCTTCAGGAAATGTAACCTCACAAGAATGGCGTTTTTCTGAAGTTCCTTCAGGAAGCACCGCTACCATTGACGACCCAACAAATCCCACATCAACCCTATCGAATTTAAGTACCCCGGGCACCTATATTCTTGAATGGAACTTTGCTGCGGGAAATTGCTCCGACACCTCAGACATTGTACGTATTGAAGTATCAGAGGCCCCAACCACCGCAGATGCCGGTGTAAATCAAACCAACGCCTGTCAATTGGATGTTCAACTTGCCGCCAATAATCCCACTGCCGGAATCGGCACCTGGAGTTTTGATACAGATCCTTCAGGTGGTGCGGCGATTATCGATAGTCCGAATTCGCCAACCAGCACGCTTTCAAATATTACGGTCACAGGAACATATGTATTGACCTGGACCATTGAAAATCCAAATACATCATTTGTAAGTCCATCAGCATGCGCACCAAGCACAGATACCGTTAGTATTACGTTTTTAGCTCCAGCCCCATCCGAAGCGGAGGCAGGATCTGACCAAGCGTTTTGTGATGCCACAGCAACAACTTTAGGGGCAACTCCTCTTGTAACCGGTACTGGAACATGGAGTCAAACTGCAGGACCAGGAGTTGACGATGCGTCGCCCGCAGCAATTATAGCGAGTGCAAATGACCCAACTTCCAGTGTATCAAACTTACAGCCGGGCACTTACGAATTTACATGGACCGTAACTAACGGAGGATGTACATTAACAGATACCATGACCGTTGACATTACCGCACAACCGGTTTCTGCAGATGCCGGACCAGACCAGCTATTGAGCCGATTCGAATCAGCAACCCTCAACGCAGTGGCCCCTACAATAGGAACAGGGGTTTGGACACAAATCTCTGGACCCTCAACAGCAAGTTTTGTCGACAATACCAATCCAAATACCGCATTATTGGGAACGGTTGACGGCACCTATGTTTTTCAATGGACCGTAACAAATGGCCCCATATGTACGCAAGAATCAGATACTGTTGAAATCTCTTTTGTTGGGGTTGATATGGAATTGACCAAAACTGTTTCTCCAACCTTAGCAAATATCGGAGACTCAGTGACCTTTACCATAGCACTGTTTAATAATGACGCTACAGCCGCCTCAGACGCCACTGGAATTGCGGTAAGGGATGTAGTTCCGGATGGATTCTCGTTGGTACCGGGTACTATCAGCAATGGTGGTAGTTATAATCCTGGAAACCTCACAATTGACTGGACCAATCTGACAATTAGTAATGGTTCAACATTGAACTTAACATTTGAAGCCACAATTAATACCAATGGTTCATACGATAATAGTGCTCAAATTATTAGTGGGGATATTATCGATATTGATTCTAATTTCGACAATAACGTAGCTGCCGAAGATGATCAAGACAATGCCGTAGTTACTATTCGAACCGCAGATGTGCGACTCACAAAAACAATTTCACCAGCGATTGTAAGTATAGGTGAAACCGTAACCTTTTCCCTAAGAGCAAGAAATAATGGTCCTGATACGGCAACGGGAGTCTCTATTAGAGATATTGTCCCTTCAGGCTATACCATTCAAACGATTAACAATGGTGGTTCTCAAAACGGAAATGAAATTGAATGGAGTGGCTTGACCGTGGCCACAGGAACGGGAACAACCGTAACCTATACGGCAACAGTCAATGCACCCACAGGCAATAGTGATGAATATCTAAATGTTGCCGAATTATCGGCTAACGAGGTCCTAGATCCCGATAGTTCTCCAAACAACGATGATGGCGACCAAAGCGAAGATGATGAAGACAGTGCTTTCATTAGTTTGGAAGTAACGGACTTAGAACTCAATATTACGAATAATGCCACAACGGGTAATATTGGAGACACAATAGGCTACAATGTATCAGTCTTTAACAATGATACTGTTGAAACCGGCGATGCTACCGGTATTGAAGTTGTTGTGATCGTGCCATCGGGAATGGATATCGTAACTGGGAGCATCACGAATGGAGGAATCTACAACCCAGGTAGCGGATCCATTACTTGGAGCGGAATCGACATCGCAAACGGCAGTACCCTTGACCTCTACTATCAAGTGACCATCAATAATGGCGGAAGTTACAATACTACAGGTGAGATTACAGCGTCCGACCTACCAGATGCCGATAGTACCCCGAACAATGATGACGGCGACCAAAGTGAGGATGATGAAGATGTACAATCCTTTACACTACAGTCTGCAGACCTCAGCCTTGACAAGAGCGTAAGCCCAACAGCGGCAAGCGTTGGCGAGACCGTCACTTTTACCTTAGAAGTTTCGAATGCAGGCACTGATGATGCCACTGGTGTGGCCATTGAAGACGTTGTTCCAGTTGGATATAGGATAGTAACCATCAACAACGGTGGAATTCAATCAAGCAACTCCATTACATGGTCGGGACTATCTGTCACGGATGGAGGGGCAACCTCGGTCAGCTTTTCCGCTACCCTCAATGCGCCAACGGGCACCACCAACGAATACCTCAACACGGCACAAATTATTGCAAGTGACCAAAATGATCCCGACAGTAGTACCGACAACGACGACGGTGATCAGAGCGAGGACGATGAGGACAGTGCAACGGTCACCTTAGAAGAGGTAGACCTACAGCTTGACATAACGAACAATACCGCAACCGGAAACATCGGAGATACCGTAGACTACACTGTATCAGTCTTTAACAATGATACTGTTGAAACCGGTGATGCCTCAGGCGTTGATGTCGTGGTCGCCGTACCCTTGGGAATGAACATCGTAACGGGAAGCATCACCAATGGAGGGGTCTACAACCCAGGCAGCGGAACCATTACCTGGAGTGGGCTCAATATCACTAACGGCGCTACCCTTGACCTTGACTACCAGGTGACCATCAACGATAGTGGAAGTTACAATACTATAGGTGAGATTACAGCATCGGACCTTCCAGATGCCGATAGTACCCCGAACAATGATGACGGCGACCAAAGTGAGGATGATGAGGATATACAATCCTTTGTACTACAGTCTGCAGACCTCAGCCTTGACAAGAGCGTAAGTCCAACAGCGGCAAGTGTGGGAGATACAGTAACCTTTACCTTAGAGGTTTCGAATGCAGGCACTGATGATGCCACTGGTGTGGCCATTGAAGACGTTGTTCCAGTTGGATATACGATAGTAACCATCAACAACGGTGGAATTCAATCAAGCAACTCCATTACATGGTCGGGACTTTCTGTAACCGACGGAGGCTCCACATCGGTAAGCTTTACCGCTACCCTCAATCCACCAACGGGCGCCACCAACGAATACCTCAACACGGCACAAATTATTGCAAGTGACCAGAGCGATCCTGATAGTGAAACAAACAATGATGATGGTGATCAAAGCGAGGACGATGAGGACAGTACAACCGTCACCTTAGAACAGGTGGATTTACAACTGGACATCACCAATACCACCGCAACCGGAAATGTCGGCGATAATGTCACCTATACTGTGGACCTCTTCAACGACGATACTGTTCAAACCGGTGATGCTACCGGCGTCGACGTTGTGGTCAATGTGCCTTCGGGCCTTACGATAGTCACGGGAAGCATTAGCAACGGCGGGGTCTACAATACCGGTAGCGGAACGATTACATGGTCCGATATATCTGTCAATAATGGGGATACTGAAAGTTTTACTTATACCGTTATGGTCAATTCAACGGGCAACTTCGATACCACAGGCCAAGTCACGGCATCAGACCTGCCGGATGCTGACAGTATACCGAACAACGACGACGGCGACCAAAGCGAAGACGATGAAGATGTACAATCCTTCACATTACAGTCCGCGGACCTCAGCCTAGTGAAAAATGTATCAGCAGCATCTAGTGGAACGCCCAATATCGGGGATACGGTCATATTTGAGTTGACCATAACCAATGCGGGGCCAGATACGGCTACCAATATCACCCTAGAAGATGAAATTCCTTCAGGATTGAATTTTGTGTCCATCAATAATGGCGGTACTGCCATTGCAGTACCGTTTTTAAATTGGGATATCCCCAGTCTTCCCGTTGGTAGTACAACGGTGAGCTATGAGGTTACCGTAAGCGAGCCCTCAGGGTTTGCCAATGAATATTTGAACATTGCAGAAATCGCAGCAAGCGATCAGGATGACCCCGATAGTGAACCCTTTAATGATGATGGGGATCAAAGTGAAGATGATGAGGACTTCTTTGTCATCACTCCGCAGGTTATTGATTTGGAATTGGATATCAATGTAAGTGATTCCAACCCCAATGTTGGCGAAGTGGTTACCTTCACTATTGACATCAGTAATTTAGGTGATGTACTCGCAACTGGGGTGTCCATCGAAGACCTATTACCAACAGGATTTGGAAACATTACGGGTATAAGTAACGGCGGCACTGAGGCCGGTGGAGTGATTTCATGGTCTGGATTGACCGTACCGGTGGGAAGCGATACCTTGACCCTTACTTTTGATGCTGAAGTTTTGGCGCCCACAGGAGTTGTAGATGAATACCTGCATATCACCCAGTCGACCGCAGCTGACCAATTTGATGTGGACAGTACACCAAACAATGATGATGGCAATCAAAGTGAAGACGATGAAGATGGGCTTTCCATTATACCCCAGCAGGCCGATTTAAGTTTAGAAAAATCGGTAAGTGATAGCACCCCTGATGTGGGTAGCACGGTGACGTTCACCTTGACCATAACAAATCTTGGCCCTAATGTGGCAACAGGGGTGGCCTTGGAAGACGTTTTACCTTCGGGCTTTACCTTAACGACCGTAAACAATGGTGGTGTTGGTGGCGGAAATACAGCCTCATGGACCGGCCTGACCATATTGGCCAATGGAGGTAATACTTCTGTCACCTATGAAGCAACGGTAAATGCACCCACTGGGGCACCCAACGAATATCAAAATTCAGCCTTAATTACGGCCAGCGATCAATTTGATCCCGATAGTGACCCGACTATAGGTAATACTGTGGACGAAGATGGTGATGGAAATGGTGACGACGATGATGAAGATACGTTAACGGTTACACCGAATATCGGCGACCTTGAACTCACAAAAATTGTGGTTGATGGGGATACCACACCCTTGGTGGACAGTGAAATCAGCTTTGAAATTACCGTCTTTAATGTGGGTGGTGTAGATGCCGATAATGTCGTGGTGGAAGATTTGTTGCCTTCAGGATACGACTTTGTACTGTATAGCGCAACGTCTGGGATTTACAACGAAAATACGGGAGTCTGGCAAGTGGGTGATGTATCCGCTGGCGGAACCGAAACCCTTGTCATCGATGTATTGGTGAATACAACTGGGGTGTATACCAATGTTGCGGAGGTAACGGCGGCGTCCATCTTCGATATTGATTCAACCCCAAATAACAATGTTTTGGCTGAAGATGATCAAGATGATGTCATCGTAACCCCAATAGAAGTAGCTGATTTGGCCTTGACCAAAACAGTTGATACTACGACACCTGATGTAAACGGCAATGTAGTCTTTACCATTACAGTTACCAATGAAGGCCCAAGTGAGGCCACGGGCATCGAGGTGAGCGACCAAATACCTTCGGGGTTTAGCTATGTCACTGACGACAGCGGTGGCGCTTTTAATTCTGGAACCGGAATTTGGAATATCCCCAATTTGGCCAACGGCGCAAACGCAATATTGAACATCACGGCCAACGTGAATACCACTGGCGATTATATCAATAGGGCCGAAGTTGTCGCGCATGACCAATTGGATGAGGATTCCACTCCGAATAATACCATTCCCGCTGAAGATGATCAAGACGAAGTCATCATCACACCAAGACAATTAGTGGATATTTCACTGACAAAAACCGCTGACATAATGACTCCTAATGTGGGCGGGAATATCATCTTTACTCTTACGGTGACCAATGACGGGCCCAGTGATGCTTCGGCAGTTGTAGTCACCGACCTATTGGAATCTGGGTATGACTATGTCACCTCAACGCCTTCAGTCGGGACCTATGAACCGCTCAATGGCTCTTGGACCATAGGCGACTTGGCAGATGGTATCACGGAAACGATGACCATTGAAGCGACAGTTCTTGCCAATGGTATTTACACGAACACAGCGGAATTGACCGATTTGAATGAAGATGATATTGACTCACTTCCAGCGAACAATGATGATACCGAAGATAATCAAGAAACCATAGAACCAACCCCTATTTTAGTTTCCGATCTTGAACTGACCAAGACCGTGGATGATGCCACTCCTTTGGTGGGCGATACAATCGAATTTACGATCAATGTAACGAACAATGGTCCTAGCGATACGTCAGGGGTAGTGATAACCGATCTTTTGCCTTCGGGGTATACCTATATTTCACATAATACAACTGCTGGGTTGTATGACGAAAATAACGGGGTCTGGAACGTAAACGGCACCCTTCCCAACGGTACCACTGAAACCTTGGAAATACAGGTAAGTGTTAATCCAACTGGGGATTATATGAATACGGCCGAAATAACGGCAAGTGATAATTTAGATGTCGATTCGACACCGAATAATGGGGTAAATACCGAAGATGATTTTGGCGGCATCGGCTCTACACCGATTCCCATTGCAGACCTTTCCTTGACCAAGTCGGTTGATAACGAATTCCCCGACGTTTCAGACCAAATAACCTTTACGTTGACCCTTGACAATGCTGGGCCAAGTGATGCCACGGGAATACAAGTTGCCGATGCATTACCTTTTGGATATGCCTATGTTTCTGATGACAGTGGAGGAACCTATGACCCCAGTACTGGTATATGGAATGTGGCCAGTCTTGCCGCAGATGCCAGCGCCGTATTAAATATCACGGTGACCATCAATACCAACGGCAGCTATCTAAATCAAGCGGAGTTAATAGCCGTAAACGAACTTGACCCCAACTCAATGCCCAATAACAACGTATCGGCTGAAGATGATCAAGATGAGCAGGTGACCCTGCCCCGAGTGATTACAGATATTTCTGTGGTAAAATCAGCCGATAATTTGGCCCCATCGGTCGGAAGCACCATTACTTTTACTGTGACAGTGAACAATGATGGGCCAAGCGATGCCACAGGATTGGTTATTGAAGATGTTTTAGCAAGCGGTTACAACTTTATAAGTGCCACACCATCGGTAGGATTATATGACGAGGTCATCGGTTCTTGGGATATTGCTTCCCTGACAAATGGTACGACGGAAACTTTGGTCATTGTTGCGACGGTCTTATCGAATGGGGACTATTCCAACACGGCAGAATTGATTGCGCTGGATACCTTTGACCCAGATTCCTCACCTGATAACAATCTAAATTCTGAAGATGATCAAGATACCGTGAATCCTGTACCCACGGGCCTAGCAGACCTATCGCTTACGAAAACGGTCGATAACGAAACCCCCAATGTTGGTGATATTATCGAATTTACCATTAATCTTACCAATAGTGGGGACAGTAATGCCACTGGCGTAGTGGTCAGCGAAATAATGCCCATAGGGTTCACCTATGTAACCCATACGGCCACAGCAGGAATCTATGATGAAAACACAGGAATCTGGAACACCAATGGAGTAATTCCGAATGGTACTACAGAGACCTTGATTGTTCTGGCAACGGTAAATGCGCCAACAGGGGTAGCCAATGAATACACCAATCAGGTGCAAATCACCGAAAGCGATCAAATCGATCCTGATAGTGATGCCAATGAAGACCTTGAAGTGGACGATTTAAATGATGGCCTACCTGATGACGACGAGGCTGTCGTCGTGGTTACACCGCAATCAGTAGATGTAGCACTTCAAAAAACGGTGGACAATCCTAGACCGAACATCGGTGACGAAATCATCTTCACCATCATGGTGACGAACAATGGTGTTTTACAAGCTACTAATATTGGTATCGAGGAGACATTGCCAAATGGCTACCGATTCATATCAGCAAATACGACCAACGGAACTTATGATGCTTCGGAAGGGTTTTGGGAGCTAGATGCCCTAAATGGTACTGAAACGGCCACCTTAACGATTCTAGTTGAAGTTCTTGACATTGAAGATTATGAAAACGTCGCCCAATTGGCCTTTATGGACCAGTTTGACAATAACGAATCCAATGATATCGCCACGGCAACTATTGAACCAACCTGTTTAGTGTTCTATAATGAATTCTCACCCAACGGTGATGGGGTCAATGAAACATTTGTCATCGACTGTATTTCAAGATACCCCAACAACACCTTAAAAATTTATAATAGATGGGGCAATATTGTTTATGAAAAACAGGGGTATTTCAATGAATTTGACGGCACCTCCAATGGTAGGGCGGTTATACAACAAGAAGAATTCTTACCTGTGGGCACCTACTATTACATTCTTGATTTAGGTGATGGTTCAGTGGCTATCGCCGATTGGTTATACATCAATAGATAAAATGATATCAGTAGTTATGAAAGCAATACAAATAAATACAGTGTTCAAAAAAACAGTTTTGGTGCTACCGCTACTGCTATTATTTCAGTTACAGGCCCAACAAGATCCGCAGTTCACACAATATATGTACAACACCTTAACAGTGAACCCCGGTTACGCAGGTTCACGTGGCCATCTATCCGTATTGGGTATGCACCGCTCGCAGTGGGTCGGTGTCAATGGGGCTCCTACATCGCAGGTATTGGCCATTGATGGACCGGTGGGTGAACGCGCAGGACTGGGTATCGTCGCAACCTATGATGAATTGGGACCATCCAACGAGCTCTTCTTAGATGGAAACTTTGCTTATACGCTTCCTATTGGAGCAAATAGTCAACGTTTATCCTTGGGATTAAAAGCCGGAGGGCGCATCTTTAATGTTGATTTTTCCGAAGGAAATATTCAAAATCCTGATCTAGCCTTTCAGAATAATATAGAAAATCGATTTTTTCCGACCATCGGTGCGGGGGTCTACTATCATACCGAACGAGGTTATTTAGGCTTTGCCGTACCCAACTTCTTTTCAGAAGACCATTATAATGGAGAAACCCAAGAAATTGCTACCGAACGATTGCACTACTTTTTAATTGCGGGTATCATACGCGACCTTACTGCCGACATCAAATTTAAACCGGCCCTTTTTATGAAATGGGTACCGGGAGCTCCTGTTATTGCAGACCTATCAGCCAATTTTATGTTTCGCGAAACTGTGACTGCTGGTATTGCCTATCGATGGGATGATTCATTTTCGGGCCTTTTGGGGCTTCAAATCTCTCCCGCCTTAAATATTGGATACGCCTATGACCGAACTACGACCGACCTCAGAAATTTTAATAGTGGCACCCATGAAGTCTTTTTACGATTTGAATTGATTTCAAGGGAAAACCGTTTAAAATCCCCAAGATTCTATTAAGCCCATAGCATGAAGACATTTATTACATTTTTGGTAACCCTTACATTTCTAATCGCTGGATGGTCGCAAGAATCAACATCCATGGCGGAGAAAAACTTCGATAATTTTCATTACATCGATGCCGCCAAAGCATATGAAAGAAAGGTACGCAAGGGGGATGACTCCCAAGAAACACTACAACGACTAGGAGATACGTACTATCATAACGCCGATATGGCAAATGCCGTAAAGTGGTATGGGCAATTGTTCTCCAAATATGAAAGAACATTGACGTTGGAATATGTATTTAAATACATCCATACATTAAAGGGTGTGGGCAACTATAAATTGGCCAAAGCTTTGATGAAGATTTATTCAGATAAGGCTGAAACAAAAGGTTTTAAGGTAGCCCAGTTTATTGATAATGATGTGGCCTTGGATGCACTGCTCCATCAACAGCCGCAATTTGTGGTGACCCACCTATCATTGAACTCCAGCTTTGCCGATTTTGGTCCGATGTATTATAAAGATAAGATTGTATTCGCCTCAAGTCGTGATTCCATGAATATGCATACCCGACGGTATACATGGAACGAACAGCCTTACCTCAACCTATACGAAGCCGATACCATACAATTGGGTAGTGACTTGGTTGAAGTCAGTGCCTTTGGAACTGATTTCAACAAAAAATATCACGAGGCAATGACAAGCTTTAACCAAGAGGGCACGGTAATGTATTTTACCCGAAACAATTATACCAATAAATTTTTGGAAAGGGATACCGAGGGTACCAACCACCTAAAAATGTATCGTAGTGAACTACAAGGTGGTTTTTGGACCAGACCAGAGGAGGTTTCTTTTAATAACGTATCTTATTCAGTAGGGCAGCCCGCGGTAAGTCCAGATGGCAAGAGATTGTTCTTTGTTTCCGACATGCCGGGTGGCTTAGGCAATACAGATATTTATTACGTTCACATCCAAGAAGATGGTAACTATTCCCAACCCGTTAATCTAGGGGAAAAAATCACCACCAGTGGTCGTGAAATGTTCCCTTTTGTGACCACAGAAAAACTTTATTTTGCCTCAGATGGGCATTTAGGTTTGGGAGGATTGGATGTCTTTGAGAGCGAAATTACAGCTACTCTATCCCCTGCCGTTAATCTTGGTACGGTATTGAACAGTAGGTTTGATGACTTTGCCTTTATCGTGGATGAAGATTCGAATCGTGGTTACTTTTCATCCAACCGAGAGGGGGGCACTGGTGATGACGATATTTATTCTTTTCAACGTTTACAACCTAGATGTGAGCAAACGGTAAAGGGTACGGTCCTGAGAAAGGCCAATGACCAAGCCGTGGTCAATGCTGAGGTATTATTACAATCCAATGACGGCACTACCCTGGCGAAAGGAAATACGGATGCCTACGGTGTTTTTGCTTTTGAAATGTCATTGGATTGTGAGACCCCGTATACCATCTCTGTTTCAAAACAAGGGTATGAAACCGTTGAAGAATCCTTTAGCACGTCAAATGAATTGGATAAAATCAATGAGCTTCCTTTGATCATGACCAAAGAGCTCAATAAATTGATCATGATTGAAAATGGGGTAATGAAAATCAAAATAGACAATATTTACTTTGATCTAAACAAGGCCGATATTCGTCCAGATGCTGCGCAAGAACTTAATAAAATTGTGGAGGTCATGAAGGAATACCCTAAAATGGTCATCAAAATTGAAGCCCATACGGATGCCAGGGGTAGTGATCGATACAATGAAAATCTCTCGGACCGCAGGGCAAAGTCAACCAGAAATTATATCATCTCACAAGGTATTGAAGCCTATCGCATGGAAAGTGCGATTGGATATGGAGAAAAACAGTTATTAAATAATTGTAATAATGGCGTTAAGTGCTCAAACGAAGAACACGACATCAACCGACGATCTGAATTTATTATCGTAAAATTGGATTGACCCTATCAAAAAAGGACGAATAGCAATTGCCATACGTCCTCTGAGATTTCTGCCCTGTTAACAGGTTTGATTTAAAGGTACCGGGGTGATTCGTTCCAGCGAATCCGCCTGCTGTTTCTAAACTGAAGAAGGATAGCAGCCTTTTTCGATTCCACGGTTGATTGATTGATGATGATTGATTTCATTTTTTGATTGATTTTGCTATTATCTAGCGGTTATAATTTCTGTATTGCGCCCATTGCGATCTTTTGGTTCCGCTAAGGGTTGAAAAAAATTGACCTGTTCTTGATTCTGTTGCTGTTCTGTTGATTGATGCTTTCATGATTGATTTTGTTTTTGATTAATGATGGTACAAAGATGTCGTGTTTGTTGAAATCTAGAAAAACGTTTGTTATGAGTTGTCCGTTTTATTCCCTGAATTGTACATTTTTGATTACCGATTCAATTTTTAACGGTTAAAATTTCTGTATTGTGCCCATAGAGACCTTTTGGTTCCACTAAAGGTTGAGAAATATTGTCCTGTTCTTGATTCTGTTATAGTTCTGTTACTAGTAGCTTTCATGATGGTATTTTTTAATGATTGATTTAACTTGTTTACAATAGATAGACGCCATAACAATCATTTTGTTACAGTACTATGCATAAAAAGGTACTATTTTAAGACATTTCTTATAGTTGCAGCATAAAGACCTGAAATATTTTCCATATGCTGCCTCAACCATTACAGAAAAAGAAAGGGGAATCTATCTACGAGGAGAGCTGTAAAGAAAGATAAATTAAAGTAAGACTAGTCTTCTTTGTCTTTCAACGCTATAAGTAATTCATCGGTCTCCTTCGCTTTAAATCGTACGCCTTTTGCTTTATTTAATTGTAGAAGTGATACTGCAGCGGAATTATTGCCTTTTTCCAGGTGTAGTAAGGCAAGATACCATCTTACCTCTGGCAGATATTCGAACGTTTCGTTCTCAGATGCTGCGATGGATAACAATATTTTCTGCGCTTCTTCAAAATTCTCCACGTTCATCAACGCCATGGCACGATAAAAAGAAATTCTAGGGTCTTCTTGGCGCTCTAGATAGATTTCAAAAGCCTTGTTGGCCTCAGTAAATCGTCCGCTATCATAATTGAAAAATGCCTTTTCTAAAATATCTTGGGTTCCTTGGCTTCCCCTCGTAGTTGGTAATACGACATTCGGATACGTATCAAAATAGGTGTCAAACAAATCCTTTTTAGTATGGGTGGTTGAAAAGTATGCAAGTCCTAATAATATTGCAAAAGAAGCTGCTATGGGCAACCATACACTAAATCTCTTTTTGTTAGGTTGATTCAGACGTTTCAGTTGTTGTTTCAGGTCATTCTGTTCGGCAACGATGACCATCTCCATCATCTCCTTATACGACAGGTATCGCTCGCGAAAATTAGGGTCTTCCGAAAATTGTACTTCAAATAGCCTCTCTTCCTTATCGGTGAGTAGGCCAAGTATTTTTTTTCGAAAAAAGGCTTCGTTACTTTGAGTCGCCATGAATTAGCGTTTTAAGTTTTTTCAAGCACCGAGAACGATAGCTCTTAATCGTATTCTCGTCTTTATATTCCGTCTGGTCAACAATTTCCTTATCCGTGAGCCCCCTGTAATAATACAACCGCAACATTTCCTTACACTTTTCACCCAGTTTGGGATATTCTTTAAGTAGACTCTTCTGTTCAACACTCAGTTGATTTTCATCAATCTCAAAAAAAGTCTCGGTATATATCCGCTCTTCCGTTGTGAGTATTTGTCTTTCCTTAAATAGTACCGACAACTTATTCTTCCCTATGGCAAATAAGTATGTTTTCAAACTTCCCGTTTTCAGATGCACTTTCTTGAGGGAAAAATTTTGATATAGGGCAATGACGCTGTCCTGATATAAATCCTCTAAATCAATATTTCCTTTAGTTCTCGAACCAAAAAATGATAAAAAAGTGCTTTTGTATTCCAAATACACCTCTTCAAGAGCCCTTTTGTCACCTTGTCGCAATCGGTCTTCCAGCTTTTTGATAGTCTTATTCTTTGGTGGAATGTAAACTACAAAGGTTAACATCAAATTCAAAAAAAATCCAAACGCTTGTTAACCTTTTGTCCTTTTTCAAAACAAAGAAGTAACAATGACAAATCAAAGCGAATGAAGGTAATTCAAAAAATAACCTTTCTGCTCATTTTCTTCAGCGGATTTCAGCATGCGGAGGCGCAATTTTTTAAAAAGTTGAAGGAAAGGGTAAAAAGGGCTGCAGAAGAAACCGTTGACCGCAAGGTGGAAGATAAGGCAGTGGAAACCACGGAGAAGGCCATCGATAGTGTCTTTACCATTGGTAAGGGAAAAAAGAAGAAAAACAAGAAACGGGAATCAAGACAACAGGTCCCAACGGAAAACAATACGGTTGAAAGCTACGGAAGAGCTACCGTTTCGGGGCCAAACCATGGGCCGATTGACATTACGGAAATCGAACAGCCAAAGGTTAGTTATGACCTTACCAATAAAACGACATCCATCACTGCTTGGTGGAGAACACATGGTAAGGATGCAGCAGACAAATTTGACATCTCCGTCAATCAAATAATCAATGAAGATACCCCACTGCCCTTAACACTAAAATTACCAGACGATGGTACCATGTCGCTTTATTACGACGGACTTTTGGGGGCCTATTTACCAGAAGAGGATTGGCAGCGCAAAACAGATCCCAATTTTGAGTTGGTACACAACGATGCTCAAATAGACGGTACACTTACCATTTCTGCTTTTAACGATAATAGGATACAGTTCAGTTTTGAGGGCAGTGGTTTTAGTGGTCAAATACAAGTTAGCGACCCAAAAATAGAACAAACCGAGGCCATCGATACTTCGCAAAGTGATACTACAGAAAGACAGAACACTACGCCAGGTTTTAGCTTAAAAGATGGTGAACCCGGCATCTATGATTTTGATTTTGAGATAGTCACACAGATAACTACCGACGATGGGGAAAGCTACCCTATATCCTACCTTATCAATTCCGAGACCAATTACTTTGGTATAAAAGCCGATATGGGTGCTTATGGGGGTGGTGAAGTTCAAGGCAACTCCATCATTGTTATGGATAAAGAAGAGGTACGGATTTTCGTGGACACCCCCATGATGAAAATACAAATGAACCAAGATATGGCTGGCGGTCAGGCACAACAAATGCCTGAGATGGGGGAGTATGATTTTACACAGCCCCAAAAAACTGGACAGACCAAGACCATTATTGGATATACCTGTGATGAATATGTGGTGAAACATAATGGGGATACCATGCGTTTTTGGGCCTCCCCTGAAGTGAGCATTCCCAACTGGATGTTTGGTAGCCAACAAGCTGTCGAACAAACGGGAGTTCTAGGCTTTATCATGGAATTTTCCGCAACTGACGGTAGCAGAACTACCAAAAGCGTTGTTACTGCGATGAATAAAGGGCTATCACTTCATATCAATGCCCAAGACTATAAAAAAATGTTTTAATCAAATCAAAAATGAAAACTTATGAATGTTAATATTAAAAGAATCATTTATGGCCTCTTTGTCGTTGCCTTGATACAATCATGCTTTGGTGATAAAAAAATGGCCGACATAGAAGAAATGGAAAACACAAGTTTTGTCAATAAAAACTTTAAGGGCAATCGCATTAACTATGATATGAATAGTAGCGCTTGTGAAAACATGTCGGCTGCCGTTATTGCCTCGATGTATAGTGTTACTGAGGACAAAGTGATATTTGATGACATCTCAAAGTCCGATAGAAGAGTACCAAACTCTCCCCCCATCTGCAATTTTTATATCAAAGACGGTGAAAATGATTTTTTGTGGCTTAGGGGTTCAATCAGCATGATACCAGATAGTGGCAAGAACGCTGACGGTACAGTTACAAAGACAAGTACCGGTTACGGTGAAGACTGGGCTGAAGTATGGGCAATGCAAAAGTCTACTTCTAAATCCTCCGAGTGGATAGAAACTTCTGGTATGGCAGCCCTTTGGAATGAAAGTAAACGAGAATTGAACATAAAATTTAAGGGGTATACCTTATTCGTAAATCCTCCAGGAAATAAACTGAACAAAGAAGAGGTCGCTAAAAATAGAGATTATAAAAAAGCAGCTTTGGCCATGGCCAAGGCTAGTGGATATATCAACTAAAATTAAAAAAATGAAATATTTAAAATATGCACTATTGTTAAGTGTCATCTTATTGACCTCTTGTTTTGGGGATAAAAAAACAATTGTCGGAGAAGAACTTGGTACTGCGTTTACCGAGAATAAATCCTTTTCGGGAAACAGATATAGTTTTAGCGACTTACCAGAAAATCTTGGTGAGATTATTAGTATGAATGAAGTTAAACTACAATACGCAGACGCACATGTAACCGAAGCAAAAGAGGATGAAGTGAGACGCTATAGCGGTAAATATTGTGATTTTATGATTCTTTTCGATTCTTCAATGGCAACCACTTTTTCAAGAGGATTTCTTTCAGTTGTAAAAGACTTTGAAGACGATTCTGATTGGAAAGAACAATGGCAATCTAAATTAACCTCTTTAAAATCTGCTGAATCCGTTGCAAACTTAGGTAAAGCAGCGATATGGATTGGTAAGCAACGTAAGCTAGAAGTAAAGATGGACGGATATACCATATTTCTCAATGTTCCTGCCACTAATAGTATTAATGAGCCTGATGCCAAACAGCACGACTATAAAAACAGTGCCATAGCGATTCTTAAAAATTCAAAATTCTTTAAAAATTAAAAATGAACATATTCAAAACCACATTCATTCTTTTGGGCTGCGTAATCATGGCCAATGCACAAAGTATAGAAGGTAAACTCACTTTGAACGGAAAAACCAAAACCAGCTTGGAGCTTAAAAGTAATTCTGCCGTGAACCTGTTTAAGGAATTCAAAACAGGGAAATACCAGCTCAAATTCAATTTTAAAGGAAAAGAACTGGTTAAAAATGTTTACAAGGAAGAGATTGTCTTTTTCAATTTCAAAACCGTAGTCAAGAGGGATGGTAAATTGGTCAAAAATGTGATACGCAAACAACCTATACCCTATTTCCCAGGTGATATGGGTATTCCTGCCGAAGCGTTTGATTTTATCGGTCTATTGGCCGTCGACCCAGAGGAGGAGGAAGTACAAATGCTAAAAGAGGGTACCATTGGGCTTATGTTTCCCGGCGAATATAGTATTGAACTGTATGCGGAACCTGTTTGTACAAAAGGAAAAATTAATCCGGTGATATTCAGTTTTACCGTGAGAAAAAATCCAAAACTATCTAAGTATTAATGTATACAAATTAAATAGATGAAAAATACTTTTTGCGCTACAATTATCATCATTTTTGGTTTCATTACCCTCAAAACCCAGGCGCAACAATTTGTAAAAGTGGGCGGTCAAGCTACGGACATCGCCATGAGCCCAAAAGACGGTAGTGTATACGTCGTTAACGCTTCTAAAAACATCAAGAAATACAATACCCGAAGCAAAAAGTTTTTACCCTATGCTACCCAATCGAAAAACGCCACTTCAGTTTCGGTGACCAAAGATGGGGTGGTGTATATGACCTCCACAGGAAAAGAAGTGTATCTAGCCTCCAATGGTCGTTGGATTAAAATTCCTGGAATTAAGACCAATGAGGTGATTTGTTTAAAGGACGGCACAATCATGGCGTTGGATTTAAATAAAAAGCTCAGGCGTTTAAATGCTTCAAAATGGAATTTGGCAACTGGGCTGAATAATGAACGTGGAGGTATCAACCAAGTTATTGGTACATCAATCAATGATTTGCGCGTTAGAATGTCAGACAATGCCTTTAAAAGTTATTCCCGAGGGAATCTGTATAACTTAAATGGAAAGCCACTAAAGATCGCTTTAGACCATAAAACTGGTATTGTATATGCGGTAGGAAGAAATAAAGGTATTTACAAATGGGTGAAAAGTACTAAAAAGTGGGTATTGTTGGCTGGTACACGAATGGACTTTAAAGACGTTGCTGCACATAATGGTAAAATCTGGGCGGTTGCCACCAATAAATCTATTTACTATTATGATCCTGATAAACAGGAAGTAACCTCAAACACTCGTGACCTTTCTGGAACTTATAAAGTATTTCTAAATAAAATCTCTCGGGTTTATGGGGATAAGATCTACGGTGTTATGGGTGTATACCTTAAATCCAAAACCGCATCTGGTACCGTTGTTACGCCACCTTTATATAAAAAACCCAATAAGTTTTGGGATTATCCGAAAGGACAAAGTAAAATCTGTAATCAATCAGGTTTTACTGTCGATTCTTTTCTTAATCATTCGTCTAAAAATCAAAAATTTAATTGTTCAATCGATATAGATAAGGTTCGAGATTTCGAAATAAAAGAGGACATTGCTAAAGGAAACCCTGTGCTTGATTTTGAAATTAACCTCAAGAGTGCTGCTTGGGGGAATCAAGGAGGTTGGGGTCGTTGTAAAGTTCCATTAAAAGATATACGGCTAGGCAAAGAATATTACATTTATCATGATAAGTCAGGTTGTGTTATTGGTTTCAAAGTAGAAAAAACATAGTGAGGAGCGGAAAATCTAAATACGCTATTCTTTTTTTATCGATTGCCTGTTTTATTAACTGCAAGGAGAAACAGACCCAAAAAAGTGTAGAAGCTGCATCTTTGAGGGATCCTGATACTTTGGTTCTCAAACGTGCGGAGACAGCAATTGATGAAATGAGCCAAGATTCCCTTTCCTACAGGGACCAAAATTGGCGTCCGGAGCGTGGGCAATACTATTTTTCCGAAAGCTATCATTTTGAATATTATAACGAAACCATTTCACCTGAAGAGGGTGCCGCTAAAGGTGAATTTGGTTTTTATGTAGATCCAGAGAGTGGTACCATACTTTTAGAAAAGCATATCGCCAACTATGCTGATGAGATGACGGATTATATCATCATACACCCTGATAAGAGGTATACTGTTGGGTACACGGACGAGTTTGGAAACCAAAAAACCGTCAGAGAGAGTCTTGTGGATGTGGAAGGACTGACCGAAAAAATCAAGTATGGTACTGATGATTTCATGGCATTCTTTAAAATAATGGACGAGACAAAAACATTTGGAGCGAACAAGTATTATCCTAAAAAATTGGAGAGCCAGGGCTACCAAAGGAACTATACCATGACCAAGGATACTGTTTCACTATTTTTGGCCAAAACAGATCTGCCCACAAGAGCACTGTATCTTGTAGGAGAGGTGTTTTCTGAATTGGGAATGCCGGTACGCCAAGATTATGGATTTGTAATACCCGAAGGGTTTTTGGTAACCAAAGAGCATTATGAAACAGTATCTGACAAACGTATTGGGTTTAAACTGACCGCTATTATGGCAGCCGAATATCATATACAATTACCCTAAGTGAATCAATATTTCCGATTACAAATATTAAGCTAAATGGCCGCTGATGTCTACGATTAATACAATAAAAGCTGTGGTCAATTCCCGTAAAATTTGTTCTGTTGCCCAACATCGTTAAGAGTGTTGAATCAATAAGGTTGCCCCAACTTTAATTTTCTAAAGTAGACCATACTCAAAAAGGCAACCAAAGACACCGCCATTGCACACAAGAACCAGGGTTTTTTATACCAGATGGTAGCAAAATCAAAATGAGTGTCATCACCATAAAGTACAAAACCGGCCCAATAGTAAGGGGACTTCAATTTTTCATGAACGGCTGAATCAAGATATTCAAGTTTAGCCTGCTGTAAAGCATTTGATTTGGAAAGGCCTTTTTTTAAATTACGATAAAAAGACTCCATAATAAAACGAGTGCTTTGGTCAGGCACTTCCCAGAGACTAGCAACCGTGGCCGAAGCCCCTGCTCGCGCAAAGGCCTTTTGCAGAGACGCTATCCCTCCCGCGGCTTCTTCTTTTCCTAACCCGGTATTACAGGCACTAAGAACAACCAAGTCTGTATTTAGGGCAAAGGCATTAAGTTCTTCCAGATATAAGTTTTGATCTGAAGAGGTTCCATCTCCAAATAATAAATGGCTTAAAGAGGGGTCTTCATTATTGACCACAGCATGCATCGCTAAATGCAAGATTGAGGCATTCTGCGCCGTTTCTAAAAAAAATGCCTTCTTCAAGTATTTGTTTGTGAATAACTCAGAAGGAAACAATTTATTAATCGCCAAGGCCTCTGCTTGAGCTCCTTCCAAAAAATAGGGTTCACTGCGCGTTTTTAATTCAACCTCAACTTTGGGATATTCTGGGGCATATATGGCCACAGTCGTTTCCTTATTTATCTTGAGGGGCCTACTCCTCATCAATGACAATGCTGAAGTATAATGTAATTGTGTTGTTTCAATCAGGTAATGTCCTTTAACCGTCAATATTTCAAATGGTAATTTGGCCAATTGCTTATCAGGAAATACTATGATGCTCTCAAATTCATCATAATTGCTTGGCAATAATAACGAAGCTAATTGTTCTGCTTTTCCGAAAGAATACTTTCCTTGTTTAAGATCGAAATTAAATTCTTTTAAAAGGTCTTTTTCCAATGTAGTCCAAGGAATCATTTTCCATTCAAAATCATCTTTACTGATTGAAAAAACCGCCAGATGATCTTTCACAAAATAAAACTTCAATGCCAGCTCTTTGGGCAAAAGTGAATTTTGAAAACTTTCCAAAGAGAATCGATTTGACGACACAGACTTTCCTTCTATGTGTCGCCCTTTTAGGTAACGCTCATACCTATCTATTAGGTTGTTCAGTGAATCTATTTCGATTTCATTTTTATCAATTTTGGCGTTGACCAATTGTGAGTGCAATTCAAAATTCCTTTGAAGCAATGAGTCCTCAAACGTTCTTTCACGTCCATCAATTTTACTGCTCGTCATTGATGGGATATCACTATTTTGAATGATTTCCAACTGTTCAAAAAATGCAAGAACATCTAAACTTGGAATAAACTGAAGATAAGTTAAAACCCCTTTACCTATGGCTCGAAGTTGATCACTGGACCTGGTCGTTATTTCTTTTCCTAAATAACTTTTTTTGTATTGAAGAAAGGCTGCATAATAAAGATTGGCTATTATATTTTGATATCCTTCTTTCGGAAAATACCTTTCTATTTTCTGAGCAATTCTTGTGAGTAATCGTATTTTGTTGTAAGATTCGGTTGGGATGAATTTTCCAAAATCACGGGTTAACCCTTTGTTTTCTGAATTTATACTGGCCACTGCCTTGTAATAACTTTCTAACGCCCCATCGATATTCTCCATTTTGGACTGAATCAATCCTTTTTGCGCATTAACAAAAGGCTTTCTACCGTCTTGTCTCGGTAGCGTATCCAAAAGATGATTAATCAGATGTAATGCCTCGGGGAACTTATTGGAATAATTTAAAGCTCTGCACTTATTGTACGTAAACTGATAATAGCTGCCTCTATAACCTTTATTGACAACAAGGTCTATGGACTCATTTATATATTTAAGCCCAAGCTTCAGTCTTTTATTTTCTGGCGAAGTATTGTTTTCTTCAGTACTCACCAGCCAGTCCCCCACGTGATTCAAGGCCGTAGACAAGTAGATACCTTCGCGTTCTTTATTTTTAAAGGACTTATGCAAAAGGCGTAACGCGTTTACGGTCTCAATGAGATTGGCACTATCTTTAGTAGTTTTACCATAATAATAAATCAAGTAAGTTTTATCATATAGCAGACTGGCTTTTGAACTGAGCAGCTTTGAAGATGCTTTAGCACCCTTCTGGTCGATAAGACGGTCGACCACTTTTTCACCTAACCTAAAATAACGCATGGCACCGTCCATTTCGCCGCGAAAAATCATACTCCTCGCCAAAAAACTATAGGCATTCGTTAAAAAATCGACGTTGGGCTTTTTCATATTCGAAAATAAGTCCGTCGCCTTAAGCATGGTCTCTTCTGACGTTTTCATAGAAAGACCACTTTCAACCAGGGCTTTTAAATAGTGTAATTTCCCATTGAGTTCGAGTGCCTCTATTTTTTTAATTGTTTTGATGGCCATGCGGCACAACGAGAGTGATTTTTCAAAGTATTTCCTTTTATCAGCGGATTGGGAATCATATCCGAACTGATATTGGGCTTGACCATAGTAATAATAAAACTCCGCTATCTCGGTCGGTTTTTCTTCTTTTGACCGCTCAACATAGTGTAGATAGCCTGTACAGATACTGTCTAATTTCTGATGTTCCTTGGCATCGTGATAAGCCCTTGCCAATTGATTGATTTCACTAATTGTTTTTTGAGGGATTTCTTTTTTTTGAGCGTAAAATGGCCAAGTGGTAAGAATGACAAGAAAGGGCAGTACACAGGAAGCCTTGATGTGGTTAGTCATGCCATAAAGGTAATTGTTAGGCTAGTGTTTCCAAAAGTAGCTCCTTGAATACTCCAAAAAATCGTTGATATCACAACAATACTTTTATTCAAATCATTGGTTATCAGTTTTTTCTTAATGACCTAAAGATTTCGCCTATAGTCATCTGTAAACTTATACTTTATTTTAATTCATTGGACTATTTTGCCTTTACGCGATCTAAGAAAACCGTCGAGATTTTGATGTATTTTTACTAGGCGTGGTAAGTGAATTGGTGGACCAAAAAACTGAGGAAAATCAGGGTTGAATTGCAATACATCGCCTTCATCATAAGACAATCCTGATTTCTCCAAGGCACTCAATTTTTTTAAATCCAATTGTATTTTGCATATGAGGAATTACCTATTATTACAGGTGATTTTACTTCTGATTTCTTGCACCTTTTAAATAGAAAGAATGTCGGTCTTTATTCATGCGATATATCTCATCAAAAAGTGTTAAGCTGTTCAGGTGTTTTACCATCTCCATCCCCTTTTGAAAACGAGATAAAATTTCCCAAACAATTCTAAAGGC
Source organism: Croceivirga sp. (assembly GCA_050042945.1). Taxonomy (GTDB): domain Bacteria; phylum Bacteroidota; class Bacteroidia; order Flavobacteriales; family Flavobacteriaceae; genus Croceivirga. The sequence goes on from JBHJJC010000112.1 coordinate 28,005, forward strand.
TACCAACAAATACCATAGTCAATTTTTATCGCTCAAATTATTTAATTTTTATTTAGATTGAATAAAAATAATTATATTCGCTCCCTGGTATTAGAACACTTACCATGCGAGCTAAATTCCGGAAAAACATCTCTCTCATCTTAGGATTTCTTGCTGTTTCTTTAAGTGTTACTGCACAAAATTCCATAATCTCTGGAACCGTCAACGACAAAAATGGTGAAGGTATAATAGGTGCCCTCATCATACTTGAAAATTCCAATTTTGGTGCTGTCGCCGACGAAAACGGAAACTTCTCAATTAAGAATATCCCACCAGGAGAATACCGTATGGAAATTACGGCCCTCGGCTTTAAAAAAATTTTACAGCGGATTAGCCTATCAATTAACGATGAATCAAATTTTGATTTGGTGCTTGAAGAAGCTACCGAAGAATTGAATGAGGTGGTTGTCGTACAAAAATCGAAGGCTGAAAAGATTAGGGAACAGGGTTATGCTGTTGCCGTAATAAATACTATTGAACAAAAAAATCTGCCCACTGATGTCAATCAGCTCTTAAAGGCGTCTCCGGGTGTAAATATCCGCGAAGCTGGAGGATTAGGCTCAGGATTTACGCTTTCCCTAAATGGATTATCTGGAAACCAAATACGATATTTTATTGATGGGGTTCCTATGGAAAATTTTGGGTCATCTCTAACATTGAACAATTTTCCAGCAAATCTCATTGAAAGAATTGAAGTCTATAAAGGAGTCGTGCCCGTAACCCTCGGTGCCGATGCTTTGGGTGGAGCGGTCAATATTATCACTGGCTACCGCAAAAAATCATTTTTAGATACTTCTTTTTCACAAGGATCTTTTAGTACGCAAAGAGCTTCCTTAAATGCCCAATATGCAAATCGCCAAAAAGGCTTTTTTGCCAAGTTATCGTCATTTTATAATCACTCTGACAATAATTATCTCATGCGAGATATCCGTGTTTTTGATCCTGAACTCGGAAACCTTCTCGATACGATCGATGTAAAACGGTTTCATGATGATTTCACCTCTGCCATGGTTACAGCAGAAGTTGGAATTTTTGATAAAAAAATTGCAGATGAGTTGAGTGTTGGAGCAACAATAGCCTTAAATCGAAAGAACTTCCAACATCCAGATAACAATATACTCAGGCCGTTTGGTAGATTTCGGTCTGAGGGGGATACCTACATCGGTAGACTTAGATATGGAAAGCGATTAAAGAACATGAATATATCAGCTTATGCCCAATTGGGCAAGATTCAGGAAAGGGTCATTGACACTTCCCAACTTAAATTCAATTGGGCCGGTGATTTTGTGGTAAGGGAAGAAGGAGACCCCAAAGGGGAGCTTGCCGAACGCCGCTCACTTTTTGAATTGACCGATAATATTTTCAATGGTCAAATTGGCCTATCATATGATTTGGCCAAAAGTCACAAGCTTACAATTTCAACCACTTTAAATACGGTTGAAAGAGCAGGCGAGGATAGTGTTGATGAATTAAATCGTGCCTTTAGGACACCTAGTACCCTCAATAAAACCATCGTTGGTGCCTCATATGACATTCTTGCTTTTTCTGAACGTTTAAAGACTTCCGTTTTCGGAAAAGGATATTGGTTCAATGGAGAAATTACCACCCAAGATTTTCAAAATGATGATGTTTTTACCGAAGCCTCGTTCAACAATTTCGGGTATGGTGCAGCACTCTCCTACTATATAACAGGGTCCTTCCTACTTAAAACATCTTACGAAAGGGCGTATCGCGTACCAGAAACTTTTGAGATACTGGGCAATGGCACTTTTATTCGCCCCAACCCAAATCTAAACCCTGAAGAAAGTGACAATTTCAATGTTGGGGCAAGATATTCAAAGCAGATTGATAAGTTTTTGACAAGTATAGAAGGGGGCTACTTTTTGAGAAACGCTGAAAACTTCATTCGCTTTGTGCCGATTGGCCCTATTGGAGAGTTTGAAAACCGTATAGATGTCGAAAGTACCGGTGTTGAAGGTGGGTTCACGGTAAATTATGATGACCTCATACGCCTAAGTACCAATGTTACCTATCAAAATATCACGGATCAGAACCGATTTGATGAAGGGTTGCCCAATAGTAATTTTGGTAGTCGCGTGCCCAATATCCCATACCTATTCGGTAATGCTCAATTTGGCCTAAGCCCCAGTAAAAAAGGAGCGAAAAATCGGCTTCAGCTTTTTTGGAATGTTCGATTCGTGGAAGAATTCTTTCTGTTTTTCGAAGATTTGGGCAATCCTGATGACAAGAACATTATCCCCAATCAGCTTTTACAAGATTTTCAAGCTGAATATTCCATCGACAATGGCAGGGATAACGTTTCAATGGCGGTTAGCAACATATTTGACAAACTCGCATTTGACAATTTCAATATACAGCGCCCTGGGCGGGCGATCAACTTTAAACTCAGATATTTTATTAATTAATCTTTAACCTTTCAAATAACACGTTATGAAAAGATGTTTTTCATTCAATTTATCAAAAGTTGTTTTTTTAGGCATGCTTTTGATTGGGTTCACTCTCACATCATGTTCCAGTGATGATGACAATACCCCAGAACCTATTGCGCAACCAGACCCAGATCCTGATCCAGTGCCGGATCCAGACCCAGTGCCAGATCCCGATCCAGTCAGCTCAGGATTTACCTTTGCGTTAAGAACTGCCGGAGCTGAGGAAACGGATTTTGTCATTAACAAACCTTCGTTGGAGTCAGGTACTTTGTCTGCACAGGGTACAGGTATCGAACAGCTCGGATGGAGATTCTATTATCCCGTTGGGAAAACACTTTTTGCCTCCGGATTTAGTGTGGATAACCAATGTGCTGGTTACAAGGCTAACGATGCTGGTGAAATCGAACTTGTTGGTGAGTTTATTTTCGAAAATGCCCTCGAAATGTTCGGTGCTGATGAGGATACGGGAACACTTTTGGCCATGGAAATTCCCAGAGCTGGCTTTGCCAATAGAAGATTACATTTTGTGGACTACGAGACCATTCAAGTTTCAAAAATTGTTGGAACCCGAATCTTTGAGGACACCAATGATTCTATTGTAGCATGGCCAACGGCATTAACGGTAAGAGGAGATAAACTTTTTGTTCCCTTCCATAAATTACATGCCTCTGGATCGTTTGCGACTGTTGAGGCTGACAGTGCCTTTGTAGCAATTTATGATTATCCTGATGTGGGTGCAGACCCAATCAAAATAATCAGTGATGAAAGAACGAGCAATATAGGGGTCAACGGAGCTACTACTGGATTAATACAAACAGAGTCTGGAGATATGTATTCGTTCTCAAGTGGTTCTACCATGGCAGGTTTTGCCCCCAAATCAACCAAACCATCAGGAATTTTAAAAATCAACGCCGGTGAAGAGGAGTTCGACGCTGACTATTTCTTAAATATACAAGAAGAAACAGGTGGTAATATTTTCTGGTTTGATTACATAGGCAATAACAAAGCGGTTGCTAGAATATTAATGGATGATAACGGCGGATGGTACACCGCTTTTGGCCGAGACTTTTTTAACCAAAAACTAGTTATTATTGACTTGGTCACTCAAACAATAACAGATGTCGCGGATGTTCCGTTGCATGCCAAAAGATATACCTCACCGCTTTTGATAGATGACGGCAAAGCATATTTGAGTATTGAAACCGCGGATGAAGCAGCAGTTTATACTTTAGATGTTGCCATTGGCACTGCTACCAAAGGTGCCACTATAGATGGTAAGACCATAAAAGGATTCTTCCGATTGTAAAACACAAGTTTAAGCGTAAATTTACGGGTGGTTCAGCTGGACCACCCTTTTTCCATTCTCAATGAAAACCACACTTAAAAAAAAGATTCTTTGGCTTCATAAAATATTGGGCCTGGTTACGGGGATTGTGGTTTTTTTTGTTGCCATTACAGGTAGTTGTTGGGTGTTCAAAGATGAAATTGAAACACTTTATTCGGATTATAAAAAAGTTGTCCCTCAGGAAAAAGAAATAATAACAGCAAGTGAGGCGAAGGAAATAGCCCTTGAGGTATTCCCTACAAAACATATCCATGGCACCCTTTTTAAAAAAGCCGATGATGCTGTGGAAGTTATCTTTTATGAGGCTGAGCCAGAATTCTACCAGAGTGTTTTTTTAAATCCTTACTCAGGTGAGGTTTTACATGTAAAAGACCATTTCAGTGGATTTTTTGCTTTTGTTCTAAAAGGACATCTTTATTTGTGGTTACCCAAGCAAATTGGGGGGAAAGTAGTTTCCATTTCCATATTCCTTTTTCTATTTATTTTAATTTCGGGGCTTGTCCTCTGGTGGCCAAAAAAACTAAAGTATTTAAAAAAGAGGGCCTCTTTCAAATGGAAACCCTCTACAAAATGGAAGCGGAAAAACTATGATTTACACGCCATAGTTGGCTTTTACATTTACTCCTTAGCATTTGTTTTAGCCTTTACCGGTTCCGTAATGGCATTTAACTGGTTTTATTATGTAGTGTATAAATCTGCCGGAGGAACCAAGGCACCGCAGTTTATTATACCCAACAATAACAGTGGTTTGGCTATGAATGATGGGAAAACAATGCCATTGGATAAATTGATTCCTATGCTTCAAGAAGATGTGCCTGAAGCAGATAGTTTTGAGCTTCATTATCCATACTCAGACTCTACCAGTGTCTATGTCGAAGTCAGTAGAATGGATGGAGTATATTATAACTCAGACTATCGCTTTTTTGATGCCAATACCTTGGAAGAAATTGAGACGCCAAGTATTTATGGTAAATATAGTGAGGCCACATTTGCAGATAAAGTAATTCGAATGAACTATGATATTCATATTGGTTCTATAGGTGGTATTACAGGTAAGATCATCGCTTTTCTCTCTAGTTTGATCATTGCAAGTTTGCCAGTGACGGGCACACTACTTTGGTATGGAAAAAAATATAAAACGACTTCTAGAAAAGAAAAGCTTCCTCAAGGACTTGTGGGATAGTTTGATACCCACATTTTTGTTAGACTTCAGAAATTTCTAAACACGTCTCTGTTCCCTATTGGAAACATTGCTGCCGCTATTGCATCTATCTTCACAATGGTCGACGATAACTCCGGCCTGTCATAACCCGGGTGGTCCAGCGGCCGCCCTACTGTTCTTACTATCATCGACCATTTATGGGATATAACTTTACTAGCCTAGGGTAAATCTTATTGTCAACCCTTCTTTAAAACCTAAGGTAATACGCGATATTCAGGCTTTTATGTGGAACCCGAAGGTATTGAACTTTGGAAATGATATATTCCTTCCACTTTACAATGAAAATCTTTCATGCTGTCGGTAAAAATTAATAGGATTTCTTTACAACGAGATATTCCAAACGTCTTGAAAACCTACCTTTGATTTTGCACTTAAATATTTCATTTTCTTCATAACCAAGACGGTAAAAAGAATCTCTAAAGTCTCGAAAATCCCTTCCAATCAACACACCCCCATCCTTGATTTTTACCGTCCATTTTGCAATCATTTCTCCATGCTTGCCCAACATCGGCTTACATTGAAGATCGTAGTGGACAAAATCCAACGAATCATCTTCAAAAAAACCTGCGGCAACCAAGGCATCTTCATGAATCAAGTCAGCTCTTTCTTGAAATCGTTTCAGCCTCCTTTTACATCTTAATTCGTTCAACGGATTTCGCTTGTAAGCTCCTCCTTCGATTACTTGCCATTTGTCAATACCCGACAAGTGAAGTTCCTTGTTATGCTTAAGCATATAAAACATACTTCTACCTGACTTAGCACCCAATTCCACTCCTTTTGTCCATTGATTTTCGTAAATGAAGTAAGGCAAATCATAAAAGAACCAACCCTTATGACTTAACCAATGAAACGGGTTGAGCCATTTATTTTTCTTTTTCATTTTTAAGGCCTAAAAATCAGCTTACCAATTATGCTTCGGACATTTTTTTAAGGCCCTCAAGCCAGATCTGATGTTGTTTTAAAAGTCCCTTTTGTATGAATCCACCAAAGAGTTTTGGTAACAATCCATTTTGGGTTTCCTCTGTAATAACCTGAACACTGTTTTCTTTTGGAACTATTAACCAACCGTGATAAGCATGAATGCCAAACCCCTTCGCCTCCCATGCCAACTGTTCATATGGCTGATATTTCTTCATTGTAGATGTAATATTGGTGTTAAAAGTCCTCCATTTAAATTGAGTATCTGCCGCTAACATTCCGTTACGTTGATTAAGAATTTTAATATTAGAAGAATTTGGATACCAGTCCGGCCATGTATTCACATGAATAAGCCAATTCCAAACATCTTTTACAGGAGCGTTTATAGCTATCTCATTTCTTGCATGGACCGGACAATTTTTGGGTTCAAAATTTTCGGGAAAGTTTACTGTTTTAATCATAGCATTCGATTTTAAAGGATAATAGAATATCTGTTACAGTCAGAATACCCTCCGGACTGAGACGTTGTTATAAAAAAATTATTGATTGATAAGAAAGAGTGGTTAGAACTCCTGTTTAGAAAATGAATAAGCGTCTTAACGTATTATATTCAACACCCACCATTCTAGTGTAACAAAAAGTATCATACTGTTACGGGAATTAACTTGAAAGCCATTTTTTAAACAATCCGATTTTCTCAATCGCAACAAAAATCGGTTCGGTTTCATTTGGATTTACCGGTTCTAATTCTACTTTTATTTTTGACTTTGAAGTGTAGTACATTTCCCTGATACTATCTATATGAACTAGATATTTCCTATTCACCCTAAAAAACTTTAATGGGTCCAATTGTTCTGATAGATTTTTCAAAGAATAATCCACAGGTACTCTTTGTCCGGTTTTCAACTGCATAAAGCATAATTTTTCCTCGGAAAAGAAGTAACTGATTTTCTCTATAGTGATAGTTTTGAGTCTATTATTGATTTTTACCAAAAATCGCTTTCTATATGGATTTGATAGATCTTCAATAAGTTTTTTGTACCTGTTGTTTTGTTCTTGAAGGTTTTTGTCATTTCTATCGTATGTCTTGAACTTTTTTAGAGCAACTGTTAAATTTTCAGTTGTTACTGGCTTTAACAAATAAGAAATGCTATTCAGTTCAAAGGCTCGGATTGCGAACTCGGAATATGCTGTGGTGAAGATAATAGGAGGCGTTTCAAATCCAATGGGTTCAAAAATCTCAAATGAAAAACCATCTGATAGGTTTATATCCAAAAACATTAAATCAAAATCCATAGTTTTTAGGAATGCAATGGTATCTTCGATTGAGGTTGTTCTTCCAACAATTTCAATATTGTAAGGCAATCTTCCTATCATCTCAATCAAACGTCGAGCTGCAAGATCTTCATCTTCTACTATTAACACTCTAATCATCAAAATCTGTTTTAATCAATGGTACTTTAACCATAAATTCTTTTCCATCATTTACAATTTCCAAAGATTTATCGGTAATCAATTTGAGTTGGTTTTTAATACTACTAAGGCCTATACCAAAAGAATCTGTTTTGTTGTATAGCTTGTTTCTAGGCTGTAAGTTATTACTTACTGATACCAAGTTGTTAGCAATTTCAATGTATACGGCAAGCGGCTTATCCTTTGATACTACATTATGTTTTATGGCATTCTCAACCAACAACTGTATGGTCATTGGCGGTATTAAATATTTACTTATTTCTTCTTTTATGATTTCCTCATAAATCAATGCCTTGCCGAACCTTAGTTTTTGAAGGTGTATGTAAGATTTAATCATATCTAGCTCATTAGAAAGCTTAACTACCACTTCATCACTCTGGGACAGATTATAACGGTAAATGTTTGAAAGCTCAACGACGAATTGCTCCGCCTTATTTTGACTAACTGGAATCAACGATATCAAACTATTAAAACTATTGAATAGAAAATGGGGATTGAGCTGTTTCTTAAGTGTATGGTATTTTGCATAGGACTTTTCTAATTTATATTCAGAAAGTTCCAAGGCTAATTTGTGATTGTTTTTTAAAGAAGATAGATACTCTTCTAAAAAATAAATAAATATCAAAACGGCAAGATTGCTTATAAAAATCGTAAGCAATAACCAATCAAAAATACCAGTGTTTTCTTTTTCAAATAGAAGTAATGAAATAACCCTTGATGATAGGGCAATTGCCATAGATTTAACCGAAATCAAACCTATTATAAAGATATTTTTATTCCAATTGCTTTCTTTTATAAAATTATCTACCCATTTAAGACCTAGAATTTTCTTTCTAATCCAATATACCAATATTAGAAAACCAAAAACCATGGGTAGTAGTACTAATGTCTCCATTACCGCTTCATCATAGTTTGAGAACACCATCTCAAAAATGAAATTGTATAGGGCAAAGATGGTGGATAGCGAGAGATAAATGTAAATTCGTCCGTTTTTCAACATGGTTTTTGGCTTTTTTGAATGATACGAATTTACTCCGCAATTAGTAAGGATTCCTCCTCATCGTCTGCCGCATATAAGAATCCTAAAATCCTATTATTGGGAACCGTTACATTAACAATATTGCTGCGAATAGAGGCTGGAGGAGGGTTTCCTATAATAGGTATTTGATTTCCGGTTTGCTCGAAAAGTTGGAGTAAATAATTGTGGTATTCATCGGAAATACCGAGTTGCTGTACAATGGCGGCATCACCAATTTCATAGATAACCTCTTCGTTTGGATTGACACCGAAACGTTGTTGACCGTCAAAAAATTCGTCACTTTCAACCAAAGTGGCACTGTTACCTGGATCTGGAACAATAATGAACTCACCATTCCTAAATGCCCTGTAATAGTAGAAATTTTCAATGTTAACGGGATCTGTGCTATCAAATTTGACAAAATACCCCTCCTCGGTAATCAGTGTTTCCTCTTCAAATTCAGAATAAACATCGTCAAATGGTGCGACTTCATTCAGCGAATCGCTACCAACATAGGTTTCCCCGTTCCACTGGATTGTTATGGTATAAGTACGATTCAATTCGGCTGGAATTTCTTCATTGATGTACAATCCTTCTTGTGTATGTTCGAAAACATAATCCAAGATTCCATCATTTATGTTAACAACAGCATTTTCTACTGGTTGAGGCTGGTTGTCATCCAGAAATCCTATTGTTGTAGACAATTGTATTGATTGTGCCGGTAGCGGATTGTTAGTGTTTCGTTCAATTCCGCCTTCCATCACCAATCGGGGGGTTTCACCATTAAGTGTTATTTCATCCGTCACATCTGTTTCACAAGCAACGGAAAATGAAAGAACCATAGTTAATAAGAATACACGTTTCATAGTATTTAGTTTTTTAAAATTTAAATTGATACATCACCGAAGGAACAATTCCGAAAAAAGCTAGTCTCGTGGCTTGGGTTTGACCTGTTGCTACCTCAACATCATTTACTTCACTAACTTCATTGAAGTATATGGACGCAGCATTTAGACGATTATATAGATTAGCAATACTGAAAATCCACTTTCCCTTTCGGCCTTTTTTGGGATTCAATGTTGCTGCTACGTCCAATCTATGATATGCGGGTAGTCTATCTCCATTTCTATTTTGATAATCGGCGACTACCAATCCATTTTGTGAAAATCTGCCCGTTGGAAAAGTGACCGGTCTTCCTGAACCAAAAACCCAATTTGCACTGAAATCCAACCTGTCATTTAGTTTATACATTCCAACTAGATTTAATTCATGCAATTGATCATTATTGGCAGGGTAATACTCATTATTATTTATTCCTAAAATTTGTCTTTCACTTCTTGCCAGGGTGTAACTCAGCCAGCCTGTTAGATTTCCTCGGTTTTTGCTTAATTGTAGTTCAAGGCCATAGGCTCTAGCATCTCCTTGGACCACCTGAGTTTCAATATTCTCTGTAAAAAGAAGGTCTGCACCGTCGATGAAATCAGTTACATCGTACATTTCTTTATAGTATGCTTCAACATTGAAATCGTAAGCACCATCTTTAAATGAATTAAAATATCCTAAGGCAAATTGGTCTGCATACTGGGGCTTCAAATATTGTCCACTAGGGGCCCAAATATCCAATGGGGTTGGGGATGTTGTATTTGATATTAGATGTATGTATTGATAATTTCTATTATAGCTAAGTTTTAAGGATGTTTGGTCATTGACCAGGTATCTAGCTGAAAAACGTGGTTCAAATCCATAGTAGTTTTCAATCGATTCACCACCTGAAAAACTTTCGGATCCTACAACTTCATTTTCTTCCCAAATATCTTGTAGAGCGTTATAAGTTAAGGGAGTTCCAAATTCGTACTGCAAAACATTATCCTGTCCAATTCTATTGAAGTTACTCAATCTAACACCATATTGTAAGCTGAATTTATCCGATAAATCTTGTTTGAAATCAATATAGGCGCCCGTTTCTACTGCTCTTTTTTCTTGAAATCTTTGAGGATTAATTGAAGACCCCTCAATTGCATTTATCTCACCGGGATTAAAGTCATAGTAGGTAAAATCGATACCAGTTCTTAAGGTGTTCTTTGAATTTATATACCAACTTAGTCTAGGTTTAAGAATATAGTTGATAATATTTGATGACCAAGTGAATTCGGACCCTGATCTTAAGTTATCAAGGTTGTAGTCATAATTGCTATAGATTGCCGAAGTCTGCAGAAACAATTTCTCGTTTAGGATACTTGTCCATCGTAATGTTCCTGTTGCATTACCCCATACAGTTCCTAGAAAACTTTCCAATTCAAATCGGTCCCGTCCAAAATATCCAGAAAGGAATAACCTGTTCTTTTCATTAAGGTTATAATTTGCCTTAAGATTTAAATCGTAGAAATTTGCAGTGGTTCCATCTAAATCTTCTACAAATCCAGTGAAAAGGTCTGCATAGGTTCTACGGCCAGCCAACATAAAGCTTCCTTTTCCCTCCCCAGATGCGCCCTTTGAAATTGGACCTTCAAGTAACAAGTTTGCCGCAATTGTACCAATCCCCAATTCACCGCTAAAATTTTTGATGTTTCCCTCTCTTTGTTTAACATCCAAAACCGAGGATAATCGACCTCCGTAAACAGATGGTATTCCTCCCTTGTAGAGTTTGACATCCTTTATCGCATTCGAATTGAATACCGAAAAGAAACCAAAAATATGCGAAGCGTTATAAATTGGTCCATCATCCAGTAAGACCAAATTCTGATCGGCGGAACCTCCACGTACGTTAAAACCGGTTGCAGCGTCATTTACGCTGGAAACACCAGGTAATAATTGAAGTGAGCGTATTACATCAGGTTCTCCCAATGTGATAGGTAATCTTTTAACTGTTTTGGAAGATAATTGTACAACACTCATCTCCGTTGAACGAACTGAGGCGGTTTGTTTCTGTTTTTCCGCTGTAACTTCGACTTGTTCAAGTTCATAACTTTCTTCCACCAACTCAAAATCAATCTTAAGATCCTTGGTAAGGTCTATCTCTTGATTTATAGATTGAAATCCTAGGTAAGTGATTTGTAAATTATAAACGCCCTCTGGAACAGTTATCGAATAGAAACCATACTCATTCGTTACGGTTCCCGTAAAGTCTCCAACGATAATGTTTACCCCAATTAATTCCTCACCATTTATTTTTTCTTTTACGTATCCACTTATTGTGTGATTAGTTTGGGCGAAACCCAAGACACTCAAAAAGAGTGTTGCAATTATTGAAATGAATTTTTCTTTCATCAGTCTTATTTTTCGTCAAATTTGGTTCTGTGATGACTAAAATGAAATGAGAAAATGATAAGACTTGAAAAATCCTGATAAACCCTAAATTCTATTGATAATCTATATTATGGGTACGAAAAACCAATTTGAATTTTAATAGCCTTTTAGTTTAAAGAGCTTTTTGACTTAGTACCGTTCACTTTAATACATAACCGTTGTAAGGACTATGAATAACATTCGTGTGTTTTTAGCAGCAGAGACTTGTAGATTTAATGACTTAACTATTGAACGGAGAAAAAGAGAATTCTTGTTATAGTGACCGATTTGTCAATTATGTATCCAAAGTCTTGTTTTTGCGGGTATGGCATATCGTCTTTGTGGAGCCAAAAGAATTGAACTGATAATTTGCTGAATCATTTTAAAAATTTATAAAACCCTAGCTGACTATAATTAATTGGCCATAAACAACGGAATCGATTTAATTTGGAAGGCACAGTACCGAAATAGGTTGAATTAAAAGAACAACCCATTCTCAAAAATCCAATGATATTTTTTAATTGTTCAATCTTGATAAAAGCACCGATTCCAATCAACTACCCGATAGCTTTTCCTGATTTTTGCTCAGCATGAATAATTTCTCGATCCGATTCTTTCTCGTTTTTTCTGTTTTAGATAGTTTGAGCCACCTTAGGGCGAAACGCTTACTAGAATCGTTCAAAGAATTAAAAAATTGATAAGCCCCTGAGTTTTTATTGAGTGCTTCGTGTAAATCCTCGGGTATAATAAGGTTGTCTACATCTTCCATAAAATCCCATAGCCCGTTTTCTTTTGATATCTCAATGGAGCGAAAGCCGGGTTCTGCCATACGCTCTTCCCTTATCATATTTGCCGCTCTATCCTTGTAAGTCCTTGCCCAATGCTCTGCCTTTCTCGGCGAGATGAGTTGCATGGTACGTTTGTCATCCAGTTTACGCCGTATACCGTCAATCCATCCAAAACAAATCAGCTCGTCCAACACTTCCCATCTGGAAACATAGTGCGAACCTTCCGATTTTTTAAAGGTGACCAGCCAAATACTTTCCTTTTGGGAATGATTTTCCGCTAACCAAATGCGTAATTGTTCGGTTTTCGTTATCTCTAGCTGTTGAAAATTATCTGTCTTTATCATTTTCATCAAAGATATGCTTACCTAATGCATTCTGCCCTTTTTGGTTATTCTAGGCTTCGGGATTTACCACGCCGTTTACTGTCGGATTAGTATTTGTTGTTTTCTGTTTTCATTTCACATGCTGTATTGTTCTAAGCTGATAATGCTTACGGAAGCAGAACCGTTGTCCGGTTTGAATATTACTTTGTTATTGGTGACGACTGAAATCAAAAGAATTTTGAGAGCTTTATCTGGAACAAATCGTCCTCTCGAAAAGCAAAAAGCAGTTCCTCCTGTGAAACATTACCGAAGACCCTTGCCTCCAACGCCAGTTTCCAACTTTTACCGATTCTTCGACTGCCCTCAAAACTGTACAAGTAGGTGCTTTTGGAAAGGTCAAAACTACCCACCGTAATGAACTCGGTACTTTGCACGTCATTAAAGGCCACCCTTGTGCCAATAAAGACATCATTATCAAAACCGGAAAAGGTGAGTTCCCCCCGCTCATCGTAAAGATATTCTGATACAATACCAACATCAATGCCTGAAGACCTTATATCATTGAAGGTATACTCAAAGCCAGCAGTGAAGGCAAAAAATTCAAGATCATCGGAAGCCCTGTAGATACTTTCCAGTTTCAACAACCAGGCATCCTTCGTAAATTGAACATCGAGCCCCGTCTGGTTGATAACCGGATAACTTAACAAAATCCCAGTTTCTGGACTGAATCCCAAAAACTGTGGCTCCCTTGCCACCCCATAAAAATTGGAGAGGCCCAAATCAAAACTACCTAGATAGTGGGACCAACGAAGCGCAAAGGAAGGGGAAAATTCCTCGGCGTCATTTTCGAAGGGGATATCGTCGCGCTCCAAAACTTGGGGAAACCGGAACCTTCCCTCCCTTCCAGGAAACTGTCTTCTTCTTGCATAGGGGAGGTAATACAGTTCAAAAGCGCCAATATTCGTGTTCTTGGTCAACTTTACCATGGGCTGCCCCAGTTTATCTTCCCCATCAACACCCTCCACTTGGTCGGTTTGGTTGATGATGTCTACTAAATGGTTGGATTCCGTAACCCCCCAAAAAACAATGTTTGAACCAACCAATATACTCCATCCCTTCCCTTTATATCTGTAAAACAGCTCCCTTATATCCATATGGGAACGTTGATTATCATACTGTGCCAAACGCCCAAATAACTTGGCATCAAACTGATGCTTGCCATCCAGGTCCTCCAAGGAGAATTCGGGTATCAAAGCACCGGAAGTAAAGAACTGTTCCTGTCCTTCATTTGACCCTTCATTGAAGAACAGCCGCTGTTCCAACTCCACTTCTGTGCTGAAATCAGACTCCCATTTTTGGCCTTCCTGAGACAGCAGGTAATCAGTGGAGCAGAAGACTGTAACAATAAGCAGTAGTACCGATGCTTTGTGTCCCATGTTAATCCTTATTAGCTCCTTAAACTGGATTGGTTGAAATCCTGTTCGGTCAGTCCTGTCTTAAATTCGCGCTTTGTGAACTTCAAAGAGGTCTTTTTCCCGTTCTGGTGATTGGTCATCTCCAGCTCGCTTGGCCTCCAATATTTACCGAGGTGTTGTTTTTGATTTTTGTAGACAAGCGTCTTTAATTGGGCCCCTTTTCGGTCAAAATATTCGATTTTCTCAAAGCGATGGTCTTTTGCTACGTTCATGTAGACCAATCTTTTAGAGTAACCACTGCCAGAATATAGGGGGACCTGCTCCACCAAGGCCATCTTTTCCCCATTTATGGTTTTCTCCTCCACGAACTTATGGGAATATTTTTCCACTTCAAATGAGGTAAGATCCTCGAAAGAGAATTCACTTCCCACGAACGGGCCGGACTTGTTCGAGGAGGAAATCCGTTTTACACGATTGATGGAGGGCAAAAACAACCATTGGTCATCGTCTCCCTCGCGATGGGTAAACGTTAGGGTCTTTGTGCCCTTGACATCTTTTGGGCTATTGAATTCAATCATGGACTTGTCACCATCAGTGGTAACCTCCAAAGTTTGGCTTTTCATGTATCGTGTGCTTACCTGACCCTGTTTGTTGGTCAATATCATTTCAAGTTCAACTTGTTCACTTTCATAGCCTTTATCGTTGTCCTTGCTTTTTTGTGCCAGTTCGCGTCCCTTATCATCGATATCGGAATTTACGGAAAGGGCAAATGCTAAAAATGCTAAAAAAAGAGTTTTCATGATGTTATGATTTTACGTTTTAAAATAGTTTCTGTGTTTTTCTTTTTGTGATTAACGAGCAGTACCGCAGGTAATGTGGCCATTACAACTACAAGTGCTGCCAGAATGACGATGGTGGTTATGGCAGCCAAAGCCGCGTTCAATAAAAATGAGGACTGGGCAAGAACTATAAATCCTACGCACAGGATTAAGGTGGTCGATACAATAGCCTTCCCTACAGTGGAAAAACTGTATGTTATGGCCTCTCGAGTATCGAGTCCCATTTCACGTTTCGCCCTCAAATATTTGGATATAAAATGAACAGTATCGTCGACAATGATTCCGAGGGTCATACCAAATACGGCGGTCATTCCCAAATTGACATAACCCAGATAGAAAAACCAGATACCAAAGCCTATAATGGCCGGTGCCACATTGGGTATAATACTAATGAGACCATATTTTACGCTTCGAAAACACAATATCAATATCAATGTTATCAGAAGGGCCGAAATCAAAGAGCCGGAAACCAAGCTCTTCAGTTGACGTGCGGACAGATAGGCAAATATCAAGGGCTGGCTGGTACCCATCGAATGCATATATTCCGGAGTGTTTTCCCTCAACCAGTCTTCCATTCTTTTGGTAAATCCTATCATTTGCTTGCTGGATAGGTCTTTTAAGGTCAGTGTGAAACGCGTTTCCGATTTGTCCACGTTGACCTGATTGTTTAGGTCCAATCCGTAGGGAAGTGAGAGCTCATACAACAATAGGTACTGTGCTGCTTCTTGCTGGGATTTTGGGATACCGTAAAAAGCCGGTTCATCCCCGTGCATGGCCTTGTTGATTTTCTTGGATACTTCAGAAAATGAACTCACATGGATAACTTCAGGCTGTGCTTTTGCAAAATCCGCAAAGTCCTCCAACTTCTGAAGGTACAGTGGATTGTTGATTTGTTCGGCATCCCCCGCACCTATGGAAAATTCCAAAGTGTAGATTCCGGTCAGGTTTTGGTTGATGAATTCAGAATCCGTTCGGAATGAGATGGACTCATCAAAATATTCAAGGTACTGGTCGTTCAGTTCATTTCTTATCATAAAGATTGAGCCAAGTATGATAATGGCCACGGAACCGATAAGGACAGGGGTACGTTTGGCTATTACAAAATCTCCGAACTTCGAATAGAAACCGGACTTTTCCCGCTGGTTCTCCGATACGGCTTTCACCTTCATTGGCAGAATTGCGAGCAGTGCGGGCAGCATCGTCAAAGCGAGGATAAGCGCAAAAAACATGCCCATGGCGGAGATGTTCCCGAAATCTGAAAATGGAGGCACGTCTCCCGTATTCAAGGATAAAAATCCTATAATGGTCGTTATGCTCGTTATGAAAACGGGGACCGTATTCAGGCGCAAACTTTCAACAATGGCCTCATTTTTGGATTTCCCTTTTCGCATTTGCTGGATGACTGTAATCAGAATGTGGATACAATCGGCAATGGCGAGCGTACTTATCACAATGGGGGTATTGGCCGATACCGAGGTCAACTCTATACCCAAAATACCAGCTAGGCCCAGAGCGCAGGATATGGAAAAGAACACTACCAAGATGGCACTTAAGGTACCTGTAACGGAACGCGTCGTTAAAAAAATCATGACAAGAAAAATCAGGAAAACCAAGAGTATCAAGGTCTGGCCATCACTTTGGGCCGATTCGCTAAAGGCATTGCTCAACATCATGTTGCCCGTCATGTAGGTATTCAAATCAGGATATTGCTTGGACCAATTTCCCACTGCTCCCCTGATGTAGGCCACGGCTTCGTTAAGGGCTTCGGGGTCCGCTGGCAGTTTTGTTGAAATATTGATTCCAGTGATGCTTCCTTTGGGATTTATCAATCGGTTGTACAACAAGGGTTCGGCAAGGGCGACTTCCTTGATATTGGCGATAGTACCTTCATCCAGACTTGATGTATTGCCCACCAAATCTGACACATAAAGGTCATCACCATCTGCCCTGGTGTATTGAAAGTTTGTGAGGGCGTCCACCCTAAAGGAATAGGGCGTTAACCAAGCACTATCCACCAATACCTTAAGGGCGGTGAGATTTTCCTTTGTAAAAATGTTACCGTTTTTCGCCTCGACCGCAATAAGTATGTTATCGTCTTTGGAATATACATTTTCCAAGGCCTCAAATGCCTGTAGCTGTGGATTCTCCTTGCTAAAGAATACTTTGGAATCGGCGTTGAAGGTGAGGTTTCCAAACCCAAATCCGCATAATACCATAATAAGTATTGATGCTATGAGGACCCACCATTTTCGTTTTACGACCCAACTCGCATAGCGTACATTGAATCTATCCATCTTTGATTTCTCTTGTTTTGGTTCCATTAATCTATTGTTTTAAATAATTTGACTGACAGTCATTTTTTGTGATAAAAAAAATTCGGAGGAAGTATCCCTTATATCCTTCTTGACAGAACGTTCCCGAACTACATAGGCTTTGACTGGTTTTGACTTTCCTTTTAAATTGGTGTACTCCATTGGCCATAACTCATACTTGTTCTCTAAATGCTGCTTTTGAACGACAGCAGTTTCTGAGATGATGATATCCGTGTTTTGAAAGTGGCATTGACCAAGCAATCGGGACGTGGTATTCAAGACATCCCCGTGGTATACCAGATGCATTTTTTCCTTTCCTATCTCGCTCTGTACAGCTGGGCCGCTATGGATAGCGCATTTGAAATAGGGTCTCAAATGATAATAGCGTTCAAAATACCTTCCATTTTCTTCCAAGTATCCCTTAAAATCACAAAATAGGTCAAGTGCCTTCCTGTCAGAGCTTGGTATCCAAGTATCCCATGTGATTACGGCCTCGTCCCCAACAAATTGGTAAATTTCAAATGGGGTGGTGGCCACCAACTCGTTGAGCATATCGAAACAATCACGAAGCAGGTTGGCGTAGGTTTCACTGCCCAACCTTTCGGCTATGGTGGTGGCATCGTTCAAATCCACGAACATAAAACCCTTTTCACTCAGTTTCGGATGTATCGCTTTACCCATGGACTGGCTAAAAAGTCTGTACACATTGCCCATTCTTCTTTCAAGATTTGAAATAAAGAACATCAGGATGCTAATGACCATAAAGAATAGCATCAACGCCCTAAACTTGGGCATATTCAAGATGATCCAAGTTCGATTTAAGGCAGTCTCGGTTTGCAGATCCTGAAAAACCGTAAATTTTAAGAACAGGCCCATGGCTATGAACAACACCAATAGAAGCACCGTAATCGAAGTTTTTACGGTAAGTCTTGTACCACTGCCGAATCCCAGTGCCCTCATCCTGTCACCAAGCTGGTTGAACCCCATGGTGACCATGGATACTAAAAGGATACTGATATTGACCATTAGAAAGAAACCATTGAAAGAAAGCCCTTGATATATGGTTTCGGGAAACTGACCATCATTAAAAAGGAACCACAACAAAAAGTAAAGGTTTGTGGTACCAGCAGCGATTAAGGTCAATACGATATGGTTTTTGATTCGCTCCAAAGTTCTCTTATTGCAAGGCTTCTACAAAAAAGGCATCAAGTTGTTGGAAATGGATATAGGCCGACTCCGCTAAATCTACAAAACCTGGTTCTGAAAATTTAGTATCAGAAAATGGCCTCCTAACAGTAAAACTTTTTCTTTTTAGATAATGTGAATAGGGATGTTGTTTTTCAAATCTCTTTGGCACACGTGAGAGTTGCTGCTCATCCGATACGAGCCCATTATAAAACTGTTGAAAATCCTCTTTATTGACAATTTCATTAAAACGGTCCCCTTCCGCTGAGATGGCCTTCCTTATCCTAAGTAGTAAATCCTTATCAACCCTGTACATTCCTCCACCCAGGTATTGCTGTTCTATTCCAAGAACCATATAAAAACTGGAGTGCTTTAAATTCTTGATACCGGCAAACACGCATGAAATATGGTCTTTGTATAATGGCAAATCTTTATTAAACATTCGGTTGTTGTTGATTCTGTGGGCCGTTGATTTCGGTTCCACAGTTCCGAAGTAAGGATTGTGTTTTGATAACCTATCCAAAATGAGCTGTACCTGTCCAAACCATTGGTCCATGACTTCGTTGTACCATTGTCTATTGTCGGCCATCCATTCTTTGTTATTGTTTTTGGACAGTGCCATTAAAAATTTCTTTATTTCCAAATTGTCCATTTTGCGTGTTTTTAAATTAAGTGCTAAAGTCCAAATGGGCCTTGAATTATACTGCTCATCAAATCAAAAACAGTCCACCTTGACTTCTAATTTCTGATTCAATAAATCAAAAAAGACTGTTAGTCATTTTTGACAAATGTAATTAAAAAATTAAATTGTTCATGGTTTTAACAATAATTTTGAACAAAAATAGTAGGGCAACCTAGAGATTTGAGGGTGAAGTACGTAAAAAGTAATAGAAGAGATAGAATACTTAAATAGTATAAATTATTGATAATCATATTTATATATTTATTTAAATGAAATGCTGTTATGATTTTAGCATAAACATTTGAAGAGGTTGGTCTAAAAGAAAAACGGTTGTAATTTTTATGTTACATGGCAAAAAGTAAGCGTCAATCTACACAATATGCATTACTATCAATATAAATGAACATAAGTCAATATTTACTGTTAAACTAAAATTGATGCTATAAAGAAAGCCTAATTTTAATTAATTTTGTAAATAATGACCACTGGTCGATATGGGAATAGGTACAAAACACTTATCGAAGAAATCTAGGGAACAGCAAATTGTGATTGCTGCTGACACTGTACTGCAACAGGTAGGAGTCAACAACTTTACGATAGACCAAGTCGTGGAAACATTGGATATCGCCAAGGGAACGGTCTATAAATACTACAAGAGCAAGGATGAACTGCTATCAATGGTCAGTATCAAAGCTTTACGCCTTTTATTGGATTATTTTAAACTTACCGTTAATGGAAAAGAAGGCGGAGCGGAATCTATTAAGGCCATGCTAATGAGTTGCTACCAATACGCGCAGAGCTATCCCGAGTATTTCGAGCTTATCGTTTATATGGAACGCCCCGAGTTTCATAGTCAGATGGATGCCTATGCTTCAATAAGTGCTGAGATAACAGATTTTGTAAAAACCCATATATCAAAGGAACAGCAGTTAGGAACGATTAATAAGGAACTTAAACCCTTGACAGTGACCTATGTTCTTTGGGGCAGTTGTATGGGGATGATGAACTTTATCGAATCAAAGCGGAACTTCATCAAAAACGTTGATGATATCGATCAAAGAGAACTGATAGCCACTTATGCAGGACTATTGGCCTCAGGTATGGAGGCATAATTATTTTTTAGTGTTCATTTTATGCTCCCTTATCATTTGGAACGCTAACAATAGACTATGTATTCTGCATTCGCTGCCTTTGCTCAGATAGAAAATCCCTTATTGAGCGAATCTGCATATCGATATCCTTAATTTTGATGATCTGATAAATAAGACTTCGCTTTTTTCCATCGGTCAGCTTGTTGAAAACCTTTCTTAATTCCGGTTCCTGTTCCAAAAATACGGTAAGCACCTCTGGCATATCGACCCCTAATTGGTCTGGGTCTTCTTCTATTTGATAATGTACTTGGTCACCCAGTTTCTTTTCAAGTGCATCGAGATATTTGGCGGCAACAATAACAAAATAATTTCCATCTCCTAGATGGTTCAATCCACATCGGTAGGATACCTTCTCATCTATGGTACATATCATTCGGGTAGCCCTTTTTCGACTGAACTGATTGATGATATCCGCATCCAGTCTTAAATAGTAATAACCTCCCTTGCGTTTTTCAAGTTGTTTGATGGTTTGCTCCCCTTGGTAAGATTTCATTGGTTTTCGCGCTCTACATATTTTTTGAGCCCCGCAAGATCTTTAAGGTGCATCTTGTGGACCCATTTGGTTATGCACACAATATAAGCAATCAAGAACTGGGGTTTTTTTAAGGTCTCATCGAACCAAAGGTTGACCTGGGTCTGCTGCCCGTTCAACGATTGGAGTATAAAGTGCAGCCTTACATCCTCCTAGTATTGAGCGACATCACTCTTTATGAAGAAACTAACCTTTTCATTGGGGACGAGATGTGTTATTTCCTGATAGCCGAACTGCTTGCCCTTTTTGTTCATGAATATGGTCTGTGCCCCTATTTGACCATCCACGTTTTTTACCGCGCAGAGGGAATTGGTCTCAGATGGCCATGCAGACCACTTCATAAGCTGCTCTTGGTACCTGATGGCGTCATACACCTTTTCAATATCAGTATTTACGGTTATGTTCTCTATATACTGTACTTTTTTGGGAAGTACGATTATAAGTATGATAACTGCGGTCAAAAGACCGATCCCAACGGAAATAAGAATTGTTGCCAACATGTGATTTTGTTTATGGCAACAAATGTAATGGGTCAAAATATCCGTTTTTTTGATCTAAGGCAAAAAATCAGTCTTTCCTTCCACGAACCCTGCTCAAGGTACTCTGGGTAATACCTATAAAACTGGAGACGTACTTTAGGGGATATTTGGCCACCCAGTTTTTTTCGTTTTCTACCCTACGGTAGCGCTCAACGGCGTCATCGCTCTGAAAGGAAATAAGGTTTCTTGACATACTGGCGAAACCCTCCTCAACTGCCCTGCGCAATAAAGTATTGTAGGCCGGCAAGATAGCGGCCAACGTATCGCTCTTGCTTTTTTCAATGGAATAGACCAGGCTGTGCTCAACAGTTTCTATCGATACAAGTGCGGGTGTCCGGTTCAGATAACTATCCATTTCGGTGAATACCTGACCCTCGCTTGCCATCCAAACCGTATAATCTTTATCCCCCTTTAAATAATAGAGACGAACCGTCCCCTTTTCGATGAAGAAATACTGGTTACAAAAATGGTTCTGCTTTAAAAGAAACCGGCCCTTTGGCAATGAAAGAAGAGTAAGGTGACTGTATATTTTGGTGATATCTTCAGCGGTTCCATTTGAGAGTCTGGTTATTTCGGCTTTTAGTTGTTTCATTGTTCAGGATTGAACAGTAATTTATAAATTATTCGGGAGTTTCATATGAGGCAAGTTCATTGCGCTATTTTTGGAAAGAAGTAGATTCCCGCAGGACCACCGATACCTTTCCACTATTAGATTTTTGCTTTGCCTTTTTAAAAGTGCGACCATACCAAATTAAAAACCCGGTGACGGGAAGACTAGCGGCAAAAAGGCTTAAAAAGAAGGCGATGGTCTTACCTGCGAGGCCTCCAATAGCGCCTACGTGGATATCGTAATTAAGAGCCGATATTTTTTCACCATTGGTTTTGTCTTCCCATTGTCCACCAGTATGCAGCAATTGACCACTATATTGGTCAAATTGGAGATAAACGTCTCTGGTATTGTTTGTATAATCAACATATGTCCCGATGGTACCAATGGTATCCTCAGGTAGCCTAACGCGATATGTTTTGGCCTTTGGATAGTTGGTCTTAAGGTACTGGTGAGCGACGTCCAATGGATGTATTATACCTGGGGAGGTTTCGGTCGACTCCACTATTACTGTTTCTTTTTCCAATATTTTACCACCATTGGCCAACCAGACCACTCCATCATTGAACCAAGTAAAGGCCCACATCAAACCGGTAAGGGCAATGAAAACCACAAAAAACATACTGTAAAATCCTAGAATGTTATGAAGGTCATAATTCTTTCGCTTCCATTTGGAGGTGGACTTCCATCGAAACCAAGTACGTACCTTAAATGCCTTTTTGTTATTTGGCCACCATAATATGAGACCAGAAAACAGGAGGAACACAAAAATCAAGGTGGCATAGCCAATTATGGGTTGGCCAAGCGCGGTTTTCAAAAGAAGACTATAATGAAGCCATTCCACAAAATAAAAAAACTCAAAGGTCTCGTCTTCTTTATCGAGTACTTTGGCCGTGTAGGGATTGATATATACATGTAGGTACTTTACCATTGAATCCCAATACCAAATTCCCGTTGGATTGGAATTAGCTGTATAGTTGACCGCGATGACCGAACGCCCAGGGTCATTGGGCACATATAGTCGTTGTACTTTTACATCTTCTCCAAGGGATTGATGAGCCACTTCTAGTGAACGGCTCAATGGTAAAGGTTGGGAGTTCGATTTAGGTTCAACAAAAAGTCTATCGTGATGCAATTGCTCCTTTAATTCTACCTCGAAAGCCAAGATACACCCCGTAATACCAAGTATAAATATGATGGCTCCAGAAGCCAAACCTAACCAAAGGTGCAGTTGTCCAATACATTTTTTGATTGTTCTATTCATGGTGATATGCCATCCCTTTTATTTAAATAAAAGGGAGACATTCGCATATAAAAAATGCCTCCCCGTATTTAAATAATCATTAACGAAAATTTTGAACAGTGTTTACTCTCCCCATAACGTACTTACCCAGCGAAAGCGCCCATTTTCCATTGTGGTAACGGTTGTGAAAGCGTCAAACCCATCCTGCCTAAGGAGTCCGCCTTCACCACTTCCGTTAAAAGCTTCAAAAAAGTTGGTTCCACCATTGTTGTTTATATAAGTAGCAAAAGAATATTGACCAAACCCACCAAAAGGTGTTACCTCCCCGGTGTTGATATCTAGTACGGCAGTCGAAGTCGGAACGCTTCCGAACCAGCTCCACCGCTCATTATAAGCCAATGGGAAGTCCAAATTTTCGATATAGGTAAATACGAGCTTGTTATCGAAAATAAAATCTGCGTCTATAAAAAAGTTAAAATCAATATTATCAGGTAAATTCAACGCGAAATCTGGATCAAACGAGCCGTCGTCATTAAGCCTCAGCAATGCAAATGGATTGTTGACCAGGTCCTCGCCAAAATATTGAAATGTATGTGAATTACCATCTGCAGGTGGGGCATAATAATTGTCTGTAACAGGATCGTAGAGGAGGTCGTCATGCGTACTATATAGCCTATCGTCCTGATTGTATTGGATGGTACCACTGACTGGATCAAATACCGCCACAATCGCACCCCCTGGCTGTGCAAGAAAGCCCTCATCACAACACGCTTCTGGCCCATAATGCTCAACCGCCATAACCACTTTACCATTGCTGGTTATGTACTTGTTCCATTCTCCGTAAAAGCCGGTGACCGATTGGTACTGTTCGCCAAGATTCGGCAGGGGATCTACATTCAGTACTTCTGTAATTTCCATTGTGCTTGGATTCCATTCCAACACTACTCCTTCCCGAAGATTAGAAACAAAGGCTTGGGTCTCCGATACGAAAATCGGGGGGCCACCCGCAAATCCTGAAAAACCTGAAGAAGCAAAACTAACAATGCCACCTACGGAGATTTCGAGTGTTGATCTGTCCACGTTCCATTTGGTCATGGTTCCTGCGTTTTCATTGTACGTATATGGATGCTCCCCAAAAGAATAAACGCGAGAGCTGAGCCCAATTTCAATCGCTTCCGACGGATTTATCGTGGACGGAAATTCTTCATGCACTTCAAAGTAACGCACAGCTCCCTGCGGTGTGTTTACCCTATAACCAATCATTATAGCCGAATCAACATCAGGGTCCATATCTGGGTCGGGGTCAGGATCTGGGTCGGGATCGACCTGCGTATCGGGGTCAGGTGCCGGTGCAGTGTCGTCGTCGCTACAGGCGATAAAGAAAAGGCCCATAAACAGTAAAAGACTGGATAATTTTATCGTTCTCATCATTTTAAAATTTAATTGTTTCAATAAATAGTTATACATGTTAAAATTGTGTGGTCAGTTTCACAAAAACGGCACGACCGGGCCGCTGCACCCCGAAGAAGTCAAATACCTTGGCATTGGCCAAGTTCTGCCCTTCGAGGGTAATCGAATTCTGTAGTTTTCCCAGTTCCATACGATACGTGACCCCTGCATTTTGGACGGTCTGGTCCGGCACCTCAGCCTTGAACTGTTGTAGGCCTGCGCTCTCCCAGCCTACAAAGAAGGCCCCTACATGGCGTAGGTTCCAGAACAGGGACAGGTCGTCGCCCTTCCTGAACACGCTTTCGAAGCCATATTCCGCCGCTCCGTTGACAAAGAAGTAGGGCACGTTGGGTATCCGGTCACCCCGAAAGGCGGTAAAGGGCCCCGTATCTGAGGTGTTGCGGTAGTCCTGATAGGTCGTGTTGGCCGATAGGGTGAGCCCCTTGATGATATTACTGACACTTCCGCCAAATTCCACCCCCTCGGAGGTAGCGCTCCAAACGTTCTGGAAAGAGCCGAACTCATCGGCGTTGACCAACAGGAATATCAAATCGTCAATGCGCCGTAGGAAAAAATTGCCCTGTAGCTGCCATTGTATCTTGGTGCTTTCGTTATTGGTATAGTTCCATTGCAGGTTAACGTTGTGACTGTTCTCCGGGCGCAGTTCCAGGTTTTCCTGTATAAATTGGCCGTCACCAAAGATTTCGTCGAGCCGCGGCAGGCGGTAGGCGAACTCGTAGCTGAGTTTGGTGGAGAAACGTTCCGACCATTCATAGCGAAGCCCGTTGCCCGCTCCAAACTCACTGACCGACCGCTCGTCTACCAGGACCTGGTCCACACTGGGGTCCAAGGACTCGATGCGGACGTTCTGGCGATAGTTCTTCACAAAGGCCGCGTTTTCCAGTTTTCCATTGAACAACTCCACTCGGTATTCAAGGCCCGACACAAACTCAAAGAGCCTGCCCTCGTCGAGAGCGGGGTCGAACGGTCCGTCGATGAGCAGGTCGTCGCCGGTACGCAGGCCATAGGTAGGGGCCAAACTAAGGTTGAGCGAGTGACCCTTGCTTAGCTCAAATGTCACCTGTTGCCTCGCGAAGACGGGCTCGCTCTTGGTAATCAAGTTGTCTGCCGGGCCGAACTCCCCCGGTTGGTGCTGTACGCGTACCACCTCGCCGAACCAGTTGTAGAGGTTGTTTCCCACATCGAAGGACTCGCGTTCATTGTAGTTGTAGCCGCCCCTTAGGTCGATGGTCCACTTTTTGCCCAGCTCCAGGTTGTAGTGCAGGTTGGCCCCCGTGGAGAAACTGGTAAAGACAACTTCCCCAAAGGGACTTCCGGCAACAGCATTGTTGATACCCAGTTGTGGCTCGTTGATCAGTCCCGGGGCCTGGCTGTTCTGTACTTCGTTGTCATAATCACCGTAATAGCCCTCCAAGCTAAGC
>JBHJJC010000113.1:0-4517 GCA_050042945.1 Croceivirga sp.
CGGTGAATAAGATAACCGCAATAAAATTTTTATTTTGATACTAGAGAGCAAAATTTTTGATTTAAACGTAAACCAGATAGATAATAAACAACACACAGGCGTGGGAGATTTTTGAAAGGGATTTTAAGGGTTATCTCTTTCGGCTCCCTACCTCTAAGGCCCGGAATAGAGACAATTTCATTATCCCTATTTTCTCCTGGCCAAGCGGACCCAAACTTCATCTTTAAAAGTTCGGCCTGCTTTTCTATGATGGAACAACCTTCTTTGATGTCTTCGGTAATCACGTTTCCTCCAAAAGGGATGACCGCTGTGTGACGGATAATACCGTCTTTAAAGATGGCCAGGTCCGTGGTACCGCCTCCAATATCGATAAGTGCCACACCAGCTTCTTTTTCTTCTTGACTTAAGACAGCCTCTGCCGAAGCCAACGGTTCTAAAGTGATATTCCCTAAGTCAAGACCTGCACTTTTAATACAACGCCCTATATTTTTTATGGACGAGACCTGACCAACCACTACATGAAAATTCGCCTCTAGTCGACCGCCATACATACCAATCGGTTGTTTTATTTCAGACTGTCCGTCAACCCGATATTCTTGCGGTAGCACATGGATGATCTCTTCTCCAGGGAGCATGACCAATTTATAGACCTGATTGCACAACTTATCTAAATCATTGTCATTGATGACCTCTTCAGCATCACTTCTTGTAATGTAATCGCTATGCTGTAGACTTCTAATATGTTGACCGGCAATACCTACTACTACCGAGCTTATTTTCAGACCAGCATTAAGCTCAGCTTGCTCTACTGCTTGTTGAATCGAGGATATCGTTTGGGTAATATTATTGACCACACCTCGATGAACCCCCAGACTCTTTGAACGGCCAGAGCCCAGTACTTCGATTTTTCCATACTCGTTTTCTTTACCGATGATGGCTACAATTTTTGTTGTACCAATATCAAGCCCTACTGAATACTTCCCTTGTTCCATACCTTATATTTTGGTGCAAACCACCTGATTATCAAATTCTAAACTTACTGCCGCGTAATCTTCCAAAGTATTGTCTTTGGTAGCCTTCAAATAAAAAGCCATAAAGTTTTTGAACTTTTCATCTAAGTCTTGGGCGTCACCCAGATTAACCACAAATTCTTCAACCCTCAGCTTTAACTGATAGTCATTCTCATCTTTAATATGAATTCCAATGACATTTTTTCTTAAAAACTCATTTTTATAGATGTAATTTAAAATGACATAAGCATCCTCAAGACTTTTACCCGTTATTTTACCAGTGATTATGGGTACGCGAGCCGAATGATATTTCGATAACGGCATGCGCTTTCCTTTATCATCCAGATAAAATCTGTTGACCCCTTCTACTCTCCCAATAGGTTGACGTTGGATAATTTCTGAAATAAGCTTCCCCTCAACAGAGAAATAGACTTGGGCACTTTTCACCATAGGACTGGATTCGATAATCTCCTCTATGGTATTCAAAACTACTTGTTCTTTAACCCTTTTTTTGAAGTCACCGTAATTTTGTATTAACAATTTATTAACTGCGGCCTCAGTTAGGTACACGTTGTTCTCCCCCAAAAATGAGATTTCGATTTCTTCTATTTTTCTTTGCTTACCTCGGTAGTCCGCAAAACCGTAAAGTCCTGCAATGGTTAGAACCAAAACCGATACTTTAATGTATTTCCAATTAACTTGCATGAGCCAATGCATTTTTGATTTTCGGTACTTCTAACCCAATATCTCCTGCTCCTAGCGTGATGAGAACCTCAGGTCTATTTTCGACCAATTCTTCTAATAGATTTGATTTTTTAATTAATTTTTTATTTGGATTGTCTATTTTATCCAACAACCATTGGGACGTTACCCCGGGAATAGGGTCTTCCCGTGCAGGATAAATATCCAATAGGCGAATGGCATCATACCGCGCCAGTGATTTGGCAAAGTCATCCACAAAGTCTTTGGTTCGACTATAGAGATGCGGCTGAAAGACCACCATATTGACTTTCTCGGGGTGCATTTCAACCACCGCTTCAAAAACCGCGTTGATTTCCGTAGGATGATGCGCGTAGTCGTCAATAAATACAAAATCAGGCGTTTTCATCTGATAGGAAAAACGTCGCTTTACACCTTTAAAACTAGCCAAGCCCTCTACTAAGGTATTCGGTAAAAAACCAGCCTCAACGGCCATGGCAAAAGCAGCCAAGGCGTTAGATAAATTATGCCTTCCAGGCTTGTGAAAAGAAACATCCTTCAATATGCCGAAGGATCCTAAAATATCAAAATGATATGCCCCATCCTTAATTTTGAGATTGGTGATGCTATAATCGGCCACTTCGTCAATCGCATAGGTAATTCCATCTATGGGGAGGCCCTTACACACTATTAATGAGCCGTTCGGACCTATTTTACCACCAAATTCCCGAAAAGCACCCCCGAGTTCGTCAGACGATCCATAAATATCAAGATGGTCTGCGTCCATAGAAGTAATGCAGGCTATATCAGGATACAATCGTAGAAAAGAACGGTCAAACTCGTCGGCTTCCACCACTGAATATTCATTCCCTTCGAATACAAAATTACTTTCAAAGTCTTCTGAAATACCCCCTAAAAATGAGGTAAATGGCACATTTACCGACTTTAAGAGATGCGCTAAAATACTTGAGGTTGTTGTTTTTCCATGAGTCCCTGCGACAGCTAAACAAAATGTATTTTTCGTTATTAGACCAAGCACTTCTGATCGTTTTTTCACTTCAAAACCATGACCTAAAAAATACTGTAGTTCTTCGTGTTCTTGGGGCACTGCAGGGGTGTATACCACTAAGGTGATTTCCTTTTTTTTGAATTCATTGGAAACGGCTTCCAAAGCATCAACATAATGGATGTTGATCCCTAGGTTTTCCAGCTCTTGGGTCAATGGGGTAATGGTTTTGTCATAACCAGCCACCTTTTTTCCGATGTGATGGAAATACCTGGCCAGGGCAGACATTCCTATGCCTCCAATACCGATAAAATATACGTTATGTATACTTTTTACATTCAAATTCTAAAATTGAGTTCTCTTCTAATTTTAATGACCACTTTTACTAACTATGCGCTTCTCTTTAACAGCTTCTCTATTTCATTTACTATATCACTAGTTGCGTTTGGTAATGCCAGTTTCCTAATGTTCTGACCCAAAGCTTTTTGCTTCGTTTTGGAGCTTATCAAATTTTTAAAGGCAACTTCAAAATCAGTATTCAGTTCTGACTCCTTTAAAAGAATTGCTGCTTCTTTCTTAACCAAGGCCATCGCGTTTTTGGTCTGGTGATCTTCAGCTACATTAGGTGAAGGGATAAATAAAACTGGTTTACCGACGATACACAATTCAGAGACCGAACTGGCTCCTGCCCTTGAAATGATAGTATCGGCTGCGGCATAAGCCCTATCCATATCGTTTATAAAGGGTAAGACCTCTACCGTTTCAGACGAATATTGTTGATACTCCTTTTTGTATAACCTTCCACACTGCCAAAGCAACTGCACTCCCAATTTTTGAAAAAAATCCAATTTGGAAGCCATCAATTGATTGATTCTTCTTGCCCCTAAACTTCCACCAAGAACCAACAATACCGGCTTACCTGGCTCCAATCCAAAATGCTCCTTCGCAACCTTTTGATTCGTTTTCGCATCGACCAAACCTTCTCGCACAGGGTTACCTGTTTTGGAAATCTTCTGTTGCGGAAAATATCGTTCCATACCATCATATGCGACAAATATCAACTCCGCCTTATTCGCCAATAGCTTGTTCGTAATACCAGCATACGAATTCTGTTCTTGAAGTACATAGGGCACTCCTTTTTGTGCTGCTGCTTTTAGTAAAGGCCCGCTGGCAAACCCGCCGGTACCAATAGCGATATCTGGTTGAAATTGATTAACTATTTTCCTCGCTGTCAACAAACTATCTATCAATTTTATGGGAAACATCAGATTTTTAAAAGTCAGTTTCCGTCGCAATCCACTGATCCAAAGGCCTTTTATCGTATACCCCGCCTGTGGCACTTTCTCCATTTCCATTTTGTCCTTTGCTCCAACAAATAAAATTTCGGCGTTGGGACACCTCTTCTTAAGTTCATTCGCAATCGCAATGGCCGGATAAATATGTCCGCCCGTTCCTCCTCCCGACAGTATAATTCTACAGTTGTCCACTCAACACTTCTAAGGGGTTGCTCTCATCTATCACAGGGGAATCCGTTTCTGCCTGTTTTTTATCACTTGCGCTCAGCACAATCCCAATGGCCAAACAGGTCATCCAAATTGATGTCCCACCCATGCTTATCAAGGGTAAAGGTTGACCCGTTGTGGGAAACAACTCTACTACTACTGCCATATTTATCAACGCTTGAAATACGATGGGCAAGCCTACGCCAATGACCAACAACTTAGCAAAGACCGACTTCGCAGAATTGGCCACTACAACAATTCTGAATAAAAGCAGTAGATAGAAAAACACTAGCCCCACTC
>JBHJJC010000114.1:0-29331 GCA_050042945.1 Croceivirga sp.
TCTGCCCAAATGCTGACTGAACGTTGTATAGAAAGAGTGGATATCACGGTCATACCTGAAATCAGAATTCCTGAAATCTGTTCGGTCGGTGAGATAGGTGTTTTCGGTACGTCTTAGTCTAGTTTCAAAGCCAACCTCCAATGTGGTATTTTCAGAAAGTGGATTCACATAGTCTAGGTTGATGGTCGTATTGGTTCGCCTATCGTCAATAAACTCATCGTAGGGAATTAAAGGTGAATTACCGCTAAAATCAAAATCGTTGTTTGTGTCACTCTTTAAGGTATTGTAATCGGCTTCCAGCTCAATTGAATGCCCCTCTTTTTGAAAATCGTGCTTAACGTCTATGTTGTAAGTGGC
Organism: Croceivirga sp.; assembly: GCA_050042945.1. Taxonomy (GTDB): domain Bacteria; phylum Bacteroidota; class Bacteroidia; order Flavobacteriales; family Flavobacteriaceae; genus Croceivirga. Next base: position 358 of record JBHJJC010000114.1, read on the forward strand.
ATTGGTGTTATCCCTCAGGGTCAGATCGGATTGATTAAAATTAGCAGTGGGGTTATCTGAAAATGTAATGTCCCTGTTGGCACCTGATTCCAGATCAAAGAAGTTTTGATTGGTATATACCGAAATGGTGTTCTTATCATTGATGTAATAGTCTACACCAAATTTCAAAAGATGGGAAGTTCGGTCCGTGATACTCAAAATATCTTGCCCTGTGCGCTCTAGGGTTCTATTGATGAATCCGTTGGTGACCCCTTCTCCCAATTGATTGCCATAACTACCGTAAAAATTTGTCTTTCCGTTTCTATAGTTCAAAGCGATTGAATTGTTGTAACGCGCACGTTCCCCATAGGTAAAACCAGTATTCAATGAGCCGTTAAAACCAAGATTGGTGTTCTTTTTTAGGGTAATGTTGATGATGCCGCTCATCCCTTCAGGATTGTATTTTGCAGACGGATTGGTAATCAGTTCTATGGTTTTGATTGCGGTGGAGGGTATTTGTTGCAAAAGTTCACGCGAACTGATATTGGTAGGTTTTCCATCGACCAGCACACGAACGTTTTCATTGCCCCGCAAGGATAGGTCACCATCTTGCGTAACACTCACCGAAGGAATATTCCCCATAATATCACTGGCCGATGCTCCGGCGGTTGTCAAGTCCTTCCCCACATTAATGACCTTTCTGTCAATTTTCTGTTCAATCGTAGACCGTTCTCCGGCGACTTCAACCGTTTCCAAAGCAACCGCATCCTCCACAATAGCGATAATGCCAAGGTTAAGTTTTTTATTCTCTTTGGTCAATGAAATTGACTTTACTTCGGTCTTATAGCCGATATACTGCACCTCTAGGGTATAGCTGCCCAGCGCAACTTTAGAGAGGTCAAATTTTCCGGTATCTTCGGTGATTCCACCGGTAATCAGGGCGTCGTTTGATTTGATGATGATATTGGCATAAGGTATGGGTTCTTGTGTATTTTTATCGAGCACAACTCCCGAAACCTCCCCTTGCCCATATGAAGTAGCAACTATCATTAGTAAATAGGCCAATAGGGGGTATATGTGATTTTTCATGGGAATAAAATTTTACTTTGCGAGCGAATCTAATTTTAGGATTGACACGTTGAGCTTGGCGCGTTTAGAAAGGGGATTAAGGTTGCCAAAGGACAATTAGGTAATGACAAATGGTTGAAGCCACGCCAAACTTCTATTGGTCATCGGTTACCCGCTGTTCATCCCCTAAAAGGTATAGGGTACTTAAAACAACTTATCTTTATTCAAAAGGGAGTTTATGATACAGCAACTACAGGGGTATTTAGAGGCTTCAAAATTCAAGTACTTGATTTTTGGGGTACTCATTTTTGCTTTTTCATCTGCAACTTCCAGTTGGTACTATACGACCACCACCGAGTTGATCATTACTTTTAGCATTCGTGTCGCATTACAGCTATTGTTGGCTTATATCATTATTGAATACCTCGTCAAGCATTTACTCAACAAAGGAAGGACCATAACTTTTGCCTTGGCCATAACGACTACTTTATTGGCGTTCTATGTGTTTTGTAACTTGATTTTCATCTACTATTTTGAACCAACGTTTCCAAATACGTATGCGATTTATGTGAAACGGTTCGATGATGCCTCTTTTTTGGGAAGGTTGACCAATGTAAGTGAGTTTGTATCCAAATCATTGTATTTATTGTATCCTACACTATTGCTATTGGTGTTTAAATTATATGTTGAGAAGCAACGGTTGCTGAGGTTGAACGAACAAAAGAAAACAGCGGAGTTGGTCGCTTTGAAGAATCAGTTAAATCCACATTTTTTGTTCAATACGTTGAACAATCTCTACGCCTTGGCCTTGAAAAAATCGGACGACCCCCCGAAGGTCATTCAAAAACTATCCGAAATTTTAGATTATATTTTATACCGATGCAATGACGAATTTGTATCACTAAAAAAGGAAATTGAGCTTATCGAAAATTACCTTTCGCTTGAAAAAATCAGATACGCAGACCGGGTGAACATCTCTTTTAGCAAAAAGGTTACCGGTGAGGAAAAGGTAGCTCCATTGTTGTTGTTGACCTTTGTGGAGAATGCCTTTAAACATGGGGTTGCGAACGAAATCAGTCAGGCCAATATTGACATTAATATTTCCAAAAGGGGAGGGGAACTGTTTTTTAAAGTAGCGAACAGCAAGCCCCAAGTGATTGCAAATAAGGAGCAAAAAGAATCGATAGGGCTTTCCAACATTAAAAAACAATTAGAGCTGCTGTATCCGAAAGCCTATGATTTAATGATTGAGAATACCACCAACTCCTTCTCTGCAAACCTCAAATTGCATCTCGTATGAGTTACAAATGCCTTATCATCGATGATGAGCCTTTGGCACGAGAACTATTGGAGGGATATCTTGAAAAAATTCCTGATTTTGAACTGGTTTCCTCTTGTGCCAGTGCCATTGAAGCAAGTTCGATATTGGGCAAGCAACCAATAGACCTGTTGTTTTTGGATATTGAAATGCCTTTGCTCAAAGGAACCGATTTTTTCAAAAATCTAGCACACAGACCCCAAGTGATTTTCACTACGGCCTACCGTGATTATGCTGTGGATGGTTTTGAACTCAATGCGCTGGACTATCTTCTAAAACCCATTTTTTTTGAACGCTTTTTTCAGGCCGTACAACGGTTTTTAAAACAGGTACAGCAACAAGGCAATGGGTCGACCGTCACTGCAACACCTCAAAAGGACTTTCTTTTTGTGAACAAGGCCAAGAAGCAGATTAAGGTTGTTTTTGATGATATTCAATATGTAGAAAGCCTAAAAGATTACATCAAAATACACCTGGTAGAGCAGGAAACTTTAATGGTAAAAGAAAGTATTTCGGCTTTTGAAAAACGTATAGATGATCGTTTTATCCGTTTGCACAGATCGTACATTGTCAACAGCGAAAAGATTACGGCCTACACGAAAAATGATGTGGAAATCGGTAGTATGGAAATCCCCATCGGAACCAATTATAAAGAGAATCTCCTTCCCTTTTTGAAAACACTATAAGCCTTAAATGAGGAGGTGAAATTTCTTTTACTTATAGCCATATCAACCATTTTAAAAAATCCTTGGAAAACCCTTGAATCTTAATTAAAACAAGGGTGTATACCGTATGCGTACCTATCGAAGGTCGTTTTTCTTGGTGTCGTTTTGAGGGCATTTTACATTAGCGACATGAATGTAAAACCTAAAATAATACGTATGAAACAAACAAAATTAATGATGGTAGTAGTGGTCCTATTTCTAAGCGGCACAATGGTAAACGCTCAATCGCAAACATTGACTTTTAAAAAAGGCGAAGTGTTGGATATTCTATTGTTCAACGGAAAACCAGAAATGGGAAAACTCTTTCCGAAATATAAGGAAACTGCTTTTGCATTCGCTGTTAAAATGGGCTATCAACCACAGCCGCTTTTTAAGGTGGCAGAAACGACCCAAGGCGGATATCAGCCAAGCACCTTTATTTTTGGAAAATGGCCCAACATAGCTGCCCGAAAAAAGTTTTTGGATGAAATCGTGGATAATGTTCCTGATTTTCATGAGCAACGCCGAGCCATGTGGTTAACTTTTTACGTTTCTTTTTATGAGATGGAAAACGATATTAGTTTTGGGATAGACCCCAACAAAACGGTAGTGGCCACCCACCTTTGGAAGCAAGATGGGGTTGATTTTTCGACGTTTCAAGGAGAATGGTTGAAAGAAGCCAAAAGCCAAGGGGCAAAAGTTCTTTTAGAATTAAGGAACCCGAATTCTGCTGTGGGTTATCTGTACAAACCAGATTATACGGTGCTTTTGGAGTGGAATGATAGGGCCTCTTTTGACGCATTTTCAGCGAAATACAAAGCGATGGAACTTCAAGAGATACAGAACATCAATCAATTTGTAATACAATAAGGCATTCTGGCAAGCTTTAAATAGCTTGCCAGTTTTTTTTCATGGAGGTATTCATAAATCAGTTGGTGTATTTTGGGTGCTTTTTGAGCCTGTTTTTATTGGTGGTGTATTTGTGTTCGGCAAAAAATCGTAAAAACAGTAACGGTTATATGGTCTTTTTGATATTTGTACTTTTTCTGGGTTTGTTGGGTAGGGTATTGTACACGACCAAAGTGTTCGGAGAGAATTTTCGGTTGATCACCATTTCAGAATTTGCCATTTTGCTTTTTGGGTCAACCGTTTATCTTTTTACAAAATCATCGTTGACGAACCAACGCTTTATGACCAAAGACTTGGTGCACTATGTGCCTGGTATAGCCTATTTTCTTTTTGTAACCTTCTATTTTATCGTGCCTACGAACGAGGTTATCGTGGCCAGAATACAACAGGGGGAATTATATGCTGTGGTTAACGTTTTAGTGGCCATCGGCTTAACGGTTAATGGTACCTATTGGGGGTTGAGCTTAAAACAGTTTCTTAGCTATAGGGAAAAGCTGAAAAATGAATTGAGCTATGCCGTTAAAACACAGTTTTTTCTAAATTTTCTGATGGCCATTGGCGTTTGTCTTTTGGTCTGGATAGCCGTTTACGGCATGAGTCTCTTCGGACTGGAAACCTTTGAGCGCGACGCGCGAAATTTCATATGGTTGGCGATTGCTTTTATCATTCTTTTCATAGCCTACTATGGCATGATTGCACCAGAGGTATTTAAAATAGAACTATTGCATCTTCCACAAAGAAAATATAGCCAATCCAAACTCGATAGCGAAGACTTGAATGCTTTAAAAGTAAAGCTCGAACAAATGATGGTCGCCAAAAAACCATATTTGAACAGCAAGCTGATGAAAGCTGAACTGGCACAGATGTTGGGTGTCAGCAATCCAGATTTAGCGCGTCTGTTGAACGAACGTATCGGCATGAATTTCTTTGATTTTGTAAACTATTATCGAATAAAGGAGTTTATTGCGTTGGCAGAAACCCATAAGGCCAAGGAACTTACCTTTTTTGGCTTGGCCCAAGAAGCAGGCTTTAACTCCAAAACAACCTTTAATAAATCATTCAAGAATTTGATGGGCTCGGCACCGTCAGAGTACTTTTTGAAGACAATCAAGTAAAGGGTTTTTTAATCACTATCGGTCTTGATACTAAATCAAGTTTGGACGGGTCGCAACCTTAATTTTATAATGCTGAAAAACAATTGCTTATTTCTGTTTTCCTTGGGTGGTAACCGAATTGGCCACCCCCAAACCAAAAAAATAAAAAGAACATCTATTAATTTTTAAATTGGGTAAATTTCTGTCAAGAGGTACTTGAATGCTCTTTGAGGGCATTAAGATTTCCTTATTTTCCGACCTCCTATCCAGATATTAGGTACTGGTCAATGACTACTTACATTCTATAAAATCTTGTTGTAAAATAGAACTATGGTATTCAATGGAGTTTCTGCCCTGACAAAAGGATACAAATTTAGATTTTGGGGTTCTTAACTATTTGATTAATAAATGATATCTCCATTTATCTTTTTAAAAAGCACATTCTTGGCTCTATCAGTGGATACTTTAAATCCAGCTATTTTTTCTTTCTCATATTGAAAATTCAGTGATCCAAAAAACCAAGTGTTACCCGAAAATTCACTGTTATTTAAAGGGGTCAAAACCGTTTTATCTTGTCTTGTATGTTTGGCGATAAGCGTTCCGTTCTCAATTTTGAGCTCATAAGTGGTTCGCAGTTCAGGACTATAATACAAACCAATATAAGCTTCTAGTTGAGAGACATCAAGTTTGAAAATTACGCGCTTTCCGTTCATTTTTTGACCACCGTGATTAAAACTAAGACTATCAAATTCCCCTTGACTGTTTTCTGTGAATTCTATTGTTGCACCTATTTGACTTATCTTGAAAACTCTTTCACCGATTGTTTCTAAGGGAAATGTACCTTGACCAGTTGCAGTAATAAACAGTTTTTCTTCTCTCTGTTCGAATTCCATTATAAAACCTGGTTGCAACTCAAACTTTCCTTCAAATCCAGAGAAATCAATATTCTCTGAATTTAGCATTGCGAGATCATTCTTTGAGTCAGCTTTATCAATACTATTTTCACCATTTGCTTTAAATAATATTTCAGCAATTTTATAGGCTTTGCCGTCAGCATCCAATGAACCATTGTTGCTTAAAACTATGATGGCGAGGTTCTCACTGGGGAAACGAAGAATCTGACTTCTATAACCTATGTGGGCACCTCCATGACTTATGACTTGTCTTCCTTCGAATTCCGAATTTTTTAATCCATAACAATAGTTTAGCTTCACCCCATTAGATAAAACAGCGGGTTCCACCATTTTTTCGAAAATATCTTGGGCACCAACAATTTGCGATTCGTAATTGTTTACCCATTTGCTTATATCTTGAATTGAAGTTCTTATTCCAGTGTTACCTACTATATCCTTAAAGTTTCGAATACCCCTCTTATAGGTTGTACCATCATAATAATAAGGATTGGCCACATTGGGTATAACCTTTTCATTATCTTCAAAAAGCACTGTAGTATTCATTCCTAAAGGTTCAAAAATATTCATCCTTAAATAGTCATGAAAAGTACTGCCTGATACCCTTTCAATGATCTCAGCCAAAAGCATATATCCGGAATTATTATAAGAAAAACCTGATCCTGGTTTAAAGTCTAGTTCTTTTTGGTTTGATAGCATATCCAAAATGGATTCTCTTGTCATCACGTCTTCAATATTCCAACCTGCCATACCCAACAAAGGGGTTATACCTCTAATCCCATGGGTATGTTGCATCAAGTTTTGAATGGTGATTTTATGTTCGAAATTCGGTAATTCAGGGATGTGACTTCGAATATCATCGCTAATGCTGAGTTTATTCTCTTTGGCAAGATTCAAGATGGCAAAAACAGTAAACTGTTTTGAATTTGAGGCGATATTGAATAATGAAGTTGAGGATAATGGAATATTATGCTCGAGATTTGCCATTCCAAAAGAATTTTGAAAAACAATATCCTTGTTGTGAATAATAGCGATTGAAGCCCCAGGGCTTGTGCTAGAATTCCATTCATTAAAAAGGTTGTTAATTTTCTTTTCCTGAGTCCTATCGAGTTTTTTAAAAGTCTGTTTTTGTGATAGAACCATTGAGTATTTAAAAAAAACAACGGTCATCAAAATAAGCTTAATTGAAATTTTCCTTTTCATGGTTTGATTTATTTTAGAGTATAAAAAATGTAGCCAATACCCTTAATGAGGTATCATGCAAATAGATATTAAATAAGTTTTTAAATAATACTTCCCGAGAAGTGCTAAGGCTTTTTTCGCTCTATGCGATAGTTCAACAGTAGTGCTAAACCAGCAAACAGAAATGTCATTATAAAGTGAACTACATTTGATTCAGCAATGACCAAACTTTGCGTTATCAGGAAGGCAACAAGGTTACCAATTGCAATGCCAATCAATAGCATTGCGATTTTCAAAGTGTATGAACGGGTCTTTTCTTTGTTGTAAATTGATTTAGCATCAATAGCATTTTCAATCATTGACATCTTTTCAATGTGCCTTGATTTTAGATATAAAAAGATTACACCAAAAACGGATAACAAAAATGTGATAGGGATAAGTAATTCTAGATATCTCATGATTTTTGAATTCTGATTCACTAATTGGATGCCACAATAAATATTCGGGTTACAAAAAAACTCCGAAAATTTTTATTGTAACCAAATCTAATATAACCGCATCTAACACATGTATGCGCTATAAAGAAGACTTCGAATATATCGATAAAATAAAGGCTGGAAATAAACAAGCCTTTGGCTTCTTGGTCGAGAAATATAAGGACATGGTTTATTCCATTACCCTGAAAATTCTAAAGAATCCTGATGATGCAAAAGATGTTGCCCAAGAAAGTTTTATCAAAGCTTTCGAAAAAGTCGATACTTTCAAAAAGGAGGCCAAATTCTCTACGTGGTTATATACCCTTACTTATCGACGTGCATTATACTTTAGAAGGCTAAATAAAATCGAAAGTCGTGAACTAATTCAACCAGAGATTGAAAAAGAACAAACGGATTTTGAATCGCCAATAAAGCGTTTAAACTCGTCGGATCAAAAAAAGTATATTAAAAAAGCCATTGATTCCTTGCCAGAAACTGAGGGCTTATTGGTAATACTCTATTATTTGGACGAAAATTCGGTAAAAGAAATAAGTGAGATTACGGGCCTAACCAAATCCCATATCAAAGTAAAACTGTTTAGGGCCAGGAAAACACTCAAGAAAAAACTGAATAATTTACTTCAAGCAGATATAAATACAATTTTATAGGATGAACAAAAGAAGTGATGACATTAAAAAGCTTTTACAAAAGTTTGAAAACGAAATAGTAGATAATGAATTTAGTCTAGAAATACAACGGATGATTTTTGAAGAGAAATCTGAATTTCATGATTTTCGATTATTGGACAAATTAAAGGGTAGAACAGATTTACTCGAACCTGCCCCAGGAAATTTGTTTGAAATAACCATGAAACAAATAGAAAACAAGGATGTTAAGAAAAAACAATTGCCTCTTAGATTTGATTTGTATGGAAAAAGAATAATACTTGTTACAGTAGTCACCTTGGCAGTATTGCTTTCCATTTTTTCATCATTGAATTATGGCAATAACACTCCTCAAAATACAACCTATATTTTCGAATTCAAGCAAATATTCAATTTGCCTTTTGAACTTTGGACTATGACCCTACTCTTTGCTTCATTCATTTATTTGGATCGATTTTTAGCCAAAAAGAATACTTTTTTTGTCTAAAAAATCAATATTCACAAAATATAATTCTAGTAAGTCACCAAAATTTTCTCAATTTCATCTAAGATAAAATCACCAGTATTACCATTGGTCAAAATAATATATCCCTTTTTTGAATTGTCGTAATATCGAAATGTACATTTAAAATCCCCATTATTACCGCTATGCCTAAATACCAGGCCATTTGGACTCTTTTCAAAGAAAAGACCTAAACCCATATACTCTTCATAGTTCCAATTATTTTCATGTGAATCCCCGGGAACCACAGTTAAATGGCTAAACATTAAATCATATGTTGAAGGTTTTAATACTCTTCTTTGACCCAAAGCCATAATAAATTTTGAAAGCGATACTACGTTAGTTATTAAACAACCGGCAACCCAAGGCTTTTCAGGAACATCAATGGCGCTCGGAAAACCATTATAATGTCCATTTGCTTTATTCTTAAAAGCATAAGGATGGGCCTGAAAATAAAAGTGTTCTAATTGAAGAGGCTCTACAACTTCTTCGTTTAGAATTGTATTAATATCCTTTTTTGTGATGTGTTCTAAAACTCTACCTAAATATTGATATGCGCTGCCGGAATAACTAAATGCTTTACCAGGTTTATGATTGAACTCCATATCACCCCAATTTGGTAATCCGGTTTGATGAGAGAGAACCATTTTGGCGGTAATTAGTTTGGCCCATTCTTGATTTTGTACCTCGTCCCAAGGTAAATATTCATATAAAGGCTTATCGATATCAATTATTCCTTTTTCAAATAATCTCAATACTGCAAAGCAAAAAACTGGTTTTGTAATTGAAGCAACTTCAAACAAAGTGTTTTTAGTAACGGGTTCATTGGTGAAGTTATTTTTAACACCATAATTTGATTCATAAGTGATGTTTTCGGTATCAAAACTGGCAAATTGGACACCTTCAATCATATAATAATCCATGGCCTGCAAGATGAACTTGTCTATTTGCCTTTTAGCGGATATGTCCATCTCTTTTAAAGCATTAAAGGAAGAATCAAATATTGGCCGTTCAGTAGTTGTTATTTGATAGTTGGGAATTATATTTTGCTTCTTGGATTCAACTTTAAAATTTAATCGATTTTCGTTGTTTACCTTAATGAATTCTCCATCATTGAAGAAAACACTTTTCCCCGGTTTAATATAGTATTCCCCTGCGGGGATGATAGCATTTAATACACCTTCATCATCGAGTGGAATATAAACCCAAATTCGTTCATCATTTTTTGAAACTATCCTGACCCTATTTATTTCGAAGTTATTTTGGGAATTTTTCCATTCAATCTGCCCTTTAAGTTGTCCCAACAAAGCCTGACTTTCTATAAACATAATATTACCCAACCTAGTAGGTTCATTATTGTAATCTTTATTACCCCTACCGTTCCATGAATAAACGGTCTCCTTTTCGATGTCAACATCTTGAACCAAATGACCAAAACCAATAATCCTGTTGTTGAAAATTGGTTCTCTCAATTTTATAGAAATTTCATAAATAAGCTTATTATTCTCTTTTGCAACCGCATAACTAATGTTTTCCCAATTGAGTTTATTCTTCAATATAGGATCCCATAACTCATCTGGCTTAGACAAGCTTTTATGAAGCTCAGAGATTTTGTAGCGTATTATACCTGAACCGCTCTCATGATGTTGTTCATCAATAAAGAGTGCATATAAATCACCTAACTCTATTGACTCTTTTTTTGAGATAATTTGATTATCTGTGGTTTCAATTGCTAGTAATAAGCTATTGGATTTTGAATCATAACCCACCATAAAAGTAGCTTCATAATCTTCGGTATCAGAATCCGCACTTCTCCAAATAGGTTGGTCAATTCTGTATTTTGTTGTTATCTGTGCCCAGTCACCCAAATCACCATCCACTTTGGTATTTTCTAAAGGCAAAGCAAAAGCTAAATTTTTTTCATTTGTCGATTTTTGAGCAATCAAAACGCTGCCCGTTAATAGTCCAATAAATAGTAGTTGAATTTTCATAAGATTTCATTTTTGGATAAGTATGAATGAAATCTTCGATTGTTACTCTAGTGGGAGAATTCGATTCTTTTTCCAGACAATTAGATTATTTTAGCCTTGATAAAATTTCTTGGCCAACGTTCATTGAACGGCCTATTAGGCCCATAACTATTTTTCTTCCGCCATCGCCGTTTGTAAGTGCTATTAGCCCTCTCCTAGATTTGGGAAGAATCAATATTATTGCGTTAACACCTTGATCACTGCCTGCACTCAATAATGCATATTCACCATTATCCAAATCTTCAAAAACCAACCATCCAAGTCCAAATGCAACCCCTTCTCGAAATTCAGCCCCTGGTTTTATCATTTCATTATAAACCTCATCTGTCAGTCCGACTTTGTTCAGAACTGAAATTCCAAAAGAACCCAAATCTTCAACTGTAGTCAAAAAATTATCTGCAGCACTACTGCTTTTCCTTTCTTCTACATCAAAAAAATAAGGCTCTCGTTCGATATTATGGGCAATAGCAATTTTAGAATGGTCTATATTATCATTCCAAATCACGTGAGACGAAGTCATGTCATAGGTAGAGAATACGTATTTGCTTACCAAATCTTCAAACGGCTGTCCTAGTTTTCGCGATAAGGCTTCCTTTAAATATTCACACCCTTCACCAGAATACTGTACTTTTTCACCTGGTTCAAAATGGAACTTAAGTTTGCCATCTTCTTCAAGATATCTCCAGTTTTTAAATCCTGTTGTATGACCAAGAATATGCCTTGCCGTTATAAGCTTACTGTAAGGATGATTAATAACATCAGGATCGATCCAATACGAAAAGAGGGGTTCGTCTAGATCAAATAATCCTAAACTGACCAATCGCATTGTTAGCAAGGTGGTGATTGACTTTGTTATTGAAGCGGTATCAAAAATGGCATCTTTTTGCGCTGGGAAGCCTTTTGCCAATTCTCCGACAACGATGTTTTTTGTTAGTTTTCCATTTTCTATTACTCCAACACCAATGGCTGGGACACCAGATTGACTTAATTCAACCAACAATGATTCGTAGGGTGGAATCGTCACACCTTGTGAAAACAAATCAATTGAGAACGTTAACAGAATTCCTACAAATACAGTTTTTTTCATAATTGTTTTCTACATAAGAGGCAAAAAACTGTAAAACGGTGACTAGGTATGGAAAAATGGATTTTAATTTCAGACAAATAAACTTTTCTTGTTGCGCTCACCAGAAAAAAATGGAAGGTAAAACAACAATCCTAGAATAAATATTTATTCAAATTAAAAACTTTCGATATGTTTAATTTGATTATTTGGTTTATTGATCTCAAGTTTGTTTACACTGCCGATGCCTTCAAAATTATAGACAACCCCCAAAAAATCAAGGTCTTTTTCGGTGTACATTGTTTTAAAAACCAACTCATTGTTTAAATGGATTTCGAGCTGACCTGCCTTTAATCGTAGTCTTAATTTTTGGGTTTTACCTGATGTAAAGTGCACACCCAAATTTGATAAATCCGTAGTTTTTCCTCGGAAAATTTTATCAAAAACAAATAGTCTTAGTTGTGAAGAACAGCCTTTTTCCGAAACAGGAATAGATATGGCACCTCCTTTGAACAAAATAGTAATCCTTGTATTCCTACAAACATTATAACCATCATCGGTTATATTATTTAATTCAGTTTCAAAACTGAAATCGGATGTAGAAAATCCCGTAAATCCTCCAACTTTGTAATATCCTGTTGAGAACCTTTTTCTTTTATTTCCTAAACCATGTTCCGTGATCGTATTCTCATTGATCTTTAGTAATCCACTACGAAAATCGATGGAGTCAAGGTAAATAGGGGTCGGTTCATCATCAATAATACCCACCCAACTCTTACTGTCAATAAAAACTTCGGTCTCTTTTACAACCGAGTCGTTTACGACCAATTTCGCATTGAAAAATCCCGGTTTATAATATAGGCTGGTTGCCACCGTATCTGTTCTACTAATTTCAACTCTTTTTCTTGAATCCCAGTCTTGCTGTAGTTCAACTAAGTCATTTAACCCCGCCATCCCTGCATCATAATAAAAAACTACAGTATTGGGTAACCCTTCACTTACCACATCACTTCGTAATTTAAAATCATTTGGATTAGGATTGGTTTTTTCTGATTCATTCGTTCCTACAAATACTCTTAAACCAAGGTAGGCGGTTCCGAACAATATTAAAGTCAGTAAGAATAGTTTGAAAATGAGATTTGATTTTGAGTTATTGCTCTTTTTTCTTTTTAAAACATGTTCGGTCCTAAATTTTTTAGCATTCTCATAATCTCGCCAAGTATTGTATTCAAGGAATTTTGCCAATGCATCCAATGTTGTTTGATTGGGTACTGAATTATAATTCACCTTTTTCCAGATTCTTTTAAGAGTGGAAACACTGAGCAGGAAATCTGTTTCCAAGTGAATTTTTTCGGAAAGAACTTGAAAGTCTTTAGTTGTCCACATTCCAGAAGGTCCGTGCTTGAACTTTTCTTCAATTTCCCTCTTGCATAGCTTCAAAGCTCTGTTGTTGTACATCCTTGATTTTCAAAATTTTAAAGACCTTGAATAAATTTGAACGATTATGAATGAATGTGAATCAAAATCAAAAACATCGTTATCTAATTTCAGGTTTGATTTAAAAATATTGCTCTCACTATTAAAAAAGCGACATGAAATTAAACAGAATTTTATTTATAATTTTTGTAACCACTTTATCGAATTTATACTCTCAACATTATTACGTGGACCCTATTAATGGGAATGACCTAAATAACGGTTCGTTAGAAAAGCCGTTCAAAAGCATCGATTCTGCAGTAGCCGTTACCAATGAAATAACTGGTACTGGAAGCATAGAAATTATTCTGTTACCTGGTATTTATACGCTTAAAGAAAAGATTATTTTAAATCCCGCTAGGGTAATGAATGATACTACAGAGTACGTGATCTCAGCATTTCATAGCCCTGACGATATTGATTGGTTACCAAATAAAATGCCTATTATTCAATCGATTTCAAATAACAATTCACAAACTCAATTTGAACATGCAACAGGTTTTTTAGTAGCATCGAAGAATGTGCGTTTTAAGGGACTTAAATTCTTGGGAAATTCCAATCCATCAGTAAAATATTATTACCCCATTTCTAAAGAGAATCCTAGTTTAGAAAACTTAGTTGTCGAACATTGTATGTTCATTGGGGCAAAAGAATCTGCTCCGATACAAGGAGCGATTTGGGCTCATGGGCCTTCTAGTAAAATCAAACACAATGTTTTCTTTCAATGTAGAAATGCAATTTTACTATTCCAAAATGTTGAAGGATTTGAAATTACCAATAACATAATAAGTGAGTCTTATGAAAGTGCATTTTGGTTTGGACCCACCGACCCAACTTTCACATTTCAAAACAATATAGTTTTTGACAACAACGCTTTTATTGTCGGAAACAAGAACTTGAAATATACTTCAACATTTGACAACAACACTATCGAAAATAACTCGATTTTAATTGGTTATTGGTCTAGAGAGAATCAGGGAATAATAGAAATAAAAAAACCGGAAGTGACATTTAGGAATAAAATCAAAATGTCAAATCTTAGCCTCAACACCAATCAGAATGTAACATTAGAAAAAAATCATCTTCATGTGAATGCAAAACAAAAAACTTCTATTTCTGACGCGGGTATTTTCATTAAAAAAAGAAACTGAGGCAATTTTGGCATTTAAGGTGAATTCTCTTATGCCTAAGCTATTCTCCAATATGAAATGAGACCTAAAAAGACAATTTGAGTCGTACGATTATTGACATTTAATGACTTTTAACAGTGTAAATCCAATAAAATCGAACATCCGATTTGATTCGATTTTATAAAGTGTAATAAAATGAATAGTCTCGTTTATCCTGTAATTAATCACGAGGTTGACGCAAAATTTGCATCTGACCAACTGGGCGCAAAATGGGAAGACAATCATTATAAAATTCCAGATTCAATGGGGGTAGGGCTAGTAGAAGCCTATGATTATGATGTTTTTTCTATTATGATCAGTTCCTTTAAGTTAAAAGAAGACTTACGAATTGAAAGGTTATCTAGTGATTTAAAAGGGTATTTGCTTTTTGGGTTCTTTTTAAATGGATCTACTTCAAGGTTTGTAGTCAGGTCCAACAGAAAGTTGGGTCGCCTCTACTATGGTGCCAATATAACCACTCCTTGTACAGCTTCATTTGGTTTGTTCAAGAAAAATATTTGGCACAAGCAAGTTAGTATTTTGGTCAAATCTGACTGGTTGAAAAATTATTGGAACATCGAAATTCCAACAGAGATTAGCAATTTCAATGAACCTTTATTTATAATCTTGGAAATGTCAATTCAATTGGCCAAAAGTCTAAGACTGATATTTGAAGGTAATCATTCTGGAAAACTAAGGAAAAAGCACATCGAACTTAAATCTAAGGAGGCACTTATACACATGGCAGAACTCATTTCTGAAGGAAAGATTCGGGATCAGCGAAAATACCATCCCGATGATTTAAACACGATTTTAAAAATAGGTGGTTACCTAAATGAGAATTTCACCAGCTTGCCTCCGATTAGGAGTATAGCTCAAGATTTCAACATCAACAAAGCCAAGCTATATGAGAAGTTTAAATCAATATAAGGTTCCACGATAACGACATATGTAACCGAATTACGTCTAGAAAAAGCTTATGAATTATTGATTCAAGGTTTAAGTGTTTCCGAAGTAGGAATGTCTATCGGTTTTACCAACCTAAGTCATTTCGCAAGAATCTTTAAACGGGAGTACGGTTTAAATCCATCACAAATTCAAAAATTGGACTCAAAAACTAGACAATAGAACTAGTGCCCATAACTGACAAAACATAATTTTAAAAAATGAAGGAATTACTATGGTCGTTCTACCTCATGGGCGCTACCATTTTGGCACAATCAAATGATGTCACATTTTCACAGGATTCACTAAGAATGGATTTCGAACTATTCCATAAAGTTCTTGTTAACTACCATCCTGGTCTAAGTAGATACAAAACCCCCCAAGAGCTTAATAGTGATTTACTAAAATCACACGAAGAGTTCACAAAGAGCATTACTCTAAAGGATGCTTTTCTAAATCTGCATAAGGCCACCAGTAAAATAGAATGTGGACATACATATCCGAACTTTTGGAACCAAGAAAGGAATATTCAAAACGAACTGTTCAATGGCGAGGATAAACTCCCTTTTAGTTTTGTGCTTCTCGAGAACGAAATGATAGTTCATAAGAATGTCTCTAAAATTAGACTAGAAACTGGCTCTGCTATTACTCATATTAATGGGTTATCAATATTTGATATTGTTCAAAACCTCAAGAATTATGCACGAATTGATGGTAACAATATGGAAAAGTTTTTCAAAGACTTTTCTATTGAAGGCTTCTCAAAGTTTGAGGCATTCGATATTATTTTTCCATTACTATATCCACCCAAGAAAAAACAATACTCTATTATAGTTAGGCATCTTGATGGAACCGTTTCAAGCAGATATATAAAGACAGTATCTCGCCAACAACGAAAAGAACTTCTTAAAGAGAGGTATGCCGATTATTTCAACAATGAAAAAGACGAATGGGATTCGTCCTATCCTATTGATTCAGTGGCTGTTCTTAAACTGGGAACCTTTGCTGTTTGGAACATGGATTTAGATTGGAAAAAGTTCCTTGAGGATTTTTTCAAGGATAAGCGAACGAAAAAATCCAAACATTTGGTTTTGGATCTAAGAGGAAACGAGGGCGGTTTAATGGAAGTATATTGGAAATTGTTGACATATTTGACGAAAAAACCGATGAAGCTTGAAAGGTTTGAGCAGTTGGTTACTTATGAAAAAGTTGCACCGGAACATGTTCAGTATCTAGAATCTTGGGATAAATCTGTATTTGATAGAACCAATCAAGTCGTGAAAAAAGATGTGAATTTCTATGAATTCAATGATGATGCGGTGAACTTTTTAGAAATTGCACCTTCCCACTTCGCATTTGATGGAAATATTTTCGTTCTTATGGATGCTGCCAATAGTTCTGCGGGCTTCTATTTAGCTAAGTATTTACGAGAAAATAATTTAGCAACATTGATTGGTGGGATATCCGGAGGAAATCAAATGGGAACCAATGGCGGACAATTTTTTATGCTAAAATTACACTACACCAAACTTGAAGTAGATGTGCCTTTAATTGGATATTTCCCACGTGAACCAGCAAAAGATTCAGGCTTGGTCCCTGATTACCATATAGAACGTAACTACAATTACTACCATCAGAAATGGATTTTGGGAATTGATCTCGATTATTCAAAAGTTCTTGCATTAACCTCTGGAACGATTGGAAAGAGTGAATAGTTAAAAAATATTTATTTGTAATAGTTAAGACTTAGAAGAGAGTTTCTTATACAATAGAAAATCAACACCATACTTTCCGGAACCAAGGACTAAGGAGTAAATTGCTATCCATAAGAAACCGACTGCGGGCAATACCGGCCAACTACTTCCATATTCAATAGCTTTAGGCCATTTTTCCAGAAAAATAGCAGTGCACATTGTGATGCCTAAAAAAGACGCAACGACCCTTGTGCCTATTCCGAACGCTAGCAATAGTCCACCTATTGCTTCTGTTGCTGCTCCTAGCCAAGCAAAAAGCCATGGAGCCCATGAATAAGGTGCCCCAAATTCGGAAACATCTTCAGGAAACCAGTCAGCTACTTGAAACAGTCCTAGTTCATCATTTATTGACCAGGGCATACCAAACTTTGGCGAACCAAATTCAACTGACAAACTAAAGCCTGCAAGAACTCTTGGGATTGCGATTAATATATTACTTGCTGTATTTTGAAATACTTCTGGCTTTAAAAGTCTTTTTAGTTTTTCCATAGATAAGAATAACAAAATTCTCGGCTGGGAAACAAAGGTTTAATAGTCGTAATAAGTATTCATTTTATCAATCAAAAAAACACAGTGTTCTTGACTGCCGAGAATTGATTGAAAGATGTCCATTTTATATTCAATCGACTTTAAATGAAGACTTTTAGACTATTTTTTTATAGTAATAGAATTAATTGGAGTAAACTTCACCAATACATTTTGAGATTGAATTTTCTAAAGTCATATATCCATTTAATTGCGCTTAACTTGTCATGAAAAAACCAATGTTATTCTTTATTGCACCGTTATCTATTTTTTACTTCAAATCTATCGGTCAAGAACTTGAATTAGAGCTTATCGAAGCGATAAAAACAAATGAGTCAATACTCAATAGGGAGACAAAAAATGAATTGATTCATTCTACATTACCATTTTGACCAAAACACCCTAAAAAATGAAATTTTTTAAGACCTATTCAATAATTGTAGTAAACCGGCTGATAACGTTCTTCCTAATCGCAGATTAAACGTACAACTAAAACCGATTCCTGAGAACGGTAGAAAACTAAGTTGACAATTTCATGATGCTGAGAAAAATAATGAGGGGGTCTATTTAGATTATTCAATTGATACACTTAATTTGTAGATGTGTTTCTAGAAAGATTCAGAAAGGAATCAAAGGTTGATGATTATGCTGAAACTCTTTTCGTGGTAGGATGTTATGTTGTACAAGTAATGGTTGTAAATGCTAATGGAAATTGGGTGAAAAATCAAGAATACGTTTACCCAAAATCTTTAGTGCCTACCTTCCATTCTTTTCTTGAGCCCATCGACCATATTCTTGGCGTGATTACTGTTTGGGCTAAGCCTTAGTGCCTCTTCATAGTTCTTTAGGGCCATCTCAAAATAGTCTTGAGATAAATATGCTTCCCCCAAGCTGTCAAAGGTATTAGAAGAATTGGGGTGGTCCAATGTATTCAGCTCGAATAATTTGATTGCTTTTTCAAATTCTTTCTTCCCTAAAAAGATATAGCCAAGTTGATTGATTACCGATTCAAAATCATTCTCAGGAAGCTCCTTTTTGACCGTTTTATAATTGATGATCGCCTCATCAAAATTCTGGGAAACAAAAGAATTTAAAATATCTGCATTTACGACCAATTCAGAATTCAGTAGCGACGTATCAAGAATTCCCGCAACGTTATTCACTATGTCATTGTGCACCGGAGCATATCTATAGCCGTTGGATAGAAAAATAACCGTGGTTTTCTCATTTGGGTAATTTCTAAACGCGCTTACCCCTCCTCCAGTAAACCCTACAGATTTGGTGTTATTGAAACTATAATCACCCCATCCATGGAAAAAAGAGTGATTTACCTCCGAAAAGTCAAAATTAGATAGCATTAACTCTTGTGCAGAAGCGTTTAATAGTTGGTTGTTATCGAAGCGAATGCCCCATTCAATAAAACGGTCAAGGGTAATATTAAGTCCGTTTCCTGCAAAACCTCTTGATCCTGCATGGTCTAAAGGGCGAAAATAAATTTGGTCATCGTCGTTATAATCAAATTTTACAATCCGATTCGGAATCGCAGCCAATGAACTAGATGAAAAAAGTAGTCCCTCGTTATCTCCTGAAAATTGATGCTGAACGATAAACTCTTCCATAGAGACCCCACTAAGATTTTCTATGATTTGGGCCAGTAGCCAATAATTGGTTTGGTTGTATTCCCAATATGAGCCTGGTTCAAAATACATTTCTTCGTCTATCAGCTTTGTCCAAAGCGCCTCGTCACTCAACTCGTTATCAAATCGTATGAAATTGGGAATACCCGATGAATGTGCCAATAAATGTCGTATTTCGACAGCACCCCAACGCTCAGGAATATCGTTGATATGGTGTTTGATTTTGTCTTCTAATTTTAATTTTCCCGATTCCATAAGTTGAAAAATAGCCGTGGAAACCAATAATTTTGTTGTGGAATACACCCTGAAGAGATGCTTTGGTTCCACAGGTACCTCAAAACCGGGCAATACCGTGCCGTAGTAGTTTTGATGAACGACCTTACCATTTTGAATAACCGCCAAGGCCGCCCCGGGAATCTCATGAATTTCCATTTGTTTGCGAACGTAGGTATCAATCGTATCTGGAATTTTTGAACTTTCCTGTTCGGTGGTGCTTGAAGAACAGGAAAAACTGAGCGTCAAAGGAATAAGTAATAATAGGTTGGGCCAATTTAGATTTGAAATCATCTTAGATTTTTATTTAGAAGTTCTAAACGCAATACTTCGAAAAAAAAGAAAGGTTACATCAAAAAAATAGGAAAGATGTTTAATACCTACGGAACGACTCTTATTCAAGAAGCAAGCTTTAACTCCAAAACGAACTTTAATAAATCATTCAAAAATTTGATGGGTACGGCACCGTCAGCGTATTTTAAAAGATTAAATAAATGATGGTAACTTTTTAATGGAATAACCTTTCCTGAAGTGCCAGAATTGACATTTTGAATGGGCTTTACAAATCCAAAATCTTTCATTTGGTCATTAATCTGTTTACAACAAATAGTAAGAATGTTATGCTATGACCAAGATGGCCATTTAGTGATGTGCTATGGCAGTATGTTTGTTACCTAACTATGTATACCTTCCTCAATATCCCGAAAAGTACGCAGAATACTTTGTAGTAATATTGATTTTGGAAAATCCCATTTGCAGTCCAGTATTTTGCGAAAATATGGTATTGGATAGTGACCCATTTCTTAAAACGGTCGTAAGCAGCTTTTTCATTGTTTTACCGTTTGTAGATCAAGGATAAACCAACTTCAATATCGTTACTTATGCCATAAAAAATAGTTGGCTTTCAACGCGCTTGAGCTAAAATCGGTTTGTTCGTTGAATATATTATTCTTAGAAACCGGTCTTCTCCAAAGCTATAGAATAGGGTAGGGCATAATGTTCCCTTTCGCCACCGGCAAGATAAATGACCTCACCCCTTAGGGAACTACCGTTTTTGAGAAGTCTGAACGATAATAAGTGTTGATGACAATTTCTATTGTTTGCGGCTGACAGTTCTCCCACTCCTGTCCCCGCAAAATAACCCTGATTCACCAAACCAAATTGAAGTTTTGAATGGAACGGTAAGGGCGAATAGTCCGTTAAAAAAGACGAAGCAAACCTGTTGTCCAAATAACTGAATTGAATTGTTTCATTTTCTATATTCATCGAAATAGGAACTTCTTGTTCCTCGATTTGCATTGTGCCTTTCCAGGTACCCACAAAGGTGGTGTCAGATACGACAGGCTTGTATTCCGCAACTTCATTAATGGGGGTTGGTGTATAATTTTCAATTACTAAACCTGAAATCAAATCTGAAACTGACCTGCAGACGGCTGGATTGTAGGTGTTGGTGAGCAGTACGATAGCGGTGTTCTCCTTCGGATATAATTTCAGTGTGGTGCTGGCCCCCATCATTCCGCCTTCATGCCAAACCACTTTTTGGCCCTTATCATTTTTCATGACGTACCACCCCAGTCCATAAAAGGTATCTTGATAATAGTGAAACAAGGCATTGGGTTCTTCATAAGTGTTCATCTCATGTATTGATGCTACTTTTAGGAAATTATAAGGTTGAATTTGCAGATGCGCTGATGCAAATTGAATCATATCATGAACGCTAGCGGCTATATTGCCCGCACCTGGGGTGTTTGTCCAGAGGTGTGGTAATACCGTTGATGAATGACCATAACTTTTGGCCAGTTTCTGACCGATATTAAGTTTAGGCCCAATTAAAAATGAGTCATTCATTTTTAAAGGTTCGAATACCGTCTCTTGTACATTTTGTTTGAAAGATACAGCGGTGGCTTTTGAGATGATGTCATCCAACAATCCATAACCGAGGTTCGAATATTCACTAACTTTCCCTGGCTGGTGCAACTGAATGCCATATTGGGCCCAAGCCTCTGCAAAAGATACGGGGTTCACCCGCTCGTCAGCATAGTAAATATCAAAATAAGTACCGAGGCCAGCAGTATGGTTCATGACCTGTCTAATGGTCGGGTCTGTAAAAGTGCTATCAACCTTTTTCAAAGTAACGTATTTGGTAATCGGATCATCTAGGTTGATTATACCATTCTCATGGAGTTTCATTATGGTTGAAGCAGTAATAGGTTTTGACAAAGAGGCCAGTTGATATGGGGTATGAATCGTACTGGGCACTCCATTTTCAATATCGGAATAACCAAATGCTCTTTCGTAAATCACTTCACCGTCTTTTAATATGCCAATGGCCATCGAAGGTAAAATACCATTGGTCATCAGGGAATCAATCTTTGCTTCTATTTGATTAAAGTCTTGCCCTATACTTTGCTGTGTTATGGAAACAAATAATACGATGGTGTAGAATGCTTTTTTGTTCATCTGGATGTTTTTCAGACAAACCTCGGTCTCCATATCTATCTTTTCGTCCTAAGTCACGTCTTAGGACTTATTTTTTACGAGCTGGTCCCTGAACTTTTTTGGTGTTAGGCCCGTGTTGGATTTAAAAACCAGATTGAAAGTTGACTTTGAGCCAAAACCACTTTCCAGCGCAACCCCTAACAAGCTTAGGTGCCTATATTCCTCTAACTGAACGTTTCTTTTGAATGCCTCTACACGATGCGCATTTACAAATTCATGAAAACTAAGGTTCAGACAATGGTTCAAAGTTTTTGAAATTAGTTTCTGAGGGGAACCCACGTGTTTGGCAAAAGTAGAAAGTGTAAGTTCACTATCGAGATAGTATTTTTCGTCAAACATTTTCTGTTGTAAAATTTCTGCAAGGTCCTTTAGCTCAGATAGATTAAATTTTTGTTGGGGGTCTTGTTTTTTAGTATTCAAAAAACCCACAGTATTGGTTTGTGCCGTTAGATACCCTTTGAAACCAATCCAGCAAGTGAGTGCAGCTAAAATTAGAAAGCCGAGGTTAAAATAGTAAGGCCTTGCTGTCTCATTCAAAACAAAAATGTCCATAATCCGGGTGGGAATCCATATAGCCCAGAAAACAGTATAAATCAGAACAGGTTTTTCCAGCCAAGTCAGTTTCTTACTTTCAAAATTTGAATGATTGTCCCCCAGCCATTTTCGATAGTTCATAAGGGTAATAGCCGTAATACCGAGATAAATCAATATGGAGATGATTCCACCCCACTGGATCACCTGAAATACAGTGTTCTGTAATGAATCTGCGCGTTCTGATAAACCTATGGCACCGTTTCGAAAGAGTGGGGTTCTGTAATAGACACACTCCAAAATGGGCAAAATAAAGTGTAGCCCATATACCCTTTTAAATTTGAAAGCGTTGTCTGTTAGGCTCAGGGCGTACATGTACAATGAGGGACCAAACCCATATATCAGCTCTAAATGTAGGTACGGAATCCAAGAGGCGTAATTGCTGTTTGCCAGAATATTTAAAATACCAAAGCTCAAAAGGGAAAGAAGGAAGAAGAAGAGTACAAGTGAAAGATAACTGAAAGAAGTATTGTTATGTCTATTTTGAAACAACAACAGTATCAATATAAGGGTTTGTACCCCCAAAATGACAATTGTAATGAATATAAAATTTTGAAATGTTAAGATTTTCGAGAAGTTTTAAATGAAAACGCAGAATGGGTATAACCTTGGTGACTTAACTCATGTCAACTATTTGTTACTGATTTGCCATAGACTATCCACATAATTTAAAAGTAAGACATTTTTGAATTGCGTTGGTTTCAAAATAGGGTCCGCATATCGCTTGCATTGTCATTCTGTAGTTTTAGCTAGGTCGTCTAAAGATATGGCTGAAGACCCTATTACGGTCCCTATGAAACCTCAGGAAAGCGACAATCGTCAACACCTTAGATAATACCTTTTTATGTGATTGAAAGGTTTTTTAGTTTGTGTTTTTGGACGGGATGGTCACCTCGCCTCGCTCGGTCTGGACGGGACTCGAACTTTTCTTCAAAATGCCCTGTATATAAGGCCTGTCAAAGGGTCTTTTTTTGGGCTCACCGCGCGGCTCACCTTTTAACAAAGTTTAACATTTCAGAAGTTACTATTGATAAGTAATCAATCGTTTCTTTAAACTTTTCAAAAAAATTTTATTCCCAAATTAAATCATTTGAGTTAAGGGAATCCAGTAAGGACTTGGGAATTCCGATTTCTTTTCTCATTCTACTACCAACTTCTTCTTGATATATTGAATCTGCCAAATAAAAAGCTATCAAATAATCAACGTAAATATTATTTCCTTGTATTGAATCATTTTCTTCTTCAATGGTTTTTAACAAAATGGCATCCCCCAAAATAGCTGCAGTTTTTATCCTAGCGATTTTGTAATAATTAAAAATTCTATGACTCTCCGGAATTTGATTCAAAGCATCATAGGCATATTCGTAATCACTGGTGTTAATGGCAGATTGAAATTCTCGATAGGCATGGTTGGCTTCATGTCTACTCGGAGATAGGGCTGTATGTTTTAGATTGAGCAAGACCGTCTCTCTCATCTTACTGCTGTACCATTCATCATCTTTGAATACATAAATATCCGTTAGATAAGGAGTGTCATCCTGAATATCCACTCTGTACTTTATAAAATAGTAATAAGTATACTCAATTAGCATGTATGCTGCCTCTGCATAATTGCTTACAATGTTGGTATTTAGATGTTTGAGAGTCGCTCCATCATGCTTGACCTTATTTATTAGATTCAAATTAAAATTTAGAATGGAGCTTTTAATCGAGGTTTCATAAATATGGTTAAAGACACCATGGCCAGTGTTGCCCAATTGTCCTATTCTACGCTTGAAAAGATAATGGTTCCATGATTTTTTAATATAATCAAACTCAAAATTATCCAAGGCTAGGGATAATTCCCCAACAAAATTCCGAATCTGTTTAATTTCCTTAGAGCTTAAATGCTGTTCCTCTTTAGAATCATTACAAGACAAAAACAGCAGAGTAATCAAGATAGGTTTTGATATTAATGATTTGATTCTATTCTGATTCAATTGATTGATCTTAATATTCTTTATCGTTTTATTGAACTATTAATAGAAGTTGTTTAAAACCAACCATCGATAAAGATGGCAACTAAAAATAAAATTATCCCAAATAGCATGTTATATGGATGTACGAATATTTTCAGCATTTCATACTTGGACCATAAATCTTTGTAGCTCTTGGTACCTTTTATTTGAAACAATACGATAACATTAAAACCAATAAATCTAATAATTACAATAGGTAGTCCCAGAACTGAATATAAAATTACTAGGTAGATGTTATCAAGGTTGGTCATACCTTTTTTGAATTTTCTAATCAATTGTTCTTAGCTGGTTTTTCCGGAAATAGCTCATTCATTATGTCCTTACCAAAAACAAAAAACAAAAGAATTAAAACCAGAAAAATTGGATTCACGCCAACATCGGCGAAACCTAATTTATATGTAGTGTAGAAAAAATCAAGCAATCCAAATAGTCCTAATATTAAGGTTAAGCCAAATGCATATATATACATTTTTCTGTTTCCAAAGTATAGAAGAAAGCACAAAATCAAGCACCCTAATCCAATGTAGTGTGATTGATTGAAAACGTAATTTGAAGTTAAACCTTACCTAATGATATAAGAAATAACAAAGTTGAAAGTAAAAGGGGTATTATCTCTTTGTTTCTCATCGGTTATTTAGACTTTGCATTAGACAACCATCTTAATTTCTCAAAATATTTATTCCAAAGCTCAGAATCATATTCACCATGATTTATGGGGTTTGTTGAATCATCATATAGAAAAACTTTGGTAATAACATTATCATCATCCATCTGAATTGCTGTTGGACTATCCGCTATTTCCATTAAAAATCTATCGGACAACTCACCATAATTAGTGAAGATAAAGTCTTCGTCTGGAACGTGCTTCATATAATCATTTTCACCTAATGGTTTATATTCTCGGTTAAATGCTGCCCACTCCCCTTTTTCATTTCTTTTTATCCCATAAGGGAGATTTATTCTAAAAAAATTATTTAGACTCATCGTTTTTTTAAACTTTGTTCCCTATTGTTTGGCCTTGTCAAAACAGTCCTGCATTATTAACTTTTCGTTCTTAAGAATTTTTTCTGCTCCAACATTTGAGTTTCTATATTTTTCTCCAAGACGACCCAAAGAACATTCACAGTACTTGTCCGCAACTTTTTTGTCAATTTCTGGATTTGTTATTTTGAACTTCCTGCTGCATTCTTCAATTCCGTCTTTTCGAATGCCCTTTTTCACTTTAAAGTAATCATAAACATTATAACCGATAATGATGATGACTATTACAAGTCCAAGATTTTTATACTTACGCATCGTTTATTTGAACTTTAAATAATGTCCCAGCCCTTCATATTCTCTCTATTGTAATCCTTCTGTGTCCAAAACCGGAAACTAAAATTCATCGCCGGCACTTCTAGTATTTCACCTGACTCTAATTCTATTAAGGCATCCTTTTGATTAATCCATTTATGAAACTTTCCAGTAATAAGTTCCTGATTCAATTCTTTGGGCGGTTCGGTTAACCAGACTGTAGAATCTTTTCTTTTCGCTTCAATTATTCGCAAGCTATTTTCACTATTCATCTTTCTTAGCTTTTCTAAACTTTATTTTTTATGCTTTCTAATATGAATGCCATAAATTACACTTAATACAAGGTAAATACCCAGACCTAAAATAAATGCATTAATATTTATTTTTCCATCTGTAGAAACAACTAAGGTTTCGGTAACTATACCACCAAGAAGTAAGCTTAAAATTAATCTAACCCACCATTTTTTAATAAGACCCATCGTTTCATTGTACTTTATTCTTGTTTTACCTTCAGATTTACCAAAAACCTTGCTAACCTTCCTAAATTTGAAAGAATAATATATCCAACCAATAAATTGACCCCAGAAATGAACCATCTAAAGTAATCCCAAGACTCAGAAAGACCTGGCGCCTCAAATGGACTCAACCCAGCGGCGGATACTTCCTTTTTAAAACCTAGATAGCAATAATGAAGGAACTCAGGCAAGTGGTCTAAAATCATAAACCCACCTATAAAAATCAATGCAATTTTGACAATTTCAAGACTTCCCAAATTGCCAAACTCTATTCTGTCATCATCAAACCCTTTATCCAGTTTAAGCACATCGATGACGACATCAGATTTTCTGAGTAGAAATACAAACAAAAGAATCATCAATATAGCTGAGCCAAGGATTATTAAAATTGGCCAAATGGCTAACTCATAGGTCAAATAACTTACGTTGGTGGGAATAAAATTGAATATAGTGAGTAATAATAGATAAAGGGCAAACAGCCTGATGATAATTCTGAAAAAATCTCTTTTGGTCATTGGTTGGTTAGATTATTAATATTTACAAATCCTTTATTTCAACTTTACTGTTGGTAAATATGTTTGGCCAATATCGAATTTAACTTGACAAAGTATTCCTTAATTAAATCGATAAACGATTTTAAGAATGAAATTTTTTCGATGAAGATTTCATCCTTTATTAAAACGACCCCAGGTTTGTTATCCACAAATCTATCCAAGTCGGAATTATTACTTTTAAGTATTCCTTTATTATGTGCTATTGCATTTCGGATCATTTGATATTTTCTTATTTCAGCCCATTCTGTGTTAAGGGTACTCAGGTCAAGCTCTACAACCTTAATTAAATAGTTCCGGCACAGCTCAATGTAATTTCTTCCAGCTAAATCTTTGATTCTAAGTGAAGTGCCAATTTTATCCCCAACAAGAAAACATAACTCTTCATAATGAGATTCAAACATTGAGTATATCACTAAAAAAACAGAATTGTTTAAAAGTTGAGGGAATTTCTGATGATTCAAAACCTCATTTTCATATACATCAAAAGCGTCAGGAACTTTGGGGTCATCACCATGCTCTTTTTCCCACTCCTCGAAATTTCGTTTAATCTCTTCACCCTTTTTTCTTATCATGTTGGAAGATTCATCCAAATAAGAAATTATTGGATTAAACTTGAAATCCAATAAGACTTGACTTGCATGAAAAAGCCAAAGTTTTGAATCACCCATTCTTTTTACTCTGGACATTGTTTTATTGAACTTTATTATTTTTCACGATTTGCTTTAACCTTCGTACTGCGTAAACCGCATTTTCAATTTGAGAAAAATGTTTATCCCCAATGATTACCCGATTCAATGGTAAGTAAGTCAATTTAATTTGTGAAAATTGTTTTGGGTCAAGTATCTCTAAGTCAGGATCAAGGGTATACACAGTTTTGATATTGGATTCTCCAAAGTATTGCATCAACTTGTTGTATTCCTCTTTTTCCATTAATTACAATCGTTTTATTGAACTTATTAATCCATATAAATTTCATGAATACTCATTTTCCAAAACAAACAAAATTTAATTAGGCATTCTGAAAATCTTTTTACTTTAAGGAGTGATTGGTCAGAAAATTCAATATTAAACTCATAATAATATCTGCCATTATTTAAGAGGTCATTCTTTGTTTTTTTAAAATTTTTACAATGAAATGATCATAAAAAACTAATTAGAGCATCTTTCATCATTTCAGTCTACATAACAGAAAAATTTCCTAGGTGGCAATTACATTTATAGTTGTGCTTCTTGGACATATTAATCTAATTCTTGTAGGTTCTCAATTTACTTGCAAGATCTCTATATCTTAAATACTTTAATATGTGGCTCTAGAAATATCCAAGCACTCACATATTTCCGATAAAGTAAGTCTTCTTTGATTAAAGCATTCTTCACAAAGTACGGCTTTCTGTTGGCTTTTCTTACTTATTCTTTCGGGTGCCCCAAAACTTTTCCGCACTTTTTAGCAGATTCCAAGCGCGCTTTGGTATGTTCAATTATGATGTCCTGTTCCTGTTGGGCCAAGGCTGCAAAAATGTTTAAAATGAATTCGGAATGGATGACTTTTCGGTTGTATCAATGAAAGACTCCTCCCTCCTGTGAAACTTAACCACTTTTTCATGTAATTCTACATTTATGTCAGAATTACATGCCTTTAAAAATCCAACAGCTGGTTTAATTTCATTTCTAAGGCTTCAGCCAAAGCTTTTAAAGTTGATATCGTTGTATTGATTTGCCCTCTTTCAATGGCGTTGATTTGACTTCGTGAGACATTGGAGTTATAGGAAAGGTCGTAAGTGGAAAGTTTTTTTTCTTCGCGAAGTGTTCTTATTCTTTTGCCAA
>JBHJJC010000115.1:0-16164 GCA_050042945.1 Croceivirga sp.
CCACTGTCTTTTTATGTCGTCTAGAAATGGGTAGTTTTTATCCGCAAGTCCTTTTTTGCAGGTTTCTTTTTCATAGGAAAGGCATCCATGAAATACTCCGATTATAATAAGCAATAGAATTTTTTTCATAATGAATGCCAATGGTATTAGCTATGGCCCGTGGCCAGCGCCAGACGTTTTTAGTTAATTGAAGTTAGGAAAAAATGACCAAGCGATAGGCATGGGTTATAGCCAATGTTGGGTGCAGTTATTATTTGCTTTCAGAGTTTATTTTTTCCTGATATTTTTCCTCAAACCTTTGAAACTGGTTTTTCAAATTAAGTGAAAGTTGACCTTCAAATAGTTTTCCATCATTATGAGGGATATTGCTCAAATCCAATACTTTGGTTCCATTCAAATAAAAATGTACGGTTATACGATGAGTTTTATTAGTCCTTTCGAATTCAAAATATTGGTCAAATTCAGAAAAATTATAAGCGAGAACTTCAAAATTTTCTAGAAATGAAATACTCTTTCCCAAAATTTGACTTGGATTTTCGGGCTTAAATTTCAGCGTGCCCCTATTAGTATTTTTATCAATCTGTTGGTTGGAGAAAGTACCATCTGTTACAAATCTAAATCGCTTATTTTTTTCATTGAAGAAGGCAATTGCAAACGTAATTCCCAGATTAGTTTTTAATTTCCCAATGTCTTTTTCGGTCGTTTTCTCATCTACGAAAATGTGCACTTCAACTGAATTAATAACGCTAACACGTGTTTCTAATTCTTTAAGCTTTTCATTCCTTTGTTTTAGAGTGGTATTTAATTCCTCGGTTGTCTGTTGTTGCTTTCTAACTGTGGAATCCAAAACCCCGACTTCTTGCTTTTGGCTCTCAATTTGTGCCTCTAATCCAGCTACTTTTTTGTCCTGCTCCTCTTTTGCATACACCTCATTTTCAGCCTTAATCTTTTTAATTCTTTTGTCGATTACGAACTTTGAAATTTGCAATATACCACCTAGGAAAATGAGGAATATCGCGGATATTTGAATCCAATTTCCAGTTCTAATTAAGCCTTCCAGGTCCTGCATTTTGTTTTTTTTGGATTTCAAGTTTTACGAATTATAGTTCTTTAACCTCAAAAAGATTAGTTTTTAATTGCACCCAACAATTGTATATGATCAATGATCATATATCCATTATGAGCACAACTCATAGAATTTAATTAATTCCCTCTTTAAGGTGCAATTCGAGGCAGCCCTTTAGCCTCCATCACCTTATTTACCTTAGGCAGCTCCTTTTTTAAAATGGCTTCCAACGCATTTAACTCAACGTCCAGCTCTGCTGAAAGCTCTTGAAACACCTTATAGGCCCCGTCGGTGGGTTTCGCATCCCCATTTTCCATACTGCGGCGTAGCGACGCCAACCGATTATTGAGCTTAATGGGGAAATTCAAAGGGTCTTGCCCTGATTGGTTTTTTACTTGATAAAGGTTTTCCTCAATAGCATTTAAGGTTTTTATAAAAGGGGCAACCGTTCTTTTCATCGCACTACTGGATAGCTTTTCTTCATGCCCCTTTAACTGTTCTTTGATCTCCCTGATCCGAATCACCGCTTCATTGGCCGCTGTCGTCTTTTTCATGATATTGTTCGCTAGTTCGAACTGTTCATCCAAATCTTCTTTGGTAATGCCCTTTAGGTTGGGGTTCATCTTCACTTTAAAAGAAAAGGTCTTTTCATAGTCCCCTGATATCATCCGCACTTTATAGTCCCCAATAGGGGCTTTTGGACCTCTAGTAGGCCTTGCGCTCCAAATAATCATCCCTTCGAAATCGGTGGCGCCCGGGTAGCGCAAATCCCACGTAAAGGTGTTCAAGCCTTGAGCCGTCGTCGGTTTTGAAGAGCCGCCACGCATCCACCAAGGGAGGTTTTTATCAACTTTGTATTTGGGTTTGCTTCCCGTAAACGTATCAATCAGATTGTCGTTGGCATCTAAAATTTGAAACGTAATGGTGTCCAATTGTTCCTTTAAGTAATACTGCACGCTTGCCTTACTGATGCCCCGTATGGCATCACTGGGCTGAAACAACACTGCCGTTTGGTTTAGCATTTCAGGTTGAAACTGACGCAGGGGCTGAATATCATCCATTATCCAAAATCCGCGGCCATGAGACCCCAATACCACATCGTTATCTTTCACCACCAAGTCGCGAATCGGGGTATCGGGCAAGTTCAATTGCAGGCTCTGCCATTGTGCTCCATCATCCATAGAAAAATAAACGCCATGCTCAGTGGCCAAAAACAATAGGCCTTCCCTTTCGTGATCTTCTCGGATGGCACGTGCAAAATGACCATCTTCTATTCCTGTAATAATTTTGGTCCATGTCTTACCGTAATCATGGGTCTTAAATACATAAGGCTGTCGGTCATCCACTTGATACCGATTGGCCGCTACAAACAAGGTGCCGGGGCGATGTTTGGACTCATCGATAATACTCACCCTAGAAAATTTGGGTAGATCGGGAGGCGTGATATCTTCCCAACTCTTGCCTCCATTGCGGGTAATATGAATTTTACCATCATCAGAACCAGCCCAAATCGTATTGATATCATGAAAGGATGGTGCCAAAGCAAACACCGTAGCTTAAATTTCCGGGCCATTCATGTCCATAGTAATTACTCCACCCGTCTTGCCCAGGGTGCTCGGGTCGGCATAGGTCAAATCAGGACTGATTTTTTTCCAAGTCTGACCGTCGTTGGTCGTTTTCCAAACGTGCTGTGAACAGGTGTACATCACCTTTGAATCTTGTGGTGCAAACATAATGGGGAAGGTCCACTGCCATCTTTCTGGTAACGCTTCCGCAGGCTCTCCCGAAAAGAACCTTGGATAAACTTGTATATCACGAATCTGACCATTGCTTCTATCGTAACGGGTCAACAATGCCCCTTGACTACCGGCGTAAAAGACATCAAGGTTTTCAGGGTGTTGTGTGATCCATCCACTTTCACCACCCCCTACGGCATAGTACCAACCCTTATTATGGCCCCTGGCCTGCATATGGTTCCAACCGTCGCTAGGCATGGCCAAGGTACTGTTGTCTTGCTGTGCGCCCGCTACATGATATGGCACATCGTTTGTCGCCATCACATGATAAAACTGGGTGGTCACAAAATCTTGTTCCGTCCAGGATTTACCCCCGTTGATAGTCACATTGCCCCCGCCATCATTGGCATTGATCATTCTATCGGGGTTGTTCGGGTCAATCCAAAGGTCATGGTTATCACCATGTGGGGTCAATACAATGGAGTCAAAGGTTTTACCACCATCCAGTGACTTGTACATTCTTGTGTTCAATCCATAGACAACATCCTTATCTTTTGGATCGGCATATACCCTTGAGTAATAAAAGGCGCGTTGTCGTAATTTGCGGTCTTCATTGGTCTTTTCCCACGTTTTACCAGCGTCGTCTGAACGAAAAACACCTCCTTCGTTGGCCTCTACAATGGCCCAAACGCGATTGGAATCGGCCGGTGAAACCGTTACCCCTATTTTACCGATGGGGCCCTCTGGCATACCGGAATTTTCAGTTAAATCTGTCCAATTGTTCCCACCATCAGTCGATTTCCAAAGTTTACTTTGGCCACCGCCGCCCCACATTTTCCAAGCTTTTCGTTGCACTTGCCAAGTTGTGGCATAGAGGATGTTTGGATTGTTTCTATCAATAATAAGATCCACTGCTCCGGCCTTAGGGCCAACATAGAGCACCTTATCCCATGTATCGCCCCCATTCATACTTCGAAACACGCCTCGTTCTTCATTATCACCATATGGATGCCCCAAAGCGGCCACATATACCACATCTGGATTTGTTGGGTGAACTCGTATACGAGCTACTGCTTGGGTTTCTTCCAAGCCCAAGTGCTTCCATGTTTTTCCCGCATCCTCTGATTTATAAACCCCGTCGCCTTGCGTAATACTACCTCGCAATTGTACTTCACCCATTCCGATATAGACGATATCTGGGTTCGTTTCCGCCACCGCCACAGCCCCTACTGAAGAGCTGGTTACCTGGCCATCTGTCACCGGTTTCCATTCGTTACCACCATCAACTGTTTTCCAAAGTCCGCCTCCGGTAGCGCCAAAATAATATTCATTCGGGCGGCTGGGACTACCCGCAGCGCCTAGCGATCGGCCACCTCGCTTTGGCCCTATATTTCGCCATTTGAGTCCGCTATAGAAACTCGTATCAATAGCATTATTTTCTTTGGAGGCCATAGTTTCTTGTGCATGGGTATGCGTTAGGAAACAAAAACAGCAAACGGCAAAA
The DNA here is from genome assembly GCA_050042945.1 of Croceivirga sp. Lineage (GTDB taxonomy): Bacteria > Bacteroidota > Bacteroidia > Flavobacteriales > Flavobacteriaceae > Croceivirga. The sequence goes on from JBHJJC010000115.1 coordinate 4,307, forward strand.
AAGGAAAGACTGAAATTTTTCATTTTCTAGGTGGTATTTGAGTGTTTGAAAAAGCTAAGAGCGCAATAAATATCGCTCTGTTAAATATAATACATTAGAAGGTACTTCAGGCAGCGCAAGAGGTTCAAAAACAGATTGTAGTATCCTAAAAACCTTCCCTATCGACTGATGATGATTTCTTGAATTTTTACCGTATCAGGAATATGATTCGGGTCGATAGGATTGGCTGTACTATTATAGTCCAGTCTGTAGCTATGCTTTTCCCTGACGATATAGGCCCTTGATTCCAGTTCAGAACCTCTTACGACTATCTCTTTTAAAAGTTGTTTTACCTCACCAAAGGCCATCCCCACCCGAATCCCTTCATGGGTAGCCCCTCGATGATCCCAAATATGTATGGATTTTACCTTGTCGGAACCATACACATAGCCCAAGGTGTCTTTTTGAAATAGGATATAATGCACGTCAAAAAAACCTTCACCCGTTCTGAATACCCCAGGAAATAACACATCTTTCGATGTCTTGATATTTTCTCCAACAGTAATACCGTAATACCCATTAGCCTCAATAGGAGGCATAAACTCAATTGGGTCCATGATAAATTCTTCATCGCTCTCCTCGGTTACGACATCAACGGAATCAAAACTGCTATTTTCGGTTTGCTCTGAGATAACGGTGTCTTTGGGGCTTTCTGGGTTGCCAACTTCATTGTGCTTCACTTTTTGCTGGCAGGAGCAAAAAAATGCAATAAGGAGGCACAAATGTATTTTCTTCGGCATGAACATCTTGTACAACGAAGTTAATCCTTATACTGTTATGGTACCAAAAGGGTAATTCTGTTTTCATTGGGAATTTCCGAACCATCAAGCCTCGTACTAGTGGAATAAACTTGATTTCCACAACAACGTTCACTTTCACGCTCACCTAATTCAAAAGTCAAATTGGCTGAAGTGGCGTCGTCCAGTTCTAGGATATAGTTTGTTTGGTTATCTTCCAAAAAGAACAAAACGGTCTGTGTTTCTTCTTCCACAAAAACACTTTGGGGCGGACCACTTTCTAAACGAATGGTCACCGTGGCAGGATCAAAACGTGCACCCTCCCCAAAAAGAAGGTTGTTGCCTTCGGCGTCTTGAACCAAGATATTCTTTTGCTGTAGGTCTAAGCAATCGTCACAATCATCACACCCTACGCCACAAAAGCACAGGAGTGTCACACAAATAAAAAATACGTTTCTTGGTTTCATGATGCTTTATTGAAAAGGTACATCTATTTGAATTTCGTTGCGTCCATCAATCGCATCTTTTGATGAAATGTGCGGCCCTTGTAACAAAACCGCAATTTGTGCTACCAATCTATTACCGAGTTTTGTAACTTCCTTTGTTCAACTAGTAACACTATATAAATATGGGTAATTTCTTATTAATACCATTGGTCTTTTTTGGACTGATCATTCTCCTTGCTTCCTTCTTTATCGTCAAACAACAGACTGCTGTGGTCGTGGAGCGATTTGGTCGCTTTCAGAGTATCCGCAATTCTGGACTACAAATGAAGATTCCCTTGGTGGATCGTATTGCGGGTCGGTTAAGTTTAAAAATTCAGCAACTTGATGTCATCATTGAGACCAAAACCTTGGACGACGTTTTTGTAAAGCTTAAGGTTTCCGTTCAATATGTTGTGATTCGGGATAAGGTATATGATGCATTTTACAAATTGGAATATCCGCACGATCAAATCACATCATTTGTTTTTGATGTTGTACGAGCCGAAGTACCCAAAATGAAATTGGATGATGTCTTTGTTAAAAAAGATGACATTGCGATTGCCGTAAAACGAGAATTGCAAGAATATATGTCTGAGTACGGTTACGATATTATCAAAACCTTAGTTACCGACATTGACCCTGATGCCCAAGTAAAAGAGGCCATGAATCGTATCAATGCTTCAGAACGGGAAAAGATTGCCGCACAATTTGAGGGTGATGCTGCGCGGATACTCATCGTCGAAAAGGCAAAAGCAGAAGCAGAGAGCAAGCGACTGCAGGGACAGGGTATTGCTGATCAACGCCGTGAGATTGCCAGAGGTCTTGAAGAGTCCGTCGAAGTGCTGAACAAAGTTGGTATTAATTCGCAAGAGGCTTCTGCCCTAATTGTGGTCACCCAGCATTATGATACATTGCAATCGATAGGTGAGGAGACGAATACCAATTTAATTCTGTTGCCAAACTCTCCGCAAGCGGGCAGTGATATGTTGAACAATATGGTCGCTTCCTTTACCGCAAGCAACATGATTGGGGAGCAAATGAAAAAATCGAACCCGAAGAAGGGAGAATAACAACTTTACTATGTTTTTAGAAAGAATCCACTACTAAAAATGGTGGATTCTTGGTTTAAACCCTTCTTAGCGACGTGTTAAACAAGTACAATACCATTTGGTCTTTTGTAAAAATACGCTTCACAAAAGCCTTGAGAAAACCTCTTTTTTAATAGGAAATACCGATTGAGATATTTTAATCGATCAATTGTTCTTATACTGTAGAAAACTATCTTTTTTAGAAATATTGACCTATTCCAAAAACAATTCCGTTGGTAGCGTTAGTACCAATACCAAATCCATAATCCAATCGAAAGACCGCATTGAAAATCCGTTTGTGAATCAATCGAAATCCTGCCCCCGGATATACCCTTGTATTGCTACCATCGAAGAGCTGTGAAAAGGGCTTGCCTGGATCCCGCCATGCACCAGCATCCAAAAACACATTGCTCTGCACAACAAACCAGCCTTTTTCGTATAAGGTATGTCGATACTCTGTATTTAAAACAATGGCCCCTGATCCGCGATCGACCAAATTTCCTACACCTCGAATGTTCAGTTGGTTGTCTAGTGTAAAGGGCGCAAACGGAGAATCCTCATTTCCAATGGCGGCGGCCAAGCGAAGTCTATTGCCCCAATTGCCGCCACGGCCCAACTTCTTGTAGTAAATAAAATCATTTCTGAGGGAAAGAAAATTGCCCAAAAATTCCTGACCAGGGGCATCACCGTTCAACTGCTGAATGTATTGCCCCGTAAATTCACTTTGAAAGCCGTCAAAATACTGGTAATCTATATTGAAATCAATATACCGATAGACCGCCCTATAAAAAATTTTATTGGCTTCTAATTCCAAAGGAGCTCCTGGCACGGGGTCTTCCCCTTCAAACGTATAGCGCTCTTTTACCAACAGCGCCCCAAGCTCAATCTCATTGTTAAAATTGGGGGATAGTATCAATTGTCCCTCAATCTGTCTGGAATTAAAGCGGTAGTCTTTGGTTCCCTCTTCAAAAAAAATAGGTTCCTGTCTTGTTACATTCTGATAATTAAATCCAAGTCCTGCCTTATCACTAAACAGGAAAGGGTGCTCCCAGAAGGCTCCATACGAATCAAACACATTACGCTCATAATAACCCCCTACCAATTGGTTGTTTCCTAAAAAATTGAATTCAAATGCTGAGAGACGATAGGCAAAGCTACCATCATTGGCGGTTGCAATGCGAAGACCGGGAATAATAGTAAAGTTTTCTTCCAAAAGGTAAAAGACCGTTACACCATCCTTCTTAAAAACAAGACTGTCTTTTGCGTTGGCTATTCCAGGTAAGCGATTGAGGCGCTCCAAGTCCTTTTGAATCCGCACGGCATCAAAGGTCGTTTCTGGTTTTGTTTTCAAAAGACGCCTAAGAAATTGCTCTTTTGTTTTTTTTAACCCTTTGAATTCTATACTTAAAATCTCCCTTTCTTGAGTCATAACCAACGAAAATGACAGGAGACAAAGCGCTAGCATGCCCTTTTTCATCAACTTTTTTATTAATAGGACGGAGAAAAGTTGAAAACCCTACAGTACAGTTTTTTCATTGAAAGAGAGTAACCCATTCCAAAAGGTTAGGGCCGTTACGGTTTTAAGATATGCCGAAACAGCTATTTCTGCTCTTGAAGTTTCGCCCAGGTGTCGCGCAGCGGTACTGTTCTATTGAAAACCAATTTTTCTTTGGTGGTGTCATCATCCACATTAAAGTACCCCAAGCGTTGAAATTGAAAACGTTGTCTTGGCAACGCTTCTTTCAAACTTGGTTCTAAATACCCCTTTACCGTCGTTAGCGAGTCACGATTAAGGAACTCCATGAAATCATGGTCTCTATGTCCATCAGGATTTTCATCGGAAAACAGACGGTCGTAAATTCTCACCTCAGCTTCAATGGCATGCGGAATGGATACCCAATGCAAAGTGCCTTTTACTTTTCGTAGACTTTCTTCGGTACCACTACCACTTTTACTTTTTGGGTCGTATGTACATTGTACTTCGATAACATTCCCGTTGCTGTCTTTGGTACAACTTTCCGCTTTGATAATATAGCCATTCTTTAAGCGAACCTCACCGCCCAACTTGAGGCGGAAAAATTTACGGTTTGCCTCTTCCTTAAAATCTTCTTGTTCAATATAAAGTTCTCTCGAAAAAGGAACTTTTCTTGTTCCGGCCGATTCATCCTCAGGGTTGTTCTCTGCCTCCAGCCACTCTTCTTTGCCCTCGGGATAATTGGTAATCACCAATTTTAAAGGATTCAATACCGCCATAACCCTAGGCGCTATTTTATTTAAGTGGTCACGTGCGTGAAATTCCAATAACGAGACATCAATCAGGTTTTCGCGTTTGGCAATTCCTATGGTCTCTGCGAAGTTTCGAATGGACTCTGGCGTGTACCCCCGTCTTCTTAATCCAGATATGGTAGGCATTCTAGGGTCATCCCACCCTGACACCACGCCGTCTTCCACCAATTTCAACAGCTTACGTTTGCTTACCACGGTATGGCTCAAGTTTCTTCGCGCAAATTCCCGTTGCTTGGGCCGAAGTTTTTCAGAAGATACCAGTTGGTCCAAACACCAATCATACAGCTCGCGGTGTGGGAGAAATTCCAAAGTACATAGAGAATGTGAAACCTGTTCGATATAATCCCCTTGCCCATGTGCCCAATCGTACATGGGATAAATACACCAATCGGTATTTGTTCTGTGGTGTGCTTTTTTCAACACCCGATAAAGAATAGGGTCGCGCATCAACATATTGGGTGACTCCATATCAATCTTGGCCCGCAAAACATGAACCCCTTCGTCAAAGTCACCGTTCTTCATGCCCTCAAAGAGTGTGAGACTTTCTGCTACACTTCTTTCACTGAAGGGGCTAGGGGTTCCTGGATCAGTCGGAGTTCCCTTTTGTTCGGCCATCTCTTCTGAAGATTGGCTGTCAACATATGCTTTTCCTGCTTTTATCAGATGTACCGCCCAATCGTACAGCTGTTGAAAATAATCTGAGGCATAACGTTCTTCCGCCCAGGTAAAGCCCAACCACGCTACATCACGCTTGATCGCATCAACAAAGGCTTTCTCCTCTTTCTCAGGATTGGTATCATCGAAGCGTAAATTAACCGGAGCATTGTACCGTTCACCCAATCCGAAATTAAGACAAATTGAACTGGCATGACCGACATGCAAATAGCCATTGGGCTCAGGCGGAAAACGAAAACGAAGTTGCTCAGGGCCATATCCATTTGATAAATCTTCCTCAATGATATGCTCTATAAAATTCAAGGATTTGTCTTCGTCTACCATGGTTGAAATTAAGGGACAAATGTAGTGAAAATGGGTATTTCGACGGAATTTTTGATTCCCACATCGCACAAAAACATGATTTCACAACAGAATCTGCCCTACGCACAACATTAAGTTCATTTTCAGCCGATTAATCGAAATATTTGGTATTGGATAAAAGCCTCTAAAGGCGCCTACTAACAAAAATGCTTGGCAGTATCTCCCAAAGTACTGTCAATTTAAGCTAACATACCATGAGATCCAAAACGCTAAAGAAAATTTTACAGACCTGCTGTTGCCTGCTCGTTGTGCAATTCACGAGCGCACAGATTTTGAGCAAACCTACAGCCGCTCCAAACCCTAATTTGGGCAGTGCCGACCCTTGGACCGCGGCTTGTGCATCAGAAAGTTTTAATGAGTATTTTGTCAATTTTAAGTGGAGCCCGAGCCCATCGCTGGTAGGCAGTACAAACGAATTCATTCTTGAACTTTCTGACTCGAATGGTGATTTTGGAAATGCTACGGAATTGGCTCGTACTGGCACTGAAAACACCAATTTTGATTTTGATTTTCAATTCGCCGTGCCACAAAACGTGCAAGGCGACAACTATCGCTTTCGGGTGAAAAGTACGAATCCCGCCCTAACCAGTGAGGCTTCAGATGCTTATGCTCTTTACTATATCGGCTATGACGATCCTATTCTCATCAGTCAAGACGGCAACGGTAACATCCCCTCTGGAGGGTTGATTCAAATTTGTGATGGTGAATCCATCACTTTGGCCACACATAACGTTCCGGATGCCCAAAATTACAACTACAGCTGGTTCCGTAGTGGAACGAAATTATCTGAGAGTTCTAATCAAATAACCATTGATAAAGCAGGTATTTACTTCGTCGAAGTAGATTACGGTACGTCATGTAGTGGATCGGCGAACACCCTCTCCAATTCTATAGACATTTCATTAGGTACTAGTCAGGGCATAGCCATTAATACGCCTTCACAAACAACGTTATGCCCTACTGATGTCGTCACGCTTTCAACCAATATTTCCGGAGCAGGCTACAGCTATACCTGGTATAAGGATGGCTCAGTGTTAGCAGGGCCTACCGTAGACGATTCGAGCTTTGATGTCGATGGAAGTATAATTGGCTTTGAAGGCAGTTACACTGTCGCCATTAGTGGCGCTGGTATTTGCCAAGAAGAATCCAGTGCAATTGCATTGGCCAGCCCAGGAAGTTTTACCGTAAACCGTGACAATTCAGACCGAATGGTATTATTGCCGGGTCAGACCGAAATGCTAACCATTAGCACAGATGCGTCCAGTCCAACGGTCCAATGGTATCGAAACGGAAGTGCCATCACTGGTGCAAACAATCTCACGTTGACCATTAACCAAATAGGGGAGTACTATGCAGCGGTCACAGAAACAGGTGGGTCTTGTGGTTCTTCTACGAAAACCTCTGAAACCACTACAGTGGTACAACCTAACAGCTTTGAATTGACCATTGCCTACGACGGTACCTATGCAGACTGCGCCAACAGTAACATTATTTTGGAAGTCAGCAAGATAAGTGCTTTAGAAAATGGAAATGCGTTTGATGTCACCTCACAACTTCAAAATGACTTCGCCTACCAATGGATGAAGGACGGTGCTATCGTTTCAGGCGGAACTGGAGCAACCGTTTCATTGGCTTCTTCTTCAGAAAATGGTACATATACCCTTGAAGCCAACCTAGATACCTTTTCCATGACTTCAAATGGTTTGGGGGTTGTCCTAAATTCAGGGGAAAGCATCACCATTACTGATACCGGAAGTCAAATTTGTGATGGCGTCACTATTGATCTTTCCACTTCATACGACCTCTCAGGAAGAACTTTCAGCTGGACCCGTAATGGCCAATCTATTGATACCTCCTCTGGGCAGTTGACCGCTACAGAAGAAGGGGTATACCAATTATCCGTAATGACGGATGGATGCCCCATTAAATCCATTGAGGTAACCCTTACCCGCTTTGACGATTCGGTTATTGTTGTCGATGCAGAAGAAAATTTCATTTTTCCTGAAGGGGAATCCCAAACCGTAACCGCTACCGGCGGTACGTCATATGAATGGTACAACGCGCAAAACAGTTTGATTTCATCGTCAAGCTCAGTAACCTTGGAGCAGGAAGGTACTTATATTTTGGTCGCCACCATCGACAACTGTCAAATCAATAGAAGCTTCACCGTAGCCTACCGCGATGCCTTTCAAATTCCCAATGTCATTACGGCAAATGGTGATGGCATCAACGACCTTTGGGTGATACCCAATACATACTCAAGGCAATCAGATGTAACCGTTTTAATTTATAATGAAGTAGGAGAAGAACTTTTGAACCAAACCGCATATGCAAACAATTGGCCGCCCTCAAGTCTGGGCTTCAGCAAAAAAAACCAATTGTTTTATTATAAAATTCGAAAAGACAACCAAACCTTAAAGCAAGGAACCATTACTGTTATCAGATAACCCTAACCATGCTAAAGTATCGTGCCACATATTTCATTGTTTTTCTTCTTGCCCTCGGAAGTATCAAGGCCCAAGAAGAGACTCCCTTTATAGCGTATGACGTGCACTCTCAAAACCTATTGAAATTTAATCGGTTCTTATTGAACCCATCATTTTCATCGGTACGTGAAGATAAGTCTTTTATTAATCTATTTCACAGAAACCAGTCGGTATCTTTTGATGACTACTATCATACGTACTTCTTGAGCTATAGTGGTAGAATAGGGGACCGGAGTGGTGTCGGATTAAGCCTATATACCCAGCGAGAAGGTCTTATTGACAACTTTGGGTTATTGGCCAATTACGCTTACGGTATCAAATTAAGCGATAAAAGCAACTTTACTTTTGGTGCGAACGTATCCTATTATAATAGTGGGTTCAATGAAGGTAGGGCCAACCCAATAGACGATGATCCTTTGCTCAATAGTTTGGATAATAGTGCCCTGATTACTTTTCAACCAGGTTTCAATATTAGTTACGGAAATTTTGATTTTGGGGTATTGGCCGATAATCTTTTTGATTACAACCTCAAAACAAGCGAGTCCCTAACTCAGTTTGATGAGAAGACGTTTACGGGACATTTACAATATACCCACCGGTTTAAAAATGCATCGGGTATTTTAGAAAGCGGGCGCTTAATGCCTCTTGCTCGGGTTCGTAGTCTAGAAGGCAATGATATTTCTTTGAATGGAAGTTTGATTCTTGACCTCCCAAAACTTGGTTGGCTACAAGCCGGCTATGATGACTTTTATGGCGCTGCGGCCGGTATCGGTTTTAACCTTAACAAGCGGCTATCACTGGGTTATACCATGGAAAAGGGACTTTCGAACAGCTTTCAAAATTTCGGGGTAAATCATGAAATCTCTTTGGCATATTCGTTTGTACCCAACCTAACGGAAGATCGCGTACTTCTTGAAAAGGGTAATGAAGATTTTGTAAGCAACGAAGAAGAAGAGGTGCCTGTAGAAGAGTTGAGCCTAACGGAGAAGGATTTAAAAATTGCAGATCTTCAACGAAAATTGGCTGAAAACGATGCCATTTTAGATGAATTGTTATTTCGTCAAGATTCTATTGAGCGCACCAGAAAATCAGATTTAGAACGACGTTTCAACACTGTTATGAAGATGGTTCGCCGCGAGACACAAGGCAACCAACCTGAATTGGAAGAAAGAGCGAAGCAACTCTATTTTCAAGATGCCCAAAGTAGCGAAATAGTAAGGAATGTTTCAAAGGCCCCGATATCCAATAGTGGCCTCGCCAATACCACAGCACCAAGAAAGGTCATTAACCTAAAGGAAGAAAACCGCTCGCAAAATACCACAAAGGCCATTGGTTTGGATAAGCAACTGGCCAGCACCGAAACAACCAACCGAATCAAAAAAGTACAACAACTTCAAAATCCAACAGAGACCTCAGCAAGAGAGCTGGCTTTGGTGGCATCGGCTAAAGTCGACAAGACTACTGCTTCGAAAAACCATACCAAAAAGGCAAGGTTTAAAGACTTTACCATACCTGAGGTGGAATCGGGTCATTATTTAATAGCCAATGTCTATAAAGGAACAAAATACATGAACGCCTTTATTGAAAATCTTAAAGCCAAAGGGGTGGATGCTGATTACTTTACCAATCCACGTAACGGCATGAATTATGTCTATCTTAAAAATTATGGCTCACAATCAGAAGCCATAAGCGCGCACAAATCGGGGGTTGACGGCAATTACAAAGGTGATACTTGGGTAATGCGCGTTCAGGGTGAAGAATCCTATTCTGGCATTGCGAAAAATACCGATAAGTATGCTGTCCCTGAACCTCAACAAGACGTTGTTTCAAATAAAGTCACGCGCCCAGGAAAGCCCTCTTTAAAAACCTATTCCATTGACGGTATCGGTTCCGGCTTTTATATCATAGCCAATGTTTTTGCCAACCCCAACAACGCCATGCGTTTTGTTAAAGAATTAAAGGGTCAGGGGCTCGAGGCCGGCTATTTTATCAACCCGGAAAACAACTACCGATACGTTTACCTCAAAAAACATCAAGAGTGGTCAAATGCCCTAGTTTCATATTACTCTAACATCAATGAAGCTTACTACGACCCTATTTGGATTATGAGGGTAAGACCCAACCACATCAGCTAATGAAAAAGCATTTGTTTAGGGGCATCCTGTTCATGGGTGTCGGCCTTTTTATGTTTATAGGCCATGGCCAAGAAAATACCTCGTTTACAAGAACCTATCCTTCTGGAAACAATTTTAGATACCAGACCAATTTAAGGGGTGACCTCACCTTTATTGGCAATAATATTTTGAATCGAGATAGCGGCACCCCTGGCGAAGGCGTTCTTGACCCTTACAATAACCTGCTCTTTAACGACAATAACTTCTTTGGTGACAATAATGACACCAATGGTTTTGCCAATGTGAACGACTTTAAGAATATGCAATACATTGATGTGGACAGCGACCCTACCACATTCAGTTCGAGCACCTCAACTTTTGCTTTCCCCCAGACAGATTGTAACCTAATTCGATATGCAGCGCTATACTGGGCTGGAATATACCCCAGTGATGCGTCAAACGGTTTCTTTAACAATTGGGGCGACCAGTCCCAAAACACCGTTGCTCCCGGAACAGGAAGATTAAATGATTTTAATCAGGTAAAATTTATGGTTCCTGGTGGGGCCTATGTGGATATTACCGCTGATGAAATTCTTTACGACGGTTTTACCAGTACTGATGCTTCCAAACAATCATACTGCCCCTATGCCTGTTATGCCGATGTCACCGCTTTGGTAACGGCCTTGGCCAATCCTGAAGGTGACTATACGGTGGCAAATGTTCGTGCTACAACGGGGGCCTTATGGGGGCAGGGGGGCTCGTCCGCTGGTTGGATGCTGGTCATTGTGTATGAAAACCCAACCCTTCGGGGAAAACTAATTACCACCTTTGACGGTTTTGCAAGAGTACGGGACGGCAATAGTGTAGACATTCCTTACTCTGGTTTTGAAACCATTCCTGCCGGTCCTGTCGATATTTCGTTAGGGGCTGCCGCTCTTGAGGGCGATTTTAGGTTAGAGGGTGATGGGTTGAGCATGACCTCGCCCAGTAGTCCGGGTTTTACCCCTATTGAACAAGGTGTTAATGACGAAGACAATTTTTTCAATAGTAGCATCTCTTTAGATGGTAATTATATCACCACCCGAAACCCTGCGAGTTTGAACACCTTAGGCTATGATGCTGATGTTTTTGCCATAGATAACAGCGGGAACTCGATTATTGACAACGGGGAAACTTCTGCCACTTTTCGGTTTTCGACCGATTCTGACCAGTATTATCCCTTTTTCAACTCCTTTAACGTTGTGGTTATTGAACCCAACATTGTCTTAGAGAAAAGGGTTGAAGATATTGCAGGAAACGACATTACTGGGGCTGGAGTAAATCTAGGTCAGATTCTAGATTATGTGCTCACCTTTGAAAACATAGTAATGATGATGCGACAAACTATACCATAAGGGATGTGTTGCCCATTAACGTTACCCTCGACACCGACTATCTAGACAACAACCTTCCTACGGGAGTAACCTATGTTTATAGTGCACCTACAAGAACCCTGCCCTTTACCATTCACGATAATCTGCTACAAGAAGAAGATACAGAATACTGAATCCGTATGCGTGATCAGGTAGACGAAAACAGATATGAC
>JBHJJC010000116.1:0-11791 GCA_050042945.1 Croceivirga sp.
GAAGGTAACGGGAATTATTGAAGAAGTTCCCCAGAACTCACATTTTCATTTCGATATTTTCGCTTCCATGTTAGGACTTGAGGAGGCAAAAAGTGATTCATGGTTCGGGGGTGATTTTTTCACCTATCTGTTATTGGAAAAAGGAACTGACCATAAGAATTTAGAATCCAAGCTGGCCCATATCCCTAAAAAATATATGGGCCCTGCAATGCTTAAGGAAATGGGAATATCTTTCGAAGAGTTTACCAAAGAGAATCAACTTGGTTTCCGAATTCTTCCATTGACCGATATTCATTTATACGCTGACAACTCGGCCTACAGTCAATTGGAAGAGGGTGGTGATATTAAGTATGTGTATATTTTTAGTGCAATCGCCCTTTTTATGGTATTGATTGCCTGTATCAATTTTATGAACTTATCGACAGCGACCGCTGCCAAAAGGGCAAAAGAAATTGGGATACGTAAAGTTCTCGGATCAAATAAAAACCTTTTGCGCTATCAATTCCTGTCCGAATCCTTCATTGCCACCTCATTGGCCATGCTGTTAGCTGTTCTTTTGGTATTCGTATCACTGCCATTTTATAATGAATTATCCGGAAAAGAATTACGGCCTGGCTTTCTGTTGCAGCCTATTGTGTTTGTATCATTGATAGCCATGACTTTTGTCATCAGTCTTTTTGCTGGAGGCTATCCTGCATTCTTTTTATCTTCCTTTAAGCCCATTGTAGCACTTAAGAATACTTTTTTAGGGGGAAATAATAACAAAGAGGTTAGAAGTGGTTTGGTCGTATTTCAATTTGTAATTTCTGCAGGATTGATTTTTGCAACATTGGTGGTCAACCAACAAATGCAGTACATCCAAGAGAAAGATATTGGATATGATAGGGACCAATTGCTAGTGCTCCGTGATGCCCATTTGTTGGGTAACGATAGAGATATCCTTAAGGACGAATTGTTGAAAAACCCTAAAGTAGCCTCCGTGACCAATTCCGCTTCCATTCCCGCAGGAACTACGGATAATTCTATGTCTGGGCTATATGTGGACGGTGAGTTTACCAGACGAATGCCCGTATTCAATATCGATGAGAATTATCTATCAACGATGGGTATGGAACTGATTACCGGCAGAAATTTTTCAAAGGAGTTTGGCTCCGATTCCAATAATGTGATTATAAACCAGACCGCTGCAAGAATCTTAGGTTTTGGTGACAATGCAATAGGAAAAACCATTACGGACAAAGGTGGCGACCATACTGTAATAGGTGTGGTTAAAGACTTTCATTTTAAATCATTGCACCAAACTATTGACCCATTATTGCTTTTTTACCGACCCTTTGGAGGGCTTATCGTAAAGGCCAAATCTGCTGATATGTCTGCCTTAATTGCAGATGCAAATGAACTATGGAACAATTTCAATACAGACGAAACTTTTGGATATACCCTATTGGATGAGTCCTTTCGGCAAACCTATGTTACCGAGCTAAAAATGGGAACGCTTTTAAATGTTTTTGCCTTATTGACCATTTTAGTAGCGTGCTTAGGGCTTTTTGGCCTGGTTACCTTCACGGCTGAACAACGGTTTAAAGAAATCGGGATACGTAAAGTTTTGGGCTCATCAATAGGCGGTATTGTCACCATGCTTTCGAAAGATTTTTTAAAGTTGGTGTTCATTTCATTCTTTATCGCCTTTCCATTAGGGTATTATCTAATGAATAAATGGCTTCAGGGCTTTGCCTATCGCATAGATATTCCATGGTGGCTGTTCGTCATGACAGCATTGGCCACAATGGGTATCGCATTTGGTACGATAAGTTGGAAAAGTATCAAGGCGGCAACCATGAATCCCGTCTCTGCTTTACGGAACGAATAATCCTAATCAATCAAAAACGATTCATCATGATTAAAAACTATTTCAAAGTCGCGTTGAGAAACCTCTGGAAAAATCGCCTGTTCACCATTATAGGTGTTGTAGGGCTATCTATAGCGTTTGGAGTGGCCACTTTGCTCACCATGGATTCATTGCATGAACTTTCCTATGACAAATTTCATGCAAACGGAGACCAGCTCTATCAGGTGAACATCACATGGCAAATTCCTGATGGAACAGAGGTGGGCACAAGTCAGCCCACCCCTTTTGCAGCGGCACTACAGTCTGAAGTACCTGGTGTGGATAAAATTACACGCTTTTTAGAGGAAGAGGCGTTGACCGTCTATAATGAAAAAGAGCTGGGGCTAGACGCCGTTTACGTTGACCGTGATTTCTTTAACATGTTTAGTTTTCCTATCATCAAAGGAACAAAACAAAATACGTTAGAAGATATTTCTTCGGTCGTCATCACGGAAAGCACGGCCGAAAAGTTATTCGGTGATACGAATGCCATTGGAGAAACAATCACTGTTCTAATCAATGGAAAGAACGAACCTTTTATTGTTCGGGGTATTTCCATAAATGCTCCTGAAGAGAGTTCCATTGACTACGATATCGCGCTACCTTTTGAAAAAAACCCCGAATATGAAGAAACAAAAGAACGATGGAACGCGCAATACCATCAAGTATATCTTCAATTGGAAGAACAGGTATCCCCAACCACATTCGAAGAAAATAGCAGAAGCTTCACCAATGGACACTACGAGGGAGCTATTGAAAACCTCAAACGAGATGGGGCACAGCCCAACGCAAATGGAGACTTTCTCCAGTTGGGATTATTACGAGTATCTAACCTGCGCTTTGCCGGTTATGATAAGGGCTATGTTGAGATCAGCAGGGTAAAAGTATATATCGTGCTTGGCGTTGCCCTTCTTATCTTATTCATTGCTTGTGTCAATTTCGTGAACATGAGCATTGCCAAAAGTTCGCAACGTCTGAGGGAAATCGGAATGAGAAAAACCCTTGGAGCAGAAAAACGACAGCTCTTTTTTCAATTTTGGGGAGAGAGTCTCATTGTTTTCATCATATCGTTGAGTCTCGGCGTATTATTAAGTTTTTTACTCAAAGATAGCTTTCAGACCCTGTTTAGAACCAGTGCCACATTTGATGTGCTGTTGACCCCTCAATTACTTCTTTCAGCCCTACTTCTCGTATTGGTCATATCCCTAATTGTAGGCGGATATCCCGCATTGTTATTGAGTCGTTTGACCACCATTCAATCTTTAAAAGGAAAGTTGGATTCCTCTGGAAAAAATCATTTACGTGATGCGCTGATCGTGCTTCAATTCGGAATCGCCATTCTTTTGATCAGCGGCACATTTATACTTAATGGGCAAATAGACTTTATGCGCAATAAAGACTTAGGCTACAACAAAGAACAAGTACTTTCATTTCCGTTAAATGGGAAAAAAAACAGCTACGATGCCATAAAGCTACTTCGGGAAGAATTGGCTGGGAACCCTAATATTCTTGGAGTGACGGCTGCGGATAACAATTTAGGTAGAGGTAAGGATGGAAGCCTATCGTCAAGTGTTTGGGGTTTTGATTACAAAGATAAAAGCGTTCGAACAAATACCTTGGTTGTCGGTTATGACTACATCGAAACGCTAGATATACAACTTAAAGAAGGTCGAAGTTTTGATAACAGTAGGGAAAATGATGAACAAGCCGTCATCATCAATGAGAGCATGGCCAAAGAATTAGGGGAAACCGAACCTTTAACGGTCCGGTTACCAGGAAGCGATAGTCTTACCTTTCCAATAATCGGGGTAGTAAAGGACTATAACTTTCAAAGCATGTCAAAGGCAATTGAACCCCTAACCTTTTTCTTGGATCGAGAGAGTGGTCTTTCTTATGCTTATGTGAAGGTGGCCTCTTCCAATATGGCGAATTCTTTTAATGCCGTTGAAGTCGCCTATAAGAAAATAGAGCCCAATGCCGAATTTTTAGGATCATTTTTAAATGAAAATGTAGATAGAACGTTCAGGCGGGAGAAAACAATGGCGGCTTTGGTTACAACCGGATCCATCATCGCAATCGTATTGAGCTGTGTCGGCTTGTTTGCCATGGCCATGTTGATCACCAACCAACGTACCAAAGAAATCGGTATTCGAAAAGTTATTGGTGCCAGTGTGACCTCAGTGACCTATTTACTCACAAAAGACTTTATTAAACTGGTTACCATTGCCTTTATAATCGCAACACCCATCGCTTGGTACTTTGCCGATGAATGGTTGCAGAACTACGCAAACCACGTAGAATTGGGCTGGCACTTTTTTGCTATTTCTGGAATTTTGGCCCTCCTCATCGCCGTGTTGACCATCAGCACTCGAACCATAAAATCGGCATTGGCCAATCCTGTGAAAAGCTTACGAACAGAATAAACAATACTTCAAAAAGATTTTTTTGTCATCAATGTAATCCCTAAAAAATGTTCAAGCAAAATATCGTATTGTACCTAAGAAATATCCATAAGCATAAGACCACTTTTTTAATCAACTTAGTGGGCCTATCATCTGGCCTCGCCTGTGTGCTTCTAGTATATCTCTGGGTTTCTGATGAACTTGCCATGGATAAATTTCATGAGCATGATGAACAACTATATCAAGTGCGCCGAAATGTTGTTAATGGTGATGGTACACTGGCAACATTTACTTCAAACTCCAGTTTAATGTTACCTGCTTTACAGCAAGAAGTTCCTGAGGTTGAGATGGCCGTGGCGGTGTACGAATTTGGCAACGACGCCCAATTGGAAACAGCGGAAAAAAAGCTTAGTTCACTTGGTATATGTGCAAGTGAAGATTTTTTTAACCTTTTCTCCTACCCTTTGATTAAGGGAAATGCAAAAACCATTTTATCGGATGTAAATTCTGTTGTCATCTCCATGGAGCTAGCGCAAAACCTTTTTGGGGAACTATCACAGGCCGTCGGCCAAACTATGGTCATAAAGAAGAATGGCTTAGGAATCAAAGATGTCTTCACCATAACCGGAATATTTGAAATTCCTAAAAACTCATCTGAAAATTTTGACTTTGTCCTTCCCTTCAAAACCTTCCTCAAGTTTAGAAATCCGAGCTACATAAACTGGTATAGTAATAGCTCAAGTATGTATGCACTTTTGGCACCCAACACCAACATTTCCACCTTCAATCAAAAAATGGGTGACTTTGTAACCAAAAGAGCCAAGTTTACTTATCCGGAACCGGTATTTTTTAGTAGATACAGTGACAATTACCTAAGGGGCAATTATGAGAACGGAAAACAAACAGGTGGGCGGATTACCTATGTCATTCTGTTTTCAATAGTAGCTGTTTTTGTCCTTTCCATCGCCTGTATCAATTTTATGAACCTCTCCACGGCCAGGGCCACCAGAAGATTGAAGGAAGTAGGAGTCAAAAAGGCAATTGGCGCCAAAAGAAAATCATTGGTCGTTCAGTTTCTGTTCGAATCTGTATTGCTGTCTTTCTTTTCATTAGCCTGTGCTGTTCTTCTCGTAATGCTGCTATTGCCATGGTTCAATACTGTGGCCAGCAAAGAACTTGCATTTGCCATTGAAGGCAAGATGCTATTTACACTTTTCTTTGTTGCGCTCCTGACAGGACTGGTTGCAGGAAGTTATCCTGCACTGTATTTGACAAAATTCAGCGCAGTTAACGTCCTTAAAGGTAAAATCAATAATTCCCTCGGAGAACTATTGGCTAGAAAGGGATTGGTCATTTTCCAATTTAGTATTTCTATTCTATTGATTGTTGCAGTCGGTGTTATTTATATGCAGCTAGATTATCTACAATCGAAGAATTTGGGTTATGACAAGGACAATGTCATCATTTTCGAAATTACTGATGGACTAAACGATAAAATAGATGTCTTTCTTGAACAGGCAAAACAACTTTCTGGGGTAACCAATGCGACCTATATGCAAGGAGGGATGACAAACTTCAGTAATTCCTCAAGAGGACACTCTTGGCCTGGACAGACCGAAGAATCCAAAAACATTACCTTTCGACATGCACATGTTGGGCCAGAATTCATCGAAACCATGGGTATTGAATTAAAAGAAGGACGAACTTATATCAACGAAAAGCCCAATAATGAATCCAAAATAATATTGAATGAGACCGCTGTTGATGTCATGGGACTTGAGAACCCCATTGGGACAGTAATTAATATGCGTGGGCCCAATAGAGAAGTCATAGGGGTGGTAAAAGACTTTAATATTCAATCCCTTTACAACGAAATTTCTCCTATGGCACTATTGTGCAGAACAGAGTGGATAATCAATTTAGTTGTTAAAATCAAGGCGTTAGAAGAAAAAATCACCATTGCTTCCCTAGAAAAGCTCTATAACGAATTCAATCCTGGGCTTGCCTTTGATTTTAGTTTTTTGGATCATCAATACCAGAAGCTCTATCAATCTGAACAACGCGTATCAACCCTCTCAAAATATTTTGCCGCTATGGCCATCATCATTTCATGTCTTGGGCTTTTTGGTCTCGCTGCTTTTTCGGCAGAACGAAGAAGAAAGGAAATTGGTATCAGAAAGGTCTTGGGGCAAACGACCTCTCAGGTTACCTTTATGCTTTCCAGTGAATTTATAAAACTAGTTCTCATTGCTATAATGTTCACCTTACCTGTTGCATACCTTTTGGCTTCAAATTGGCTTTCCCAATTTGCCTACAAAATTTCATTGCATGCAGGTTATTTCTTGATTACCGGGGTTTTGGCCATTGCAGTGGCCTTGTTGACCGTTGGAAGTCAAGCCATAAATGCAGCAAATAAAAATCCGGTTCATGCACTAAAAGACGAATAATTAAATCATATCAAATGTTATTAGAATTAAAAAATATTTTCAAATGGGTCAACTCCGGTGGCCAACGTATTTTTCTATTAAAAGACATCAACCTATCGGTTGAAGAAGGTGAATTTATTTCCATTATGGGACCATCGGGTTCCGGTAAATCCACCTTACTGAATGTAATTGGCATGTTGGACCAATTCAATGAAGGGGAATATTTCTTTTTTGATGAATCGGTTCACGCCCTCAAGGAAAAACATCGTTCCAACCTCTATAAAGAATATATTGGCTTTGTCTTTCAGGCCTATCATTTGTTGGATGATCTTACGGTTTACGAAAACCTAGAGATGCCGTTACTTTACAAAAAATATAAAGGAGCTGAACGTAAGGCTATGGTCGCCGATATGTTAGATCGTTTCAATATTGTAGGTAAAAAAGACCTCTTCCCTGCTCAATTGAGTGGTGGTCAACAACAGTTGGTGGGAGTGGCCCGGGCCTTAATCGGAAAACCAAAATTGATATTGGCAGATGAGCCTACCGGAAACCTCAACTCAAAACAAGGGGAGGAAATCATGGAACTCTTCAAACAATTAAATCAAGAAGGCGTAACCATCATTCAAGTAACCCATTCTGAAAAGAATGCAGAATATGGTTCTCGAATTATCAATCTCTTGGATGGAAGAAAGGTTTAGTCATAGCCTGGCGGGTGCAATTCATCGTATTCAGTCATTTCTTGAAATCGCTTAGCCAACAACAATATTTTTCCTTCATCATAAAGATTGCCCACCAAGGTCAGGCTAGTTGGGAGTTTTTCATCATCTAGACCTGTTGGTATAGCTATGACAGGATGACCTGTCAGGTTTGTAATCAGCAATTGCTTGTTCCCAAAAGACGGTGAAATCAATACGTCATAGTCTTTCATGATTTGATGCATCTTTTCGATAAGAAGCTGTCGGTGTCGATTGGCCTGTAAATACGCTACAGCCGGAATAAAACGGGATTGCCGTAATGAATTGGCCCGAGACCTTTTGTGTTGCTCTACCATGATGTCAACTTCTCCGGAGCGTACCAATTCATCAAAAAATGCCCCAGATTCCGCACGTAAGATAATATCGAAGCCATTAAAGGGCACATCGGTCGGTAAACTGACCGGTGTTGGGTCAACACCCATTTTCTTAAAGACGGTCAATGCCGCAAGCAAATTGGCCTTACCCTTTGTGGTGTCTTTTTCAATATCATCTTTCAAATATGCCACTTTAAGCGTTTTTATAGCTCTCTCTGGCTCGTAGTTAAAGGGGATTTCAGTTGTCGTTTTGTCCTCAGGATCCTTTCCTTGTATGATATTGAAAACGATAGCAGAATCTTCCGCGTTTCTACACATGGGGCCAACCTTATCCATAGACCATGACAAGCTCATTACCCCATGTCGACTCACACGGCCATAGGTGGGCCGTAGGCCCGTAATACCATTCTTTGAACTGGGCGATGTGATAGAGCCCAAAGTTTCCGTACCTAAAGCGAAAGGTACAAGACCTGCTGCTGTAGCACTGCCAGAACCTGCTGAGGAACCGCTTGCCCCTTTAGTAATATCCCACGGGTTTTTTGTTTTCCCTCCAAACCAAACATCACCTCTGGCCAAGGCCCCAGAAACCAATTTTACCATGAGAACACCACCTGCGTCGTTCAAACGTTGCACTACGGTCGCCGTCTCTTCAATTTGCTGGGATTTATATGGCGCAGCACCCCATGTAGTAGGATATCCTGCCACTGCAATCAAATCTTTTACCCCGTAAGGGATACCGTGTAAAATTCCTCGATAATGCCCTTCCGCGAGCTCCGCATCAAGTTGCTTCGCCTGACGGAGTGCCAACTCTTCTGTTACGGTGATGGTACATTCTAGTTTAGGACTGTACTTTTTTAATCGTTCAAGAAAGAAATTGGTAAGCGCTACACAAGATATTTTTTTGCTCCGTATAAGGGACGCCAATTTTGGAATAGGATAAAATGCCAATTCATTGATGTCTTCTGGTAGTTGGATGGCTTCGGGGACTTCCCAAGATATTGCAGCTCCTGTTGACTTTGGAAGTTCAAATTCCCTAGGTTTTGGATCAAATAAAATAGCGGGGAAAACTTCATGCTCTATGGTATACTTCCTTAGCGAGTCATATCCTTTTTTGTTCCTAACCAAATAATCATAAAGCGTATCGATTCTTTTTTTTGAGAATTCAATACCTACCAACTTTTGGGTTGCCCGAACGTCTTTTTTTGTAAACGGTCTTTTGGATGTGCCGCATGCTGTTAAGAAGCATATGGTTAAAATAACAAGAAAAGTAAATTTTTGTGTCTTCAAAAAGCCCATAAAGAAAAGTTGTAATTATCTGTGCCTTAGAAATAATCGTTAACGAATAATAATACGTTCTGGCTCGCTTAATCGCGCTAAGTGAAGATACGGATATCAAAATTACTTTTGATTCATTTTAATGAAAGCTCAATTCGAATTATATCTTTTGTACAATGGTTTAAACATTCGCCCGGGATAAATAATCAACTGAATAAAATTGAATTCTAAGTTGTTAAAAGAAATAGCGTTTGACGCATCAACAGCTAGATTGAGACTAGGATACCATCTAAGATTAGTTCTCAATATCCAGCTTGTCAGTCGGTTTGGTCGAATGTCCCACCCGAAAGTAAGTCCCAAAGAGCGTTTATTCTTATCAATATTTTGGGATTGTTCTCCTTCAAAAAACTCCGTAAAACCCAGGCTTTCTTGACTAAAAATAGGCCCAATGAAAGGAACAAAGCCGTTATAATCAAAAAGATTTTTTGTGAACTCAACCCCAAAAGATTGTCTGTCAATAAATTGAACAGCTCCGTAGGCATCTGTGGAAGCTGACATCTTTCGATAACTTAATCCAAAATTCATGTCCCAATTGTGGTGATAGTATCCTAAAGAAAAATCAGGTAGAATAGAGGTGGAGTATTTTGTTAAGTATGGTCTGTTATTGTTATTGTAACTGTTCTCACCCAACCAAAATGCAGATGACATTCCAATTCCGATATAAAAGGCGTTCAATCCACTTTCTTTCTCCAAGGCATCTGTCATCTTTTTGGTCTTACCTGATTCCCAATTTCTTTCAGCACTTAAAGAAGTATCAAAAAAATAACGATAGGATAGTGATATTTGAAAAGGTGGTGTGTCAATGTCGGTTTGTACTTCCCTAGATATGAAATAATTTTGTGTATTATCATAGTTCCAAGAGAAACCCAGTTCAAATAGGTGTTTTCTGTTGTTAAATGTTAGACCGGTATGCAAAGGAAATGAGGTGTGGTTCAAATCAGGCCCATCACCAAACTGTAAATTGTTGTTGTCTTGTTCATAGTAAAACGGACTGAAACTAAATCCAACAAAGGGACGAAGCTTGTTATTGGCTATCCGCCAAGGATAATATTTAAATACAGTTTCAATACTACTGAGGTGAAGTAACTCTTGACTGTCAGTAGAATAGGACGAATCTCCTATTGGGAAGGCAATATAGAAATCTGCATGACCCCAGAAGTGCGTGCCTCCAAGTATAATTCGAGGACTACCAGTTGATTGCAAATCAAAGTTTTCTAAGGTCCCTGACGGACCTACAAATCTCGATTGACCACCTATACTCGTTACGTAATCGAGCCCCAACGCCAGTTGGGCGAAGCGATGTCTAGTCTGATTTTCTGTATAAACCTGTGCAAATAATTGACTTGATAGAAACAAGGTATACACCAATAAAAAGTATCGTGTAATTTGCATTTTAAAGTAATTTTAAAGCGTTTTAAAGGTTTTAAAAACTACTTTGCGAATCAACCTTACTACTCCATTTTGTGGCAAGCCCCGCTCAATTTGTGGTGGATGTAAGCAGCTTCATTGCTTGAGACTTAAAGGATTTTGACACCGGCACTTGTTTTCCGTTGCTCATTATTGCCCAAATACCTGTTTTTGTCATCTTAAATCTTCTAAAGTGCCTCGGATTGATAATATAAGAACGATGTGTTCGTATCAGTTTTGGAATGTTTTTTTCTACAACAGACAGCTTTGTGCGCAGAACATGAGTACTTGGATTGCCATTTTCTAGAAAGGTCACTTCAACATAGTTGTCAGACGATTTTAGGTAGAGTAAGTCTTTTTCCAAAAGACTTATAAAATCCGATTTTCCCTGACCTTTTATCTTAAGTATTGATTCAAAATCTTCTGTCTCAAATTTTTTTACAAAAAAATGATACAACGAGAATCTACCTACAATAATAGCAGGCAAAACCATGATATGTACAGGTAAAAAAACCTGATAGAAATATTGAAATGGATTATAGGTTTTATCTCCAAGCCTTAGGGTAATTATGTAAATCAAATAGAGACAAATGAAGGATAATCCCAATCCAATAGCCAAAAAAATAAGCTCATTACTAAGTTTCCATTTTCCCCATTTCCTTATTATGACGTTTTGATAAATCAAGGTCAAACTAAAACAAAAGCCACCGATAGCAGCCGAAATCGGAATTAGTTTTAGCTTTGAGGAAGTCGATAAATCTTGTATAGAAATTGGCTCGGAAAACCACAAAAATAACAAGGCCCAAAATGTAAGTGTTGCGGCAAGCAAAATGTGCCGGTTTATGTTGGTATCAATGGGGTAAGATTTCAACAAAAAGGACATACTATAGCAAAACACAATTCCTGTACCAAAAATCCACCCATCAACAGAACCAAGCTTATAAAACCTTTCTTTAACTATACGATATCAGCCAATTCTTTCCCAACCAAACTACCTATTGCAATGCCCATACCACCAAGGCGCACACCACAAAATACATTGTTGGAAATTTGTTCAATGATTGGGTGCTTTTGCCGTCCTACACCCATAATACCACTCCAGCGATGGTCAATTTCAAACGAAGTTTCAGAAAGGATAACTTCTTTAAGGAGTTTTTCCAATTGTAGCTGAATGATTTCAGTTTGTCCGAAATCAGTAGTCTCTTCCGTTTTAAAATCAAGATTTCGACCTCCACCTAAAAGGATACGATTATCAATGTTTCGG
>JBHJJC010000117.1:0-38774 GCA_050042945.1 Croceivirga sp.
ATTATCAGGATGATGAAGTGGTTGTATTGGCCTCTGAACGCCCGGTAATCCAAACCGTATTCAATGTAGCATATGATGAGGTCAAAGAATTGGAGCCCGGCCATGCGTTAATCATTAAAAAAAGTGGTGACGTCAAAATCGAACAAATTCAAGAGCCTCGTGAAAGAAAAGCCTGTTCTTTTGAACGAATTTATTTTTCAAGGGGAAGTGATAAGGAGATTTACCAAGAGCGTAAACTTTTGGGCAAACTCGTCTTTCCCGAAATTTTAAAGGCCATAGATGATGATTTGGCCAATTCAGTTTTCTCTTATATTCCCAATACTGCAGAAACCTCATTTTTAGGAATGGTGAAGGAAGCCCAAAATTACCTGAACCGTAAAAAGGAAGAACAAATTTTGGCCATGGGAGCCGACATTAACAAAGATGCGCTTCATAAAATTCTTGATGTACGCCCTAGAATTGAAAAAGTAGCCATTAAAGATGCCAAACTTCGCACATTTATTACGCAAGACAGCAGTAGGGATGATTTGGTGACCCACGTTTATGATATCTCATACGGTTCAGTGCAGTCCACAGACAACTTGGTCATTATTGATGATAGTATAGTTAGGGGCACCACTCTGAAGAAGAGCATTCTTCGCATGTTAGATCGCTTAAATCCTAAAAAAATTGTTGTAGTTTCTTCAGCCACCCAAATACGCTACCCTGATTGTTACGGTATCGATATGGCCAAGCTTGAAGATTTCGTGGCTTTTAGGGCTGCTCTAGAGTTACACAAAGAACGAGACACTACCCATATTATAGATGGCATCTATCAAAAGTGCAAAGCCCAGCTTAATCTTAAAGACAAAAAGGTAGTCAATCACGTACAAGAACTGTATGCGCCTTTCACCCACAAAGAGTTATCCAGTAAAATCGCTACCCTATTAAGTCCGAAAGAAATTAAAGCACAAGTTGAAATTATCTATCAAACCATTGCCAACTTACATCAAGCCTGTCCTAAAAATTTAGGGGATTGGTATTTTACGGGAGATTATCCCACCCCTGGGGGCAATCGCGTCGTTAACAGGGCATTTATCAATTTTTACGAAGGTAAAAATCAAAGAGCCTATTAGTATTTACAGTTTGTCTGTACGAAAAAGTATTTCGTCGATGAAAATGACTCTTCGTCGTCTTTTTAACAAACAACTCAAGTGGAAATCTATATTAGCTCTTGCCATAGCATAAGTAGGTTAAGTTCATGGTAAGATTTGGGGCAAAAAAGGTGGAGACTTCTCCACCTTTTTTATTTGATGGTGGCCAAACTTCCAAACTGTACTCCTTTTCTGAACCTTTTATAGTACTTCGTTTCCCATCTGGCATTTCAACCAAATTAAATGGCTTTTATCTAAAAGCTTTTTTCTCGAAAGACCCTTACCCTACATTTGAAGATCCATAGCATAAGTAGGTTAAGTTCATGGTAAGATTTGGGGAAAGAAGGCGGACTAACATCCGCCTTCTTTATGTTTGAACGCCAAGGCATTATGTTAAAAATGATGTGCTGAAGCCATCTTGCCCTATCAAAAAATTCTTAAAATTTCTTTGTTATTTCTCACAATACCAGTAATTTAGTTTTGCCATAGCATAAGTAGGTTAAGTTTATGGTAAGATTTGGGACGAAAAGGGCGGGAACTTTCCCGCCCTTTTCTATTATACCCTTTTCAATTTATTACATAAAAAAAGTGCGGCAGTACCGCACTTGATTTTCCATAAATAATCTCGTATTTATTTGTGGTCAGCGTAAAGCGCTGATACTTTTGCCCAATCAATAACGTTGAAGAAAGCCGAAACATAATCGGGCCTTCTGTTCTGATAGTTTAAATAATAGGCGTGTTCCCAAACATCGAGTCCTAAAATAGGATATCCCTCACAACCTGCGCCAGGCATTAAAGGATTATCTTGATTTGGGGTCGAACATACCTCAAGCTTTCCCCCTTTATGAACACATAACCATGCCCACCCTGAACCGAAGCGGGTACCTGCGGCAGTACTGAACTGCTCTTTAAAAGCATCAAAAGAGCCAAATGCCTCATCGATAGCAGATGCCAGTTCCCCTGAAGGATTTCCTCCTCCGTTCGGTGACATTACTTCCCAAAACAGACAGTGATTAAAAAAACCACCACCATTGTTTCTAACAGCACCATTACTCATGTCCAATCCTGTTAGAATGTCCTCTATGGACTTATCAGCCATATCGGTTCCTTCGATTGCACCATTTAATTTAGTTGTGTACCCATTGTGATGCTTGGTATGGTGAATCTCCATGGTCCGAGCATCGATATGTGGTTCTAATGCATCATATGCATAAGATAAATTTGGTAGTTCAAAAGACATATTATATCGTTTTTAAAGTTCGTATTCTGTCTATCAAAAGTACGGTTTTCGTAAACAAAAGCTTAGCAAACAATGTTAACAAGATGGTAAGATTATGTACCTTGTAAAAAAGAATTTCTTTGGAAGGATTTAAAATCTTCAATGCTTCTGCTGGATCTGGCAAGACCTATCAACTCACTAAATACTATCTTAAACTTCTTTTATCAAATATGCACGCCCAGAGGTTCCGGCGCATCTTAGCGTTGACCTTTACCAACAAAGCTGTCGCTGAAATGAAGGAAAGAATACTTGACAGCCTTAGTCTATTTGGTGATACCAAAATTTCAAAAGCTGAAAATGCCTTGTTCTTGGAGTTACAAAAAGAACTTAGTCTTTCTCAAGAAGAATTGGAAAAAAAATGCGCGACAACCTTAAAGTTATTACTGCACAACTACGATTTTTTCGAGGTTTCCACTATAGATAAATTCATGCATAGGGTTATCAAAACCTTTGCAAAAGATTTAAAAATTACGCAAAGCTTCGAGGTAGAACTTGATAGTGACCTATTGTTGGATGAAGCAATCAGTAGACTGTTACAGAACATTTCTGGAAACAAAGCGCTACAAAAAATTCTAATTGATTTCGCACTTGAAAAAGTTGAAGCTTCTAAAAGTTGGAATATCATCTACGATTTAAAAGAAATTGGAAAACTACTTTTCTATGAAAACCATTACTATCATGTGCACGCCTTAAAAGATAAAAGCCTAAAAGATTTCAACGAATTGAAGGTTTTTCTTAAAAGTGAAACGGAGACCATTTCGAGGAATATTATAGCATGTGCGAATAATGTATTGGAACTGATCCAAGCAAATCAACTTGAATTTTCAGATTTTACAGGGCAGCGTTTCCCGAAATTTATGCTTTCATTGCAATCCGGAAACCAAAAGGTAGATTTCAAAGCCGCATGGAAGCAAAATTTTGATACCGCCCCGCTGTACAACAAAAGTAGTCCTGAACCTATAAAGACATTAATTGACGGGCTACAGCCCAAGTTTTCCAAATGGTTCAATGATATAAAAAACGCTTTCAATACCCTGTCATTTTTCAAAAACGCCTACAACAATCTTCTTCCCTTGACTATTCTAAATGAGATTGCAAAAGAGATTTCAAATCTTCAAGGAGAAAAGGGAATTCTTCATATTTCACAATTCAACAAGTTAATTTCAAACGAAATCGCCCATCAGCCCGTACCATATATTTATGAACGATTGGGGGAGCGGTATCGACACTATTTCATTGATGAATTTCAAGACACCTCTCGAATGCAATGGCATAACTTAATTCCCTTAATCGGAAATGCACTTGAAACAGAAGATATAGATGGGGAAAAAGGGTCATTGATGATAGTTGGTGACGTCAAACAGTCCATTTATCGATGGCGCGGTGGTGACCCCGAACAATTTCTCAGATTAAATGATTTTTCTAAAGGCCCTTTTTCCGTAAGCCCTGAAGTACATCTTCTTGAGACCAACTGGCGAAGTTTCAGCCGTGTGGTAGACTTTAATAATGATTTCTTTTTTTTTGCTTCCCGTCATCTTAATGAAGCCCACTACAATACGCTATATCAAGAACAGACCCAACAGAAAACAAATCAAAAAAAAGGAGGGTACATCGAAATAAATTTTGCCCCGAAAAATGTCAATCACATAGAATTATATTATTGCGAGATTGTTCTTAACACCATTTTAGGCATTGTAGAAAAGGGGCATTCCTACGGAGATATTTGCATTTTAGTACGCAAGAACAAACAGGGGGTCATATTGGCCGATTATCTCGCAGAACATGATATTCCCCTTATTTCATCTGAAGCACTTCTACTGCAAAATAACACCGAGGTTCACTTTTTGGTGAACCTATTGCGTTTTTTAGATCAACCTTCCGAAAAACTACTTCAATTTGAGTTGCTGGAATATCTTTTTGCGCACCGCGACGACAAACACGACAGTATTGTAGAAATACTGGGGGATTTGCCTAAATTTTTGGAGACCCATTATTCATATTTTGTCGAAGAAGAGGTTAATTTACCCCTACTTCACATCTTGGAAAGAGCAATCATTGCATTCAAAATGATGCCAAAGTGCGGTGCTCACGTAATCCACTTTCTTGATGTTGCCCTTGAATACAGTCAAAAGCAGAACCTTAGCCTCCACGGATTTTTGAACTATTGGAGTATTAAAAAATCCCGTCTCGCCATTAGCCCACCCAACCATCAAAATGCGGTTCAGATGATGAGTATACATAAGTCAAAAGGCTTGGAATTTCGGTTTGTTATCTTTCCTTTTGCTGATGATAAAATCAATTCGCGTTTACACGAACAAAAGGTTTGGGTACCCTTACAAAACATAGAGGATTCGTTTCAAGAAGTTCTTGTAAATGCAACAAAAGACTTAGAGAAGTATTCGCAACATTCCAGCACAGTCTACCATACTGAAAATAATCTGTCACAACTTGACGATTTTAATGTGCTCTATGTAGCGCTAACGCGGGCTGTAGAAGGGCTATTTATATTTACCAAATCATCTCGAAACAACAGCTATGGTAAATTATTTGAGGGGTATTTGTGCCACAAAAACCTGTGGAATACTGAAAATGATAGGTTTACCTTTGGAGAGTTTCCTTCTGGCTCAATGGTCGTACCAGAAGAAAAAACAACAACGCCGATACCTTATACATATACACAATCTCAAAATGCCCCTGAACTGGTATTGACATCTCAATCACTATGGAATGAAGAAAAAGAAGAATCCAAAAAATGGGGGACGCTTATCCACAGTATTCTTGCCGAAATAAAGGTAAAAGACGATGTGGGGAACGCTGTTCAAAATGCTTTGAACAAAGGTGATCTAGAACCAACGATGCGCGAAGAAGTTGAGTCACTGCTTTTCAATATTGTAGAACAGCCACTACTTTCTGAATTCTATACAAATCAGGTAATGGTTTTAAATGAAGTAGAACTATTGGATGTCAATGGAGTGATTCATCGACCTGACCGCTTGGTAATGAAGGGTAACAATATTATCCTGATAGACTATAAAACCGGTATTGCCAGACCTGAGCACAAAACACAACTCGAGGTTTATGCAAATCTGATTCACGAACTTGAAACCCGTCTTATTGTCGATCAGAAAATTTTGGTTTACATTGGTGACGCCATAAAACCTGTTTTTATTTAGTTATGTACGGAAAGATTAAAGAACACCTACAAAATGAATTGAATTCCATAAAAGAGGCAGGACTCTACAAAAAGGAAAGAATCATCACCTCTTCACAGAATGCTGTGATTAAAATTTCAACAGGTGAAGAGGTTATCAATTTTTGTGCAAATAATTATCTTGGCCTTTCAGACCACCCAGAGGTAGTGCACGCCGCAAAGGAAACATTGGACAGTCATGGTTTTGGCATGTCGTCGGTACGCTTTATTTGTGGCACTCAAGACATCCATAAAGAACTTGAAGAAAAAATAGCAGACTTTTATGGTGCTGAAGATACCATTCTCTACGCCGCTGCATTTGATGCGAATGGTGGGGTTTTTGAACCATTGTTGACCGCTGAAGATGCTATTATTTCCGATTCGTTAAATCATGCATCCATAATAGATGGCGTGAGACTCTGTAAAGCAAAGCGATATCGTTATGCCAATAATGACATGTCAGACCTTGAAGCGCAATTGATTCGTGCCAATGACGATAACGCACGTTTTAAAATCATTGTAACGGATG
This sequence comes from Croceivirga sp., assembly GCA_050042945.1. Taxonomy (GTDB): domain Bacteria; phylum Bacteroidota; class Bacteroidia; order Flavobacteriales; family Flavobacteriaceae; genus Croceivirga. Next base: position 6,132 of record JBHJJC010000117.1, read on the forward strand.
GGGTGTTTTCTATGGATGGATTATTGGCCCCTTTGGATGAAATATGCAATTTAGCTGAAAAGTATGACGCTCTGGTCATGGTTGACGAATGCCATGCCGCAGGTTTTATCGGTAGCACTGGGCGGGGCACCCCAGAAGAAAAGGGTGTTTTAAACCGCATCGATATCATCACGGGTACTTTAGGTAAGGCTCTGGGCGGAGCTATGGGCGGGTACACTACAGGCAAAAAGGAAATCATAGAAATATTAAGACAGCGCTCGAGACCCTATTTATTCTCCAATTCTTTGGCACCGACCATTGTTGGGGCTTCAATAAAGGTCTTTGATATGTTGAAGAATGACACTACACTTCGAGATAAGTTGCAGTGGAATACAGATTACTTTAAAAAAGGAATGAAAGACGCAGGTTTTGATATTGTTGACGGTGAATCCGCTATTGTGCCCGTTATGCTATACAATGCGAAATTATCACAGCAAATGGCAGATATGCTACTGGATGAGGGCATTTATGTTATCGGATTTTTCTACCCCGTAGTCCCTAAAGAAAAGGCCAGGATCAGAGTTCAACTTTCAGCTGCACATGATAAGGAGCACCTAGACAGAGCAATTGGTGCTTTTATCAAAGTGGGCAAAACATTAAAAATCGTTTAACGGTACATTTTTACCCATAAAGTGCATTCAAAAAAATAAACAATTGATTTTGTTAATAATTCTTAACAACTTACATTTGCAGCTAATACACACTTAAACTTAAAACTTTGAACATGAAACATCTAAGCAAATTTTTTGTTGTTGCCTTACTTGTATTGGGCTTTAACAACCTACAAGCGCAAGACGAAAATAATCCTTGGCAGGTGAGCTTTGGTGTAAACGCAATAGACGTTTATCCTACTAATGACAACTCTACCAGCACTAATCTTCCTGCATACGAAACAGGTTCATTATTTAATGAATATTTCAATGTGAACGATCACTGGAATATTATTCCTTCTGTATCGTACATAGGGGTATCTAGGTACATAGGAGACGGTTTCTCTGTTGGTGCTAGAGGATCGCTGAATAGAATTGAAAACTTGGGTGACGTCGCTATAGACGACGTTTCACACTACGCTATAGATGGTACTATTAAATACAATATTTTAAAGAATACCACTGTTGACCCGTTTGTTGAAATTGGTGGTGGTTATACTTGGATTGATGAAATAGGTGCCGGTACTTTCAACGGAGGTATTGGTCTAAACTTTTGGTTTAGTGACAACGTTGGTGTTGTACTGCAAACGCAATATAAACATGCCTTCGAAGATTACGGTGTAAAACATTTTCAACATTTAGCCGGTCTAAATATCAAGTTTGGTGGTACTGATACCGATGGTGATGGAATTTACGACAAAGATGATGCTTGTCCAGAAGTAGCTGGTCTAGAAGCATTCAACGGTTGTCCTGACTCTGACGGTGATGGTATCGAAGACGGTAAAGATGGTTGTCCTGACCAAGCTGGTTCAAAAGAAATGAACGGTTGTCCAGATGCGGATGGCGATGGCATAGCTGATAAAGATGATGCTTGTCCAAACGAAGCAGGTCTTGCTGCTCTAGCAGGTTGTCCAGATGCGGATGGCGATGGTGTTGCTGATGGTAAAGACGGTTGTCCTAACGAAGCTGGCCCTGCTGAGAACAATGGTTGCCCTTGGCCAGATTCTGATGGTGACAGCGTACTTGACAAAGACGATCAATGCCCAGAAGTAGCTGGTACTGTAGCGAACAATGGTTGTCCAGAAGTAACAGAAGAAGTTCAAAAACAATTGAACGATTATGCAAGAACTATCTTGTTTGATACAGGTAAAGCTAGCATCAAAGCTGAATCAACATCAGTAATGGTAGATATCATTCAAATTTTGAGTGAGTATCCAAACGCTAAATTTACAGTTGAAGGACATACTGATAGTGTAGGTAGTGCTAAGTTAAACCAAAGCTTATCTGAAAAGAGAGCTAATGCAGTAAGGGATTTCTTGATTGATAAAGGCATCGGTGCTGACAGGTTGACTGCAATAGGATACGGTGAAGAAAAGCCTATCGCTACCAATAATACCAGAGCAGGTAGAAAACAAAACAGAAGGGTTGAAATCAACCTTGTTAAATAAGTTTAAGGAGTAATTCTCTAAATGAAACCCCTGACTATAATGGTCAGGGGTTTTTTTATGATGAAAACCTTTCTTCAAGAAATAACAGAAACTATTTATTCAAGGCGCGGTAGCGTTGATGATATCGTTTTCATCCTTCCCAGTAAACGAGCTAGCCTTTTCTTGAAACAACATATCGCTCGCCTGATTTCCAAACCCATTTTTGTTCCTAAGACTTACAGTATTGAAGAACTGATACAAACCATATCTGGTCTCGAAAAACTTTCGGATTTAGAACTTCTCCTAAACTTATATGAAGCCTTTAAACCCCTGCTAAGCGAATCTGAAATACCCTTTGAGACTTTTATTCCATGGGGTACTACTGTTTTGTCGGATTTTAACGAAATAGATAGAAATCTTGTTTCCCCGACTTCGCTCTTTACCTATTTAACAGAAGCACAACGGCTCAAAGACTGGGGCGCAGATAAAAAGGCTACACCTTTAATATCCGACACTTTAAAATTTTGGAGCCAGTTGCCAGAAGCGTATGAACGCTTTCAAAAAAAACTACTTGAGAGAGAACTCGCATATCAAGGCCTACAATACAGAGAAGCAGCCTTAAAAGCCGATGAATTCGTAAATAATAATACAGATAAAGATTTTCATTTCGTAGGCTTTAACGCGTTGAATACGGCTGAAGAACATATTTTAGACTTCTTTTATAACAATGGTAATTCGACCTTCTGGTGGGATATTGATGCCCACTTTCTAGATGACCCCATTCATGAAGCGGGCTTTTTTATTCGCGATTACCTAAAAAAGTGGCCTAAAAAAAGTCAAACTATACGAAATACAGGGCAGCCCTATATTCAAAAAGAAAGCATAAAAGTAATAGGTGTTCCCAAAGCCATATCGCAAGTAAAGCATACCGGTCAATTACTTGATGATATCTTAAATCAAGATCAGGTCAAGGAACACAACGTCGCCTTAGTATTATCAGATGAGGCCCTACTCGATACGATGTTGGGCATTTTACCCGAATCCAGCTCGAAGGTGAATATCACCATGGGGCAGCCCTTAATCAAAACCGGTGCGTTTCATATCTTCGACGCACTCTTTCAAATGTATCTCAATGTCTCGGTCAATGGTTGGTTCTATAAAGATGTGATTAGGGTCTTGTCCAGTCCGTACTGTAAAAAATTATCGGGGGATCCCAGAGATAATGGCACAAGCCTCACGATGTTTATAAAAACAAAAAATCTGCTGTTCCTTAATGAAAAGACAATACAACCGGACGCCCCATCTAACAATTCGATTTTAGATCAAATCATTAAAGGGAGTAAGGTGTCTAGCGAAGATTTTATCACACTGTGCCAAAATATTTTGCGTGCCTTAAAGGACTCATACGAGGCGTCGCGCCAGTCATTGGAACTGCATTTTTTATATGGCTTTTATCGACTGTTCAATCAATTGCAACATCACATAACTATCAAGCCATATTTAAATACCCTTAGATGTATTTACCCACTCTTTAATGAGCTGGTTTTGAATGAGCAACTTGATTTTAAGGGAGAACCCCTCGGAGGCCTTCAAATTATGGGTGTTTTGGAAACGAGAAACCTTGATTTCGAAACAGTCATTATAACCTCGGTAAATGAAGGCATTCTACCCGCCGGAAAAAGTCAAAATTCCTTTATTCCCTATGACATAAAAAAGGTCTTTGGTCTTCCGACATATAAAGAAAAAGATGCCATTTACGCCTATCATTTCTATCGTCTACTGCAGCGCGCAAAGAACGTTTACATTCTTTACAATACAGAGCCAGATATTCTTCAGGGCAATGAAAAAAGCCGATTCATTTCACAGCTATTGACCGATAATGCAATTGCGGGCCATATTGAACATCAAATTGCAGCCCCAGAAATTAAAAATCAAAGGGCAAAAGCAAAAAGTATTACTAAAACACCAGCGTTACTTCAGCTATTACAAGAAAGGGCTTTGCAAGGCTTTTCGCCCTCCTCTTTGAGCAATTATATTAGAAATCCATATGATTTCTATATCAAAAATATACTTCGGCTTAACGAAGTTGATATTGTAGAAGAAAGTATTGCCCCTAATACATTCGGAACTATTGTTCATGATACCTTAGAAAATTTATATCAACCTCTTTTAGGAAAAACCCTTGATTCGAACTACTTAACTTCATTGAAAAAAGAGGTCAAAACAATTTTAGAAAGAAAATTTGAAGAACATTTTTCATCCCATGAAATCAAGAACGGTCAAAATCTCATTGCCTTTCACGTTATTCAAAAATATATCAACGCCATAGTAGCGTTGGATATCTCAAGGACGCGTTCCAATGAAATCGTTCTTTTGGCATTGGAAGAAAATCTTAAGATAAACTTAAATATTCCTGGATGTTCTCATTCCGTGGTACTCAAAGGCAAACTAGACAGACTCGAAAGGATAAATGGAACGCTAAACATACTGGACTATAAAACCGGTACTGTAGTGCCTTCTGAAGTTGAAATCAACGCACTCGAAGAATGTATGGTCAATGAAAAACGCTCAAAAGCCTTTCAGCTGCTTTGTTATGCCCTGATGAAACAAAAAGAAACGCGCAGTTCAATATTATTTGCTGGTATTGTGCCAATAAAATCATTAGTGGGTTGTATTTTATCATTCGCTCAAAAAGAACACCCCAGAGGCCCTAAAAACCATCACATCGAAAAAGAACTTTTAATGAACTTTGAGCAACACCTCATCCAATTGATTCAAGAAATCCTTAATCCCGAGATTCCTTTCACTGAAAGCGAATCATCTTCCTTTTAAATCCGGTCTAGACGGCCTTACCTCAATTTTACTTGGTAGTGTTCTCGGATGCATGGTCAATAGGTCGACCACCAATTTCCCCATATCTTCGGGCTGTATTTTCCAGGCATCTTTTTCGGAGGGCGTATTTCCGTTGAAATGGGTTGCTACCGAACCGGGCATAATAGTCGTTACTTTTATGCCATACTTCCTTAAGTCTAACATCACGGCTTGGGTAAAACCGACTAGACCAAATTTCGTTGCGTTATAGCCCGCTCCTTGAGCAAAAAAATTTGTTCCGGCCAAACTGGCTAAGGTCAAATAGTAACCACTCGTTTTTTTCAAAAGTTCTAATGATGCTTTCAAGGTGTAAAAAGCACCTGTCAGATTGGTATTGACCATCTGGTTCCACTGCTCCAAAGACATTTCATCTATGGGGGCAAAATGACCCAATCCAGCATTGGCCAAAACAACATCCAATTGACCCCATCGGTCAAAAATTACCTTGACTGCCTGTTCCTCGTCCTCAAATTGGGTTACATCGGAAACCACGGTCAAGAGACGTTCAGAATTACCTAAAAAACGCTCTGCTTCATTCAATGCCGCTTGATTCCTTCCACTTATCGCTACCTTCATGCCTTAATCTAGAAGACATTGCGCCACACCAAGGCCAATTCCTTTACTACCCCCGGTGATGTAGGCTACTTTTCCTTTTAATTCCATGCAGTTGCTTTAAACAAAAAAGCATCCGTAAAACCGGATGCTTTGTGGAGAATACCGGATTCGAACCGGTGGCCTCTTGCCTGCCAGGCAAGCGCTCTAGCCAACTGAGCTAATCCCCCATTGTCGAAAGGCAAAGGAAACACTTTTTAAAAAAGTTTCAAAATCAATCTTTCTGCGTACTCAGCACCAAAACCGGAATCGGCACATAAAAATCAGATTTCAGAATCGTACTTTTCTCCCATAACTTTTTAAAGAAGCCCCGTTTTCTTCTGAAAACACATAACATATCAGGCTGTTTCTCCTTGAAATGCTCTAGCACACCAAGATATGTGGTCTGGCTTTCCGTTAAGGTCAGGTTCTTACTTACGTCCAACAAAGCCGTGTTCAATTTTAAATCATCTTCTGAATACCCCGGTGTTTTGACCAAAAGCAAATTTACCAATGCGTTGTGTTTATCTTTAATGACGTGGAGTGGTTGGAGGATGCGACTCCTCTTCAAAACGCCTGATTTAAAAGCGACCAAAATATTTTTGATTGGTTTGTACTCCATCTCCTTCGGAACAATCAACGTCGGGATATTGGTCTGTTTAATAATCCTTCCGGAGGTATTTCCCAGATAAAATTCCTCTTTAACGTCATTGCTGCGAGGTGCTAAAATGATAAGGTCAATACCAAGTTCTTTGTCGATTTCCTCCAAACCAACGACAATGTCACCATTGTAAGAGGCAATTTTAATATCAATTCCCTTCGTATCAACTTGAGCAATAACTTCCTTTATTTTTTCTCTATTTGAAGAAGCGACCTTCTCTTGCACATTGGCCAAACTACCCACACTTGTAATGACCGTAAAGACATCCATAACATAAACCTTGCATCCAAATTCAGAAGCAAAATCGATGGCATAGGATAGTGTTTCGTGACAATCGGGAGAAGTACCCAGCGGCACCAATATGTTGTTCATGGTTTGGTTATTATGTTAATACTATAAATTTACAACTTAATCAAAGCCAATGCTATGATACGCCGCGCAAAGATATCTGAAATCGGTGATATTCTTAAAATTACGAAAGCTTGTGCCCAATTTATGGCCCAGAACGGAATTCACCAATGGAATGAACATTATCCGTCAAGAAGTGCTTTTGAAAAAGATATGGAACGTAATGAACTTTATGTCAAAGAAAAGAATGGTAACATTATTGGGGGCATTGTTATTTCAGACCTCATGGATGAAGAATACCTTCCTATCAAATGGCTTACCCAAAATGATAGGAACATATACATTCATCGCGTTTTTATACATCCAGATGAGCAAGGTAAGGGCCATGCCCAGACCATGATGGGTTATGCCGAAGATTACGCCAGAAAAAATGAATTCATCTCTGTACGACTGGATACGTTCTCCCAAAACAAGCGAAATCAAAGATTCTATGAAGTCAGGTGATATCAAAGGTTAGGAGATATTTTCTTCCCCAAACAAAGTACGTACCCATTTCATTGTTACGAACTCGTGCTCTAGGTATTCATGATAACCAATACAGCTGTCACTTTTAAAAATATCAACCGATTGGCGATACCAGCTACCATATCAGGTATTGCCGAGCCACTCTTATCTATAACTGATACGGCCATCGTGGGCAATATACCTGTCGACGGGGTTGAGTCATTGGCTGCAGCGGGAATCGTGGGTTCATTTCTTTCGATGCTGATTTGGGTCTTGGGGCAAACGCGAAGTGCTATTTCAGCTATTATCTCACAATATTTGGGCTCTGATAAACTTCATGAAGTTCAAAATCTACCGGCGCAAGCCATTTTTCTGAACCTAAGCCTAAGCTTTTTGGTTCTTGGAAGTACAATATTTTTTATTGAAGATATCTTTAGGGCATTTGAAGCCTCTGGAAAAATCTTGGACTATTGCGTTTCCTATTACGCCATTCGCGTTTGGGGTTTTCCACTGACACTTTTCACTTTTGCCCTATTTGGAATCTTTAGGGGGTTACAAAACACATTCTACCCTATGTTGGTCGCAATGATTGGAGCTGGACTAAATATTGTTCTAGATATTGTTTTGGTTTTTGGTATAGAAGGCTATATTCCTGCGCTACATCTTGAAGGGGCGGCTTGGGCCAGCCTTATCTCACAAGCTGTTATGGCAATTTTGGCCCTGGTGTTGTTACGGGCAAAAACGAACATTAGCCTTACACCTGAATTTTCGATTAACAAAGAGCTCAAATCACTGATTTTTATGAGTCTCAATTTGTTTGTTCGGACGCTCGCCCTGAATACAGCGCTACTATTAGCGGTGAGGGAAGCAACTGCTCTAGGAACGAAATTTATCGGCGCCCATACCATCGCTGTAAATATTTGGCTGTTTACCGCCTTTTTTATCGATGGATATTCGGCTGCGGGCAATAGTATGGGGGGGCGCCTTTTAGGGGCGAAAGACTACGATGGCTTATGGACATTGGCCAAAAGAATCAATCGGTATGGTGTAATTGTGAGCTTGGTCTTAATGCTATTGGGCTTTATTTTTTATGAGTCTATCGGGCAATTGTTTTCTAGAGAGGTATCTGTGCTCAATGTTTTCTACAGCGTGTTTTATATTGTGTTATTAGGGCTTCCCATGAATTCGATTGCCTTTCTTTTTGATGGAATGTTCAAGGGAATGGGCAAAATGAAATTCTTGCGCAACGTGCTGCTCGGGGCTACGTTTTTGGGCTTTGTGCCAGCCCTGTACATCGGTTTGCAGATGGGATGGGGCATTCATGCCATTTGGCTCGCTTTTGTGGTTTGGATGCTTTGTAGGAGTACCCCCTTGGTATGGAAATTCAGGAATGATTTTAAACCATTGTTGCAAAAGGACTAATTTAGAACCATAGATATATCGCTATATGGCAACAACGCGGAAAGAAGGGAGTCTTTATACTACAATAGCCAATAAAATTGCCCATTTGGAGTTTGGCCATCCAGCAAGTAATTCTTTTGTCTCTGAACTTTTGGGCCGATTGGCCAATGAATTTAATACGCTGTCCAAAAATGACGAGATATCCATAATCGTTTTAAGGTCAGAAGGCGAAAGGGCTTTTTGTGCTGGGGCTTCCTTTGATGAATTGGTGGCCATTTCGAATGCTGAAGAAGGACAATCCTTTTTTAGTGGTTTTGCCCATGTCATCAATGCAATGCGCAAATGTTCAAAACCAATCATTGGTAGGGTTCAGGGCAAAACCGTTGGTGGAGGGGTAGGCTTGGCCTCAGCCTGTGATTATGTGCACGCTACTGTAGATGCAGCCATTAAACTCTCCGAAATTTCCGTAGGTATCGGTCCTTTTGTAATTGCTCCCGCCGTAGCGCGTAAAATGGGTAAAGCAGCACTGGCAGAACTCTCGCTATATCCCACGGAATGGAAAAATGCCTATTGGGCCAAAGAAAAAGGGCTTTATGCCAAGGTATATGATTCCATTGGGGAAATGGATAAGGAATTGGACATTCACCTTCAAAAGCTATCGACTTACAATCCTATGGCCCTAACACAAATGAAAAAAATACTGTGGGAAGGAACTGAGGATTGGGATGACTTACTCAAAGAAAGAGCTGAGATAAGTGGACAATTGGCGTTATCGGACGCTACAAAAAAAGCCTTGGAAAAATTTAGAAAATAATGGATATCCTCAACTTTCTTAACAGTGACTTTATCATGCCAGCAGCCATGGCACTGGTGATTTTTATATATGTTTTTATGCGCATTCGCAATAACAAAAAGTACAAACGCTAATCGTAAAATGTCTAAAAAAATGACTTGGTGGCTCCTATTTTATGGCTTGTTGTTTTCATTAGGATTTTTCTTGGCTTATTTGAGTTATGGTCAGTTATATAAGACCAAAGAACTGCTCCGTTCAGGTATTCGTACCAAAGCTACTGTTCATAGTTTTAAAACCCATAATAGTGATGGTACTACCATGTATACGCCAACGTTTACATTTAAGGATAAGAACCTCGAAGAACATTTTTATGAAAGTAAGGTCAGTTCCCATCCGAGACCTTATGACCTAGGCGAAAAAGTGAACATTATTTATGGGCGAAAAAACCCTAAAAATGTGAAAATCCTGTCTTTTTGGGGGCTCTATGCTGCACCTGTTATCTTATTCATGGTGGCATCGCCACTTTTAATTTTAGGGGGTGCTTATTTGGCATACCGACTTTATTGATATGAAAAAAAGTGTGTTTCATTTTTGTAATGGCGCTTTGTACCCTATTGGGGTGCAACCAAATGGACAAAACATTACCAGAACCCATAAAACAAGGCACTGAATCCGTATCATACTAATCTGGCAAACCCCTCAAAGTAGCTGTTATCGGATTGACCCATACCCACGTGCATTGGATTTTAGGACGCGAAAAATGGGGTGATATCGAAATAGTAGGTATTGTAGAACCCAATCGTGATTTAGCAGAGCAATACAGTAAACGGCATGGCTATTCAATGGACCTGGTCTATGATTCAATGGAGGCATTATCTGTAAAGGTCAAACCACAAGCAGTTACGGCTTTTAACGATATCTACGGGCATTTAGAAGTGGTGGAATTCTTCGCTCCGAAAGGGATTGACATTATGGTAGAAAAGCCTTTGGCCGTCAATTGGGAACATGCTCAAAAAATGGCCCGATTGGCTAAAAAATATAACGTGCAGCTTTTGACCAATTATGAGACCTCGTGGTATGGCTCCAATAAAAGAGCCTTTGCAATAATCAACCAAGATTCAGCTATAGGCGAGATTCGTCGTATGGTCTTTCACCATGGGCATCCGGGCCCTATTGAAATTGGTTGTAATCCAGAATTTTTAGAATGGCTTACCGACCCTGTTTTGAACGGAGCAGGCGCATTGACCGATTTTAGTTGCTACGGTGCCAATTTGGCCACCTGGTTTTTAAATGGCCAGATTCCCGAAAAAGTCACTGCAATTACCAGACGCTATAAGCCCAAAAAATACCCTAAGGTCGATGATGATGCGACCATTGTTGTTGACTATGCCGATAAACAAATTATTATTCAGGCCTCATGGAATTGGTCGCACAATAGAAAGGATATGGAAATTTATGGTACAACGGGTTATGTTTTTTGTAAAAATGGCACCGATATGGAAGTGTTGGAAGATGAAAAGGCCAGCCCTTTTACCCTTGAGGCGAAAAATTTGAAGATGGGGGTTCACGATCCTTTCGCCTACTTGAATCAAGTGGTCAACCATAATATGCAGATTGAACTTTTCTCAGTGCACTCCTTAGAAAATAATCTTTTGGTGATGCAGATATTGGAAGCAGCAAAGCATTCCGCAGAAAATGGGGAGACCGTGGTTTGGAAAAACTTCTTCAAATCATGAGTATTATTACCTTTGAAATTCATGGAAACCATTCCTTTTCAAGAAGGCAAAAAAGTTTACTTCGCTAGCGATAACCATCTAGGCGCCCCTACTTTTAAGGAAAGCCTTCCTAGGGAAAGAAAGTTTGTGGCTTGGTTGGACTCCATAAAAACTGACGCTTCTGCTATCTTTTTGATGGGGGATTTGTTTGATTTTTGGATGGAGTACAAAACCGTTGTTCCAAAAGGGTTTACCAGAACCTTGGGCAAATTGGCAGAACTTACTGATGCGGGAATTCCCATTACTTATTTTGTGGGCAACCATGATCTTTGGATGAACGGTTACTTTGAAGAAGAGCTCAATATTCCCGTGCATCACAAACCCCAGCAATATGACATTAATGGGGTCACTTTTTTTATTGGACATGGCGATGGCTTGGGCCCCAATGACAAAGGGTTTAAACGTATGAAAAAGGTTTTTACCAATCCTTTTTGTCAATGGTTGTTTCGATGGCTACACCCTGATATTGGCGTGCGACTGGCACAACATTTATCGGTCAATAATAAAATCATTTCAGGGGATTCGGATGCTAAATTTCTTGGTGAGGACGACGAATGGCTGGTACAATACTGCAAACGGAAGTTAGAACAGGAACATCATGACTATTTCATTTTTGGCCATCGTCATTTACCTATGGAAATCGACCTCAACGGAACATCAAGGTATACCAATCTCGGGGATTGGATTACCTATTTTACTTATGCGGTTTTTGATGGGAGGCAGTTAAAACTTGAGAAATTTAATTGAACTTACGTCAGTTCTAGGGTTCCGAACTACGTTCGGAATATATCAAGAACAAGTCTCAACTTATTTTTATTTGATTTTTGGTCAAAAGAAAATAGCGCTTACCCTCATGTAATTCATACCATCAGCACATTTTAGAAGATACACGTAGACCTTTTCATAATTCACTTCTCTGTACAATTTTGATTTCTTCAAAATTACTCAAAGTGACAAATTGTTATGCTTTTTCCTGCTCCTCAACATCTTTGGTCAAGTCCAATGTTCTGAAACTGGGAAAAAACGCAGCCATACCTCCTACGGTCAGTAAGGTCATACATCCACCAAAAACAACTGCAGTTACCGTTCCCATCAGTTTTGCGGTAACACCACTTTCAAAGGCTCCCAGTTCATTGGAAGAACCTACGAAAATTGAATTTACCGAGGCGACACGCCCTCTCATATTATCAGGGGTTTTAAGCTGAAGAATCGTTTGCCGAATGATCATGGACACCCCATCGACAGCACCACTCACAAATAGGGCAATGACCGAAAGCCAGAATAATTTAGAAAGGCCAAAGACCAAAATACAGAGGCCAAAACCAAAGACCGCCCATAATAATTTCTTTCCCGCATTTCTATGCAACGGAAAACGGGTCGATAGTATCATGGTTATCGAAGCGCCGACGGCAGGCGCAGCACGAAGAATTCCAAAACCTTCAGAACCTACCTTCAATATATCTTGGGCATAAATGGGCAAAAGCGCTACCGCACCCCCAAATAACACCGCAATCATATCCAAGGAAAGGGCTCCTAGAATGGCTTTCGTGCTAAACACAAACTTCAAACCGTCTTTCAGGCTTTGAAGCACTGGCTCTCCGAGCTTAGGGTTCAAAATAGGTTTTTTGGAAATCTGACTTAAGAAAAGAAGTGCTAAAACCGAAAAACCGAAGATGATGCAAAGCGACCAATGAACGCCTATCCAACTTATGGAAAAACCTGCAAATGCAGGACCTAGTACAGAGGCAACTTGCCAGGTCGAACTACTCCAAGTCGCGGCATTCGGATACAATTGCTTTGGAACAATCAATGCGATCAAAGAGAAGATTGTGGGACCAATAAACGCGCGTACCAATCCTCCTAAAAATACCAAACCATAAATCACATATAAAATAAATTTTGAAGAATAAGACGTCTCAACGGAAGGTAGCGTAATCAAAAAGAGCCCGAGACTGACCACTGAAAACCCAATGATACATTTGACCAAAAGATTCCGCTTTTCATTTTGATCTACAAAATGCCCGGCAAAGAGGGCAATGCTCACCGCCGGAATAATTTCCATAAGCCCGATAATTCCTAATGACAAGGGGTCTTTCGTCAAGGAATATACCTGCCATTCAATGACGATAAACTGCATACTCCAGGCAAAAACCATGGCAAAACGAACCAACAAGAAAATGTTGAATTCCTTATATCGAAGTGCAGCATACGGATCTACCTTTTCAGCCATATCAAACCGTTATTTCCAATCGATTTCCCTCAGGGTCCAAAATCACACTTTCGTAATAACCATCACCTGTGGTTCTTGGAGCTCCCAAAATGGAGTACCCGTCTTCCCTTAGCTGATGCGTCAATGCATCTACTTTTTCCTTGGAGCCCACACTAAGGGCCATATGGGTAAGCCCTAGAATTTCCTCTCCTGCTCGAAGTATTTTTGAAACATCGGGTCGATGCATCAATTCGAGTCGTGCACCGCTTTTCATACTGAGAAAGTAGGACGTAAATGATGTAGATAGGTTGTGGTATTTTGGGCCAGCCTTTGCTTCGAAATAGGTTTCATAAAAGGTTTTCATACCCTCTAAATTATCGACCCAAATAGCTATATGGTCTATATTCATTTTAGGTCTTTCAATTTTAACTGGAGGCTAATAGTTCCATTCCATTCATTTTCGTCCAAAGTGTATACCACATCAAAGGATTGTCCATTTTTTACCTTCTCCATTCTACTGCCAAGATTGAATCCGATAGCCCCAATTGGCCTTGATCTGTTCTTTGTCAAACTTAGTTTGAGATGCTTTTCTTCTTCCCCAACACCCTTACCATACCCAGTATCGGAAACCCCTTCACTCATAAAAACAGGGCGCATATTACCAGGACCAAAAGGAGCAAACTGTTTGAGGATCCTCATCAGTTTTGGAGTAATATCGCCTAATGCAATTCTTGCGTCAATTAAGATTTCAGGGGTCAACAGCTTTGGGTCAATCGTTTCGGAGACCACTTTTTCAAATTGCTTTTTGAAATCATCATAATGATGTTCCAAAAGTGTCAATCCGGCCGCGTATTTATGTCCCCCAAACTGTTCAATATATTCCGTACATCCTTGAAGGGCTTCATAGACATCAAAGCCTTTTACCGAACGTGCCGAAGCGGCCAGTTTTTCCCCACTTTTTGAAAATACCAAAGTTGGGCGATAGTAGGTCTCGGTCATACGTGAAGCCACAATACCAATAACCCCTTTGTGCCAGTCTTCTTGATACACCACTGAAGTGAATCTGTCTTCTTCCTGATTTTTCTGAATCTGTTGTAAGGCCGCTTTTGTAATTTCTTGGTCAAGTCCCCTCCTATCCAAATTGAACTGTTCGATTTCCTCAGCAAACTTTTGCGCGGCATTCAAATCACTTGCTTTTAAAAGGTTTACTGCGTGCTGGCCGTGTTCTATTCGCCCGGCAGCGTTAATTCTAGGGGCAATGATGAACACCACATCGGTAATCGAAAGCTTTTTTTTCTTTACTTGGTTGATGATGGCCAGAAAACCGATTCTTGGCCTCATGTTGATAACTTGAAGTCCGTAATAGGCCAATACCCTATTTTCTCCTGTAATGGGAACAATATCAGCTCCTATGGCCGTCGCAACCAAATCAAAATAAGGCATTAGATCTTGAACGGTTTCTTCCTTTTGGGAACCCAAGGCCTGAATCAGTTTAAATCCGACACCACAACCACATAATTCTTTGTATGGATAGTTACAATCCTCCCGTTTAGGGTCTAAAACAGCTACAGCATCAGGAAGCTCAACCCCTGGTCGATGGTGGTCACAAATAATAAAATCGATTCCCTTTTCCTTAGCGTATTCGACCTGATCCAATGCTTTGATACCACAATCCAGGGCGATAATCAACGAAAAACCATTGTCTTCCGCAAAGTCAATGCCCTTCAATGAAACACCATACCCTTCAGTATACCTGTCTGGAATATACGTCGCTACATTGTCATACGACTCCTCTAAATATGAAGAAACCAATGCAACGGCGGTCGTACCATCGACATCGTAATCGCCATAGACCAAGATATTTTCATTAGCATTTATGGCTTGATCAATTCTAGAAACGGCCAGATTCATATCCTTCATTAGAAAAGGGTCATGCAAATCGGTCAATTGCGGCCTGAAAAAAGACTTCGCCTCTTCATAGTTCGTAATGCCACGTTGGAGCAATAAATGGGCCACTAACCTATCAACCTTCAGTTCTTTTGAAAGTCGTTCCACCGCTCTTTGTTCAGGAATGGGTTTTATCGTCCAGCGCATAGGGTTAAAGTCAGCTATAATTTGTCGTCAATTCGAGTGTTCTAACTGCTATTGGCAGTTAGAATGTATCGAGAATACCTTATTTAAATTTCTTTTTTGCAAGATTAGGTAATTGGTCATAGTCACTATTAATCAATGCTTCCTTTTTTGACCTTGACCACCTCTTTATTTGTTTTTCTTTCTCAAAAGCTAAATTGATATCTGTAAACTCCGCATAAAATAAGAGCTCTAAATGCCTCCTATTACAGGTATAGCTAGTGCTATATTTACCTATTTTATGCTCGTGAAAACGTTACTCAAGATTCGAAGTGACACCAGTATAATATGTTCCGTCCGAACATCTTAAAATATATACAAAAGACTGTCTCATCAGCATTCGATTATTTACTTCTCGATACAATTTCGATTGACATCGAAATCACTCGAAGTGACGAATAGTAAAGCTAAGTTTTTATTGTATTTTAAATTTGAACTTGAGTTTGAGCTTAATTTTTGTGAAAAACAACTTCTACCTTCAACTCAGCAAATCGCCGAAACATTTCCATAACGCCACAATACTTTTCTACCGACATATCGACTGCTCTTCGCAGCTTTTTCTCCGCTAAATCCCGCCCATGAAAATGGTACTCGATATTTACCGTATCATAATATCTCGGATGGTCATCGGTAAGATGGGCAATCGTTTCAATATGGAAGTCATCTACTTCGAGCTTCATTTTTTTAATGAGGGAAGCCACATCCAAACCGGAACAACCCGCCAGACCCGAGAGCATTAGTGCTTTAGGGCGATAACCACTGCTATCACCACCGTCATCTGGCCCTGCGTCAATCTGCAAATTGTGCCCAGACGGATTATTACTTTCGAAGGCCATATTGCCCAACCATTTCGTCGTTATATGATTTATGTCTCCCATAATTTTTGTTTCTTGTAAGGACTAAAAATACAATAAATCGACCCAGAATGGCACTAGTAGAACCGCTTCATCCCAACCATGATCCCGAGACCAAAAAACTTGCAGAATTCTTTAATGAGACCTTGGGGTTTTGTCCGAATTCCATTTTGACGATGCAGCACCGCCCTGCAATTTCAAAAGCATTTATCAATCTCAACAAAGCAGTTATGGCCAATGAGGGCCGGGTTACCTCTGCCCTAAAGCGAATGATTGCCTGGGTCAGTAGCAATGCCACAGGATGCCGTTTTTGCCAGGCACACGCGATTCGCGCCGCCGAACGTTATGGTGCCGAACAAGAGCAACTCGATAATATTTGGGAGTACCGGACCCATCCTGCTTTTTCAGAGGCGGAACGCGCTGCGTTAGACTTTTCACTAGTAGCCTCTCAGGTACCCAATGCCGTTGATGCTGAAATTAAAGAACGATTATATAAATATTGGAATGAGGGCGAAGTAGTTGAAATGCTCGGCGTTATATCTTTATTTGGATACCTTAACCGTTGGAATGATTCGCAGGGGACCAATATCGAAGAAGGTGCTGTCGAGAGTGCCAACCAATACCTTGGCAAACACGGCTGGGAAAAGGGGAAGCACGACGGCTCAAGATATTAGATAAAAGACGTTAGACCGCTTCGCTTTAAGATAATACTCAAGACCCCGCATTATATGTAGGGTTTCTTTTTTTGTCATTCCTGCAAATGCAGGAATCTATTTTATTTTGAAAACCGATTCCAAAAACTTGACTTTTTTCATAATTGCCAATCAAATTAATTTTTGAATCCTTAAGTCCTTTAAGTTTTCTATTCTTCAACCTTTTCCATGTTCCCGAATTGCAGTACAGATAATTCTTGTAATTGAAATTGATACGGAAATGACCATTACATCATTCATTATTAAAATTTTCTCCTGACTAAAGAAATTAACACAAGACAAGTTGTGACATGAAATCAATGGGCAATATTAGTTCAGTAGTTGTCAAAACATTTTGACAAGTTTATACACATACCTAATAGAAAAAAAATTGGTAAATGGATATATAGATTCCCGCATTCGCAGGAATGACAACGCTCTACCAATTTCACACTATCTTATATCTCATCGCTAACAGCAAAGCGTTCTTATAGCTAACAAATCATTTCTTGACCTGTATCAACTTTTGCCTTAACTCCTTTCATGAACTTTGCTATAATCAATGCTGAACTAGATTCAGTACAAAAAACGAATGGTCATGGTAAAACTCCTGTTAACTCCAGAAAATCAGCTTCAACGTCTTAATCACCTGTTGCATGCCGTGGAAACCTTAAAAGAAAAAGATACTACAACGCTCAACCATCGACCCAATGAAAATGCATGGAACGTTCTGGAAGTTTTGGAACATTTGAGCATTGCTTATGCGATGTACGATAAAAAAATTGAAACGGCGCTTAACCAGCTTCATACGAGTAATGAGGAACCATGGGCGTTTCGTCCAAGATTTTGGAACCGCTTTGTTATCGAAGGGCAACGCCCAAAAGGCAATAAGCGGCCTTTTAAAATGAAGACCCTGAAAAAGTTTGAACCGCAGTTGGAGAAAGAATTGACCCCAGCAGCGGTTGAAAACGTTTTCGAAAACTTCCAAAAATCGTACAGCAAGCTAAAGGCATCCATCTTAGTCAGTAGAAACAAAGAAATGAACCATAAACGCATCACTTCTGCTATTGGCCCCATTGTAAAATTTCATCTTCCTGAGGCCTTTGAATTTTTGATTTGTCATGCCGAAAGACATAAGATTCAAATTGATGAAATACTATCTTCCCACAAAGGATAACTATCTTTAATATATCGTGGATACCGCACTACACACCATACTTAAAAACTTGTTCAAAGGTATTTCCCTTTCAGATGCCGAAGAGAAGTCCTTTATAGAACTTTGGAAAGCATGCTGTTTTAAGCAAAACGAACTGATTACCGAAGCAGGGCGTATGGAAAAGTACTTTTACGTGGTTTTGGAGGGGGTACAGGCGATCTATCTCATCAATCAAAAGGGCGAAAAAGTGGTTTTGGGCTTTTCATATGTAGGTAGTCCTTCTGGTGTGTTCGATTCCTTTCTCTATCAAAAACCGGCCGATACCTTTTTAGAAGCCCTTCGCCCCTCACGTATGCTTGCCATTTCAAGGGATGATTATCTTAACCTTTTTGACAACCATCCGAGCTTTCACACCTGGGCCCATGGGTTTTTCAAGGAAATTCTCTTTGGGAGGTTATCACGGGAAGTAGAATTATTGACCCTTTCCGCTGAAGAACGTTATATTGCCTTTATGCAACGGTGCCCTGATGAATTAAAGGGTATTCCCCAAAAGTATTTGGCCTCTTACCTCAATATGACACCTGAAACCTTTAGTCGTTTGCGGCGTTCAATATTGTACTGATTGTTTTTTGAAGTTGAGGTACTACTTCATCTTCAAACCATGGATTCTTCCGTCTCCAAAAGTGGTTGACCGGAGAGGGATGGGGCAATGGAAAATACTTGGGCAAAAATTCCTCATAACATCGAACATTCTCCGTGAGGTTCTTTTTTGCATCTTCCTTCAAATAGATCTCCTGCGCATATTTACCAATCACCAAGACGAGTTGAACCTGCTTTAGTTGTTTCCATATTTTGGGGTGCCATAATGGGGCACATTCTTTTCGGGGAGGCAAATCACCCGTCTTTCCCTTCCCTGGATAGCAAAAACCAGCAGGCAAAATGGCAAAGTTATCTGGATTATAGAAGTCTTTATCTGATACACCGAGCCACGCCCTAAGCCTTTTGCCACTGGGGTCATCCCATGCTTTATTATGCAAATGGGCCTTGCGCCCCGGCGCTTGACTCGCCAAGACAATTTTAGAGTATATAGATGCTTCAACGATAGGCCTAGGCCCTAATGGAAGATGGGCGCTGCAAACGGTACAATAACGAATTTCTGTGAGTAATGTGTTCATCTCTTGATTCCGCCAACTATGACGACAAGTTCTCCCTTGGGTGGATTTTCTTCAAAGTGGGCCAAAACCTCCGCAACCGTTCCCCGAATGGTTTCTTCGTATAGCTTCGTCAATTCCCTTGAAACCGATACGGGCCTTTCCGGCCCAAAATAGTCTGAAAACTGGGTCAAGGATTTGATTAACTTATGCGGACTTTCATAAAAGACCATTGTTCTGGTCTCTTCAGCCAATTGCTGTAATCGGGTTTGTCGGCCTTTTTTTACGGGCAAAAATCCTTCAAAAACAAAACGATCATTGGGCAGGCCACTATTGACCAATGCCGGAACAAATGCCGTTGCGCCAGGCAAACATTCCACTACTATATCATGTTCAACACAAGCGCGGGTCAATAAAAATCCAGGGTCTGAGATGGCCGGTGTACCGGCATCTGAAATGACTGCAATATTGCTTCCTCCCCGCAGTCTTTTTAAGATAGCGTCGACCGTCTTATGCTCATTATGCATATGATGGGACTGCATTGGGGTGTCGACCTCAAAATGTTTTAAGAGTTTTCCGCTGGTTCTTGTATCCTCTACCAAAATCAAATCAACTTCTTTAAGCACCTTGATGGCTCGAAAAGTCATGTCCTCCAAGTTTCCAATCGGTGTCGGCACCAAGAATAATTTTCCCATACTGTTGAAACTATGGTCGTACCGCTTTTCCTGTAAAATAAGATAGCAGTACGGCAATAAAGGCTAGTACTGCACCCATATGCTGCCCATCACTCACCATAAAGTGTGCAAAAAAAGCAAGTACCGTATTGAAGAAGAAACCTGCATAGGCCCATTCTTTAAGCGATTTTGAAAAATTACCCCAAACGGCCACCAATCCCAAAATTTTGGCTACGGCCAATGGATAAATCAAATAGGTAGGATAGCCCATATTAACATAGAACCCTGAAATCACCGTGTAATTAAAAAAATAATTGTAAACCGAAAACAACATGATTAGGGTCAACATCGAAGTGGACGCCCAAAAAAGTATCTTTTTCAGCATTGGTTTACGTATTGGTTCAGTTTAAAGGTAAGTAACGTGAGGTCGAAATAAAAATCAAGCGTATAAGACAGTGAGCCCTATACATTTTAGAACAGTCTTTTCAAGCGCGGTCAGTAAGTGCAATTGAAATATTGCAGTGAGGGGTCAAAATCAGCCGTCCAAGAGAAAATATATATCAAAAAACTAGGCAAACTTGCGTTCAACGATGGCCATAAAACGCTGTTCGTATTCTTCCTTGCCTTCCCAATTATTGTATTCTGGCTTGACCATATTATTGATGAAAGAAATGGAGCGCTCTTGCGTTTCAATAGTGTTCAATTGTGAAATCACCCGATTGTAATCATCTGCACTCTCTCCGAAGAGATGTTTCACAAAAGCCAATCGGTCGTTCAGCCCAATATTCAAATTGTTGGTCAATCGGTCATTTAAAGATTTGGGAACAGTATTCTCAATGGTCGGCTCAAGGGATAGGATTTCCTTTTCGTTTTTCATTGTCTCTGGCTTTGCAATGAAGTCTCCAAAAATATATTCGATGGCCTCGGTGGGCATTTCAGAAACCATTTCTTTAATGGTATGCATTCCAGGGGTAATAATATCCTCTTCATGAGGATTGTTCTCAGGTACTGCAGTATTACCGCTCATTACAGCATTGGCCATTTTCTCAAAACGGGAAGCGACAACATTCTTACTGATATCGACCTCAACATCTTGAAGTTTCTCATCAATAAACTTCAGCACTGCCAACTTCTCATACAGCTCTTTTGCGACATCATACAATTCCGTCAATTCTTTGTCCTCTCTAGAGGTAATGATATCTGTCGATAACTTGATAAGCTCTTCCCTTAATTTTCTCTTCATAACCTCAATATTTAAATCTTAAATGTACCACCAAAATCCATGCCCTTTTAAAAACAAAAGGTTAAATTCCAAAGCTGGGATGCAGGGGTATTTTACTACTTTTATGTCATTGATAATCATAGAACGAACTAACCCCTTATTTTCGTTTAAAAGTACAATATGTTTCTAGAAAATACCGTAAACCCAAAAGAGCAGTTCGGATGGATTGAGGTGATTACTGGGTCTATGTTTTCTGGAAAGACAGAAGAACTTATTCGCCGTCTGAAAAGAGCACAATTCGCGCGACAGAAAGTGGAGATTTTCAAACCTCAGATCGATATACGGTACAATGAAGAAATGGTCGTATCACATGATTCCAATGAAATTCGTTCAACCCCAGTACCTGCCGCTGCTAATATTAGATTATTGGCCGATGGATGCGATGTTGTCGGCATTGACGAAGCCCAATTCTTTGATGACGAAATCGTTACAGTCTGTAATGACCTGGCCAACAAGGGGGTTCGTGTGGTAGTGGCAGGACTCGATATGGACTTTAAGGGCAATCCTTTTGGGCCCATGCCGGCATTAATGGCCACGGCCGAATATGTGACCAAAGTACATGCCGTTTGCACAAGAACCGGTAATTTGGCCAATTACAGTTTCCGAAAATCAGACAATGATAAGCTCGTTTTATTGGGAGAAACAGCAGAATACGAACCCTTGAGCCGTGGCGCTTTTTATAAGGCCATGTTGCGTGAAAAAATCAGTAAGTTGGATGTTGACGCCAAAGAAGTGGTTCCTAAAAAGAAGATCGCAGATGAATAAGACTGGTGAGACCACGCTTGAAATTGACCTTTCTGCACTAACCCATAACTTCAATTTTGTAAAATCTAAATTATCGCCTAAAACTAAATTTCTAGGAGTAGTCAAAGCATTTGCTTACGGAAGCGATATGGTGACCGTCGCTCAAAAACTGGAAAGCTTAGGTGCCGATTATTTGGCCGTGGCGTATGTGAAAGAGGGGGTTCTTTTGAGGGCATCGGGCATTACAATACCCATTCTGGTACTTCATCCACAACCCATTCATTTTAAGGTGTTGATTGACCATTGTCTTGAACCCAGTCTTTACTCCACTAAGATTCTAAAGGAATTTCTACAGGTTATATGTGCACTAGGACAAAGGGAATACCCAGTGCATATTACATTCAATACGGGTCTCAATCGCCTTGGATTTCGCAGAAAAGATGTCGCCTTAATTTTAAAGCAATTTAAAAGTCTAAAGGAGTTAAAAATTAAGGGGGTACTCTCCCATTTAGCCGCCTCTGAAGATGAAAATGAAAAGGAGTTTACACTAGGTCAAATCCGGACCTTTAAAAAAATCACGGCTGAACTAGAAGAGGAGTTGGGCTATCAACCCATTCGGCATATGCTCAATACCTCGGGAATATTGAACTATCCTGAAGCACAGTTCGATATGGTTCGAAGTGGTATCGGCCTTTACGGATATGGCAATAACCCTGAATTTGATTCATTGCTCAAACCGGTGGCCACCTTGAAAACCGTTATTTCCCAACGACATAAAATTAAACCTGGAGAAAGTGTGGGCTATAATCGCGCCTTCAAGTCGAATAGGTATCGCATTACGGCAACGTTACCATTGGGTCATGCAGATGGTATCGGCAGACAATATGGCGGGGGAGAAACCTTTGTTTCCGTAAAAGGGAAAAAAGCGCCAATCATTGGCAATGTCTGTATGGATATGATTATGATCGATGTTACTGATATTGACTGTAAAGAGGGTGACGAAGTCATTATTTTTGGCCCAAATAACTCTGCAGAAGATTTTGCCCAAAGTGCCAACAGCATTTCTTACGAAATATTGACAGCCATAGCTGACCGTGTAAGCCGGGTTATTAAGAGGTAAAAGCAAGAACTGATTTGGTTTTTTCGTATTTTGTTGACAGTAACCACTTAAAACTATAAAATGCTTAAAGAATTCAAGGAATTTGCAATGAAGGGAAACCTGGTGGACATCGCCGTAGGTTTCGTTATGGGTGCCGCTTTCAACAAAGTGGTCGCCTCATTTACAGGCGGAATCGTTTCGC
This sequence comes from Croceivirga sp., assembly GCA_050042945.1. Classification (GTDB taxonomy): domain Bacteria; phylum Bacteroidota; class Bacteroidia; order Flavobacteriales; family Flavobacteriaceae; genus Croceivirga. The sequence goes on from JBHJJC010000117.1 coordinate 29,385, forward strand.
CACTGATTGGATTGTTGTTCGATTCAAACTTCAACGATTTAAAATACATTATCAAACCAGGTGAAATGAATGACGCAGGTGAAAAAGTCGGTGAAGTCGCCGTACTTTATGGAGAATTCTTGACCAATGTTATTGACTTTATCATTGTGGCATTCGTAATGTTCATGATCGTGAAAGGTGTCAATAGTATGAAAAAGAAAGAAGAGGAAGCACCCGCTCCAGACCCAGGACCATCAGAAAAAGATATTTTGATGGAAATCAGGGATGCCCTCAAGAAATAATATTTAGGAAGTTTAGAAATCCTGAATTGGATTCAGGATAGACCGCTACACCATTAGTAACCTCAAGCCGCCATTGGAATCCCAGTTGGCGGTTTTTTTATGAGATAATATTTCGCTAAAGCGAAATATATCATCAGATTAACCCTGAGCGCAGCCGAAGGATCTTCTCTATATCCTTTTTGATTAAAAATCACCATTAGAAAATACATTTGTTGCAAAACAAACATTTTGTTATTTTTTGATATTCTTCGTTTAAAATGCTTGTGAACCACAGGAAGTAAGCTACATTTGTGGGCTTAAATTTCAATTCATATGAAAGTAGCTGTAGTTGGTGCAACAGGTATGGTAGGCGAGGTGATGCTCAAGGTATTGGCCGAACGTAACTTCCCCCTATCAGAATTACTATTGGTCGCCTCTGAACGTTCTGTAGGCAAAAAACTAAACTATAACAATCAAGAATACACGGTCATAGGGTTACAAACCGCGGTAGAAGCAAAGCCCGATATTGCCATTTTCTCTGCAGGAGGCGCCACCTCTTTAGAATGGGCCCCAAAATTTGCCGATTTGGGGACCACAGTCATTGACAACTCTTCTGCATGGCGAATGGACCCTGATAAAAAATTGGTAGTACCCGAAATCAACGCTACTGAATTGACAAAAGAGGACAAGATTATCGCGAATCCCAATTGTTCGACCATTCAAATGGTCATGGCCTTGAACCCGTTACACAAAAAATACAACATGAAACAGGTGGTCGTATCGACCTACCAATCCGTTTCAGGTACGGGAGTGAAAGCTGAGCAACAATTGGAAAACGAAATGGCCGGTGTGCAAGGAGATATGGCCTACCCTTACCCCATCAATAGAAATGCACTGCCCCATTGCGATGTGTTTTTAGAGAATGGCTACACAAAAGAAGAAATGAAATTGGCGCGTGAGCCCCAAAAAATATTGGATGATAGAACGTTCTCCGTCTCTGCCACAGCGGTGCGTATACCCACGGCAGGGGGACATTCAGAATCTGTCAATGTCGAATTCCAAACGGATTTCGATATAGATGAAGTACGTCATCTTTTAAGTGAAACCCCTGGGGTAACGGTGCAAGACCATCCAGAAACCAATACCTACCCCATGCCGATTTACGCCCATGATAAAGACGACGTGTTCGTAGGTCGTATAAGAAGGGATGAAACCCAACCTAATACATTGAATATGTGGATTGTATCCGATAACCTTCGTAAAGGTGCTGCAACCAACGCTGTGCAGATTGCGGAGTATTTGGTAGAGCATAGACTCATCTAGTTTTGTCATTACTGTGAAAACGGGAGTCCACTCGCTTTATGTGTATTAATTTGAATGCCTGCCATAGTATATCTTGAGCGAAATCGAAGGGTAGGAATAATAAGGTATTCGTTAAAAAAAGTTAACCTTCTCTTCGTTAACCAACTATCGCTTTAATTTTAGAAATTCACTAATGATTAGAACAATGGAACGATTATCAATCCTGTTGGGAGTGCTTATTTTTGCCTCCTGCGAAACAGAAACCAAAAGAGAACCGATTGCCGTGAACTATCCTAATACCAATAAAATTGATACGATTGATACCTATTTCGGTATTGAAGTTTCTGACCCATTTCGCTGGTTGGAAGATGACATGAGTTCTGAAACCGAAGCTTGGGTCAAAGAACAGAACAAAACCACCTTTGGATATTTAGACCATATTCCTTACAGAGAGGATTTGAAAAACCGCTTGGAAAAACTATGGAATTACGAGAAACTGGGCTCCCCTTTTAAAGAAGGAGATTATACCTATTTCTACAAAAACGATGGCCTTCAAAATCAATCTGTGGTTTACAGAAAAAAAGGCGATGGAGAAGAAGAAGTCTTTTTAGACCCAAATACCTTTTCGGAAGATGGAACTACATCCCTCATGGGCTTAAGTTTCACCAAAGACGGTTCAAAAGCAGTCTACCTTATTTCAGAAGGGGGGAGCGATTGGCGCAAAGGAATAGTCATTAACACTGAAAACAGGGAACAGGTTGAAGATACTTTGGTCGATATTAAGTTTAGTGGTATCTCTTGGAAAGATAACGATGGTTTTTTCTACTCCAGTTATGACAAGCCCGACGGTAGTGAATTATCATCAAAGACCGATCAGCATAAATTGTACTATCATAAATTAGGTACCCCTCAATCAGAGGATAACGTCATTTTTGGTGGAATTCCTGAAGAAAAGCACCGCTATGTGGGGGGACGTGTCTCAGAAGATGGCAATTATTTGTTCATTTCAGCTTCAACTTCTACATCTGGTAATAAATTATTTCTAAAGGACTTAACGGTAGAAAATAGTCCGCTGCTAACCATTTTGAATCATACGGATTCAGACACTTACGTGATAGAAAACGAAGGTTCAAAATTGTGGTTGGTCTCAAATCTCGATGCCCCGAATAAAAAAATTGTAGTCACCAACGCAGCCAATCCAACTTCCGACAATTGGCAAGATTTTATACCCGAAACCGAACATGTTTTGACCGCAGGAACCGGTGGTGGTTATTTCTTTACCGAATACATGGTTGATGCCATTTCAAAAGTCATGCAATATGATTACGATGGTAATCTTATTAGGGAAGTAGAATTGCCAGGTGTGGGAAGCGCAGGTGGTTTCGGAGGAAAAAAAGAAGATGAGGAATTCTATTTTTCCTTTACCAATTATAATACTCCCGGTTCATCTTACAAATACAATGTCAAGACAGGAACGTACGAGCAATACTGGAAACCCGAAATTGACTTTGATCCAGCAGATTATGAATCGACTCAGGTGTTTTATAAGTCAAAAGATGGTACAAAGGTACCGATGATCATCACCCATAAAAAAGGGATTACGCTCAATGGTAAAAACCCGACCATACTTTACGGTTATGGCGGCTTTAACGTAAGCCTAACCCCTTCCTTTAGTATCGTAAATGCCGTTTGGATGGAACAAGGAGGTGTTTATGCCGTACCTAATCTGAGAGGTGGAGGAGAATATGGCAAAAAATGGCATATCGCAGGCACCAAAATGCAAAAGCAGAATGTATTTGACGATTTTATCGCAGCTGCCGAATATTTGATTGCCAATAACTACACTTCAAAAGAGTATTTGGCCATACGTGGAGGTTCCAATGGTGGCCTTTTGGTTGGTGCAACTATGACGCAACGACCAGATTTAATGCAAGTAGCGCTGCCCGCTGTAGGTGTTTTAGATATGCTACGCTACCATACCTTTACCGCTGGTGCTGGCTGGGCCTATGATTATGGTACCGCTGAAGAGAGTGAAGAAATGTTTGAATACCTAAAAGGCTACTCACCGGTACACAATGTAAAGACAGGGGTTGAATACCCCGCGACCTTGGTCACCACGGGAGATCATGATGACCGTGTGGTACCAGCGCATAGTTTTAAATTTGCTGCCGAACTACAAGAAAAACAATTGGGGGACAATCCTACCTTAATCCGAATCGAAACCAATGCGGGTCATGGTGCAGGTACCCCTGTAAGCAAGACCATTGAACAGTATTCCGATATTTTTGGGTTCACCTTTTTCAATATGGGTTTCAACCAATTGCCCAATCAAGCCGTGCTGAAAGCGTTTAAAGATTAAATTTTAAAAATATGTAAGAAGGAAAATCCGTTTTATTCAAAAACGGATTTTTATTTTTTTTACCATGTTACACGTTCAAAACATTTCCTTTTCATATAAGAAAGAAACTGTGCTTTCAAAGGTTTCGTTTTCTGTTCAGAGAGGAAAACATCTTTCCATCATGGGTGAAAGTGGTTCGGGAAAAAGCACTTTGCTCAAGGCTATTTTTGGAGAACTCCATTTAAACGAAGGCACCATCACCTGGAGGGACCAACCAATGCTCGGGCCGAACTTCAATTTGATTCCTGGAGCACCATTCTTAAAATACGTCTCCCAAGATTTTAACTTGATGCCCTTTACCTCGGTCAGCGAAAATATTGCAGAGCATCTTTCTGTTTTTGAACAAGAATCACATGAAAAGAGAATCAATGAACTCTTAAAGCTCATCGGTTTGGAGGCCTTTGCCTCTGAAAAGGTAAAAAACCTTAGTGGAGGGCAGAAGCAGCGTGTCGCATTGGCTCGCGCCATTGCCCAAGAACCAGAACTATTATTACTGGATGAGCCGTTCAGCAATATCGACCAGTTTAAGAAGAATGAGTTGCGTTACCGGTTATTTCCTTATTTACGGGAAAAGGGTATTGCAGTTGTTACAGCCACCCATGACAGTAATGATGTCCTCTCATTTGCCGATGACATATTGGTGCTCAAAGATGGTCAAATCGTGGATTATCGACCCATTCAACCATTGTTCAAAAGCCCAAAAAATAAATATGTTGCCTCTTTATTCGGGGTGGTCAATGAAGTACCATTGAAGGCATTAAAGGAGTACGCCGAATCGGATACTTCGATTTTGGTCTATCCGCACGAGTTTGAAGTTTCCTATGAATCAGGCTTAGAGGTGTTTGTAGCCAAATGCTACTTTAAGGGAGAATACCATCGCATTGAAAGTGTGTCCATGTCGGGCCAAACCCTATTTTTTGACAGCCCTTTACCGCTCGAGGCCAATACCAAGGTTTTTCTAAAAGTTTCGCCGCAATTGGTCGATGCGAGATTATGGCGTTCTTAGTTCTTGCGGTTCATCGAATACTATCTTATATCTATACGCTTCTCAACGCTATAGCGTTATTGTTTTGAACCCCAAAAACTATGAAAATGAAAAGAGTAAGCCTATTACTTTGCATATCGCTATATGCTTTGATGTTCTCCTGTTCTGAAGAGTCCGTAGAAGACATTTTATTTAAAAACGAAGAACAGAACACTAATCCAGACTCAGCTAGCGAAACGTCAGATGAAAATGATGACTCAAACGACGAATCAAATGACAATACCGCTGATGGGGAAAATGATACCGAAGAAAACGAAGATGCTGATGATACGACCAGCGGAACGGAAATCATCCTGGAAGCTAGTCCAGATATCATCATAAATGACGGACAGGGTCCTCAGCCATGGGGTGAGGGAGTTACCCTCGAAGCTTTTAAAATTGACGGTTCTCCGGCCCAATTGCTATTTGATACACAATTTCAAGATAAAGGTTTTGGTGTTGCCGGTGCACGCTGGCATCAGATTGATTATTATGTGATGTACCAAGGTGAAGAGGTTAATGCAAGTGAAAAAGTGGTCATTTCTTTCGATGGAATGGTAGAGGATGTTGTTTTGACCATTGGAATGTTAGGTCTAAACGAAGGTGTCGGAGATGACGACGAAACAGGAAAGTGGACGGCTTATAATAGTTCAAATGAAAAGGTAGCTGAAGGGGTCTTTGGCCCAGATGAGAGTGATTTGGGCGCTGAGAACAAACTCGGCGGATACGGTCAGTACCCGTTCTCCCTGACGAAGAACACTCCTTTTTCGAAAATAGAAATCGAAGCTACTGGCTTTGGTTATGGTCAAGGTGACCCAAAAAACGTCAATAGCTATAATAACGAAAGTGGCAACAAAGAGAACAATTCTGATTTCAATATTATGGCCATTTCCTTTAAAAAACTATGATAAACAAGTGATTTATCTTTGTCAAAAATCCTATTCTGCACAAAGAAATCATTTTTAGGGAATTGCGTTTCAAAGCCGTTCGAAGTAGTGGTGCGGGAGGGCAGCATGTCAATAAAGTATCATCAAAAGTGGAACTCCATTTTGACATTGCCCAATCTTCGGCACTATCTGCAATTGAAAAAGAACGGTTGTTTTTGAAATTAAAGAACAGACTGACCAAAAGCGGGTTTTTGATATTATATTGTGATGAAGCGCGAAGCCAACATCAAAACAAAAACCTTGTCATCAAACGCTTTTTTAAGGTTTTAAAAAAGGCTTTGCAGGTCTCAAAAAAACGAAAACCGACAAAACCTTCTACATCTTCAATTGAGAAAAGACTGCGTTCGAAGAAAAAACATTCCGGTAAAAAGCAAGATCGCAAAAAACCAAACTTCGACTAAACCGTCACTAGTAATTCAAATTAAACAGCCTTCCAAATAATGGGGAAATGTCTAAATTCCTCAGAGTAGAATTCACCCAATTCGTCTCAAAATTATCCTATCACAACGTTATTTGGTTTTTGTTCTGAATTCGACAAATGAAATTTGAATATCATCTTTAAAAATTCAAAAAATGATTGGACGAATAAAAATGCTAAGAATTTGCCTTCTTTGTGGACTTCTACTGAGTACTTTCACGCTCTTTTCGCAGATACAACAAAAGAATGCCATTGTAAAGAATGTACTTGGAAAACCCATTGATACAGATTCTTTAAGCTACGTTGTCAACATGCTTATGCAAAAAATGAACGTGCCGGGGTTGTCTATGGCAATTATCAATGATGGAAAAATTGTTTATCACGACGAACAAGGATATGCGGACATTGGAAAGAAAATTAAGGTCTCTAGAAATACCATATTTGAAGCAGCTTCATTATCGAAACCCCTTTTCGCATTTTTTGTAATGGATTATGTAGAACGTGGACTGTTAAATTTGGACACTCCTTTGTATCAGTATATGCCCTATGCGGATATTGCCCATGACGAACGTTACAAAAAAATTACGGCTCGAATGGTACTATCCCATACCTCTGGTTTCCCAAATTGGCGAAAAGATTATCAGAATGGGGAACTTTTTATACAGTTCGACCCAGGAACATCGTTCTTATATTCTGGTGAAGGCTATCAATACCTGGCTAAAGTTCTCATGCATCTGGAGAATACTGATGATGAAGGTTTGGAAAGTATATATGAAGAAAGAATAGCTAAACCGCTACAATTAAAGGTTACAAAATTTGTTCAAAATGAACAGAATCTCTCCAATAAGGCAAAAGGTTATAGAAGTGAAAAAGTAGTATCGTTAAAAGAGACCGATGTCTTTGGTGCAGCCTTTTCAGTACATACTACGGCTTCAGATTATTCTAAATGGTTGGCTGCCCTAATGGAATCAAAGCTATTAGACGAAAAAAGTTACCAAGAGCTTTTCAAAACCCAGGTACTTCTTCCCGAAGATAGCGAACAACGTACCGTTGGTATTTCTGAATGGACTTTGGGATTTTCAAAAGCGAACCTCCCTTTTGGTGTGGGCTATGGCCATGGGGGCAACAACTCAGGTTATACCTGTTTATTTGGTATATTTCCACAGACCAAATGGGGCTTCGCTGTATTTACCAACGCCAATCAATCAGACTTACCATTTACAATCTTGCAGTATCTCATGACTCCATAATTTGACAACAACTAGAATTACTGAAAAATGAACGGCTTCCGCTTAAATAAATCTGATTTAAAATTATTGGTAGCGTATTTTTCGTTATCCATAGCGTGGTTGACCTACCGCTATATATCCGAAGGATACTCGGTGTTCATGATAACAACTGGCCTAATTGGTGTTATAATTAAGGTAGCGGTATTGGTCTTTGTTTTTATGTACCTTATTCAAAAGGTCCTCATAGAAAGAGAGAAATACTTTCTATTTCTTCTTTTGGTGGCCATACCACTTTTTGTAATGGGGTACCTTGATTTACTCAGGGACTATTATACAGCAACCCCACCATGGACATGGGATCTATCACCTTCAGAAGTCATAATAAGAAGTTTTTATAATTCCACTCCAGATTTGGCATTGCCATTGGGCCTAATTCTAGGTAAGCGGTATTATGAAAACAAAATCAATCTGGTCGAACTTCGTAATGCACAAAAAGAAATGCAACTTAAAGTATTAAGAGCTCAGTATGATCCTCATTTTCTATACAACAGCCTTAATACCATTGATGCGCTTATCGAACATGCCCCAAAGGATAAGGTCAGGACCTATGTATCACATTTGGCGGGTCTTTACCGTTATTTGATACAAAACAAAGAAGAAGATTTAATGCCCGTTGAAAGTGAAATACAAATAGCCGAAAACTACTTCTATCTCATCGAGACCCGGTTTGAGCAAGACTATCAATTTAACATCGAAATCAAAAAAAAGCCTAAAAGTAAATTCCTACCCAACGGTTCGCTTTTAACTGTTCTGGAGAACGTAGTTAAGCATAACCAAGCCATCAAAGGGCCTATAAAAACAGAAATACAGGTAGATTCGGACTTTATTAGAATATCCAACACTAAAACATTGGCTAAAAAATCCAGTGAAAAGTTTGGAACTGGACTTGATAATCTTAAAAAACGTTATTTGTTGTTGAGCAACCACACCATATCTATCTTGGATGAAGAAGCAAAATATTCGATAAACTTACCTTTATTGAAAACCGTTGATTGATAAAAAGATGAACATCCTAGTACTAGAAGATGAACCGCCCGCCCTCAAAAAAATAGAGGTGCTATTGGAAAAGACTTTGGAAGAGTCTTACTCAATGACCTCAACAAGAACCGTTAGTGGGGCCGTTTCCATTTTAACCCACTCCCCAAATTTTGATCTCATTTTATCAGACATTAAATTATTGGATGGGACTTCGTTTGATGTATTTCAGACCGTACAGATAAAAGCGCCTATTATCTTCTGTACGGCCTATGACAATCACTTGCTAGAGGCATTCCAGACCAATGGAATTGCCTACATTTTAAAACCTTTCTCCGAAAAAGATTTTAAGGACGCACTACAGAAATACAAGTCCCTATTTCAGAAAAAACAATATGAAGAAAATTTATTCCACCAACTCAAGAAGGCATTGGCCCAAGGAAACAAAACGTATAAACGAAAGTTTGCCATAAAAAAACCAGAAGGCATCAAGTTGCTGGAAGTAAAGGATATAAGCATGATTCAGGCTTTTGGAGACCTCTGTAAGCTCATTGATACAGCGGGGAAACTCCATACAATTTCTTCAAACATCGGATCTTTGGAAGAAATTCTAAATCCGGATATGTTTTTCAAAATCAATCGGAGTATAATCATTAACCAAGATCATCTGCTGACCATTAGCGACTATTCCAAAAATCGCTTGGAACTTAAATTGAAGGGGACAAAAGAAAGGGTACTTACGAGTTCCTCAAAAACAAAAGAATTTCGAAAGTGGCT
>JBHJJC010000118.1:0-21696 GCA_050042945.1 Croceivirga sp.
CTATTCATTGATTTTTTAGATATAGTAATAAGGTCTTGGTCCTATTCTAAATTAAGTCGATAGCTTTTAAAGCCACTGTATGACATACTGGAATAACCATATTCAATCAAGAGTCTACTATTTTTATGTTCACCAACTCCGTCTCTAAGCACAGTATATAGTTCGTAGGCTTTCTGATAGTCTTTTTTTCGCAGATATACGCCTGCTGTATTGTTTAAGTTTGATTGATAATACAGCTCTTGCCGTGCTTTGGGAAAAAAGGAAATATATTCTTTGGCTTTTAATTGATACTCCAGCGCTTTATCAAATTTTTTTAAACCGCTTTGTGTACCTCCCAATGTAGTGTAGGCACGGTAGAGTTGATTTTTGGCATCTATCGCATTGAATTCTTGAATGGCCAGGGTCGCATCTTTTTCAGCGCCTATATAATCTTTGGCCCTATCTTTAATGTTCGCCATTGCCAATAGCATTCGCCCTGGATAATGGGCCTTCTCTTGTAAGGCTGCATCGTTAAGGTTCACCTGTTTAAATAGGGTATAGGCCTCTTTATAATGATAAAAGCTGCTATCTAACTTTTTGTTTTGTAGATAGAAACCCATATCCCAATGGGCTTCTCCCTGGGCAATATTGTCGTCAATCACTTGAGCTAGAGTGATAAGCTCTTTGTTGGTTTTTCGAAAATTAACGGTATCCCCTAATCGTGAATAAGCCAATGAAATACGGGACATATTTTTAACTCGTTGGGCTTTACTTTGGAGCTCTTGATTTTTTTGATAGGCACGATTTACAAGGGAAAAACGTTCTTCAAGTGATAGGTCCGTATTGTCTTTTGCGGTATTGGCCCAAAGTTGGATGCTATCTTTTGTCGTTTCTTGATACGCATTGTCTGCGCTCATATCGGCACAGCTTACCAATACAACCGTTATGATAAAAAATATACACCATCTCATAATGTAGTACAAATCGGAAGAATTGTGTTTCGCCTACTTACAAGATACTAAAAAACCCCAAATATTAACATTTGGGGTTTTAATGGAGTGTATTATTTAATTTCTACCATCATCGTTGTCTTGGTAGTCTGGAGAATCGATATAGAGTTCTTCTTGATCTGCCGTGCTTTCTGCTTCGCAAGAGAACAATCCGATTGAGAACAAGGCTATGGCTACAATGCTAAATACTTTTTTCATCATTTTTGAGTTTAGGGGATTAAATCATTTCTATTTCGAGATGAAAAGTAGTTTCAACCCCTTGGAGACATCCCTAAAAGCATATTCTTCGGGTAAAATGATGGGTTTGAAGGGTCATTCGCCCTATCTTATGAGAATTTTTTTAGCTCAATGCGTTCAACGCATTTTTGGAGAGTACCCGCTTTAATTCATCAATGTGCTTGCGGTACGATTTTGAGAAAGGTAAGTGTACGTCACTATTTCTTAATGAACAGGTATTTTTTCCATAATTGATACCTGAGATGTATTTGGCATTCAGTATGTAGCTTTGGTGCACGCGAACAAAGCTATTGGGCAGGGTATTTTCGAAGGTCTTTAAGGTTTTATAGGCACTTACAATACTACCATTTCGCATGATGATGGCAGTGGTATTATTGTTGGCCTTTAGGTAAAGGATTTCGTTGGTGTCCAAATATTGATAATCGTTATAGGTCTTTAGGCATAAGGTCGATGGCAGTTGTTCTTTGGGGAGTTGCTTGCGCAATTTGAAAATGGTCTTTCTTATCTCAAATTCGTTATGTGGCAATAACCAATAATCAAAGAATCCCCCTTTTATGGCGTCATAACTGTAGTCTTTGGTTTTGGAAACGGCTATCAATACCGGTAGCTTTTCTACATATTCGTGCAACTGCATGACCATATGAAAGAGCAGGTTGGCATTTTGCGAGAGGTTCACAATGACCAAATCAGGTAATGTCTTCAGGATTAGGTTGAGACCGTCATTAGCTTCACCTGCGGTACCGGTATGGAAGAAATCCCCATACTCCTTCAATTGCAATTGCAGCTGCAGGTTTGAGGCGGCATCAGTATCTATAATGGCGTATGAATATTCCATCCCTAAATAACTGATTACAAGGTACTATGCGTAAATCAATAGGCATTACGTTTTTCCCTTAAAATATCTGGGGTTTTTATAGAAAATAAGGGTTTTTTCCTATTCTTGGCGTTCAAAGGCCCCTAAATCGGGGGTTGATACCCTTGAATTTCCCAAAATATCTAGGGGAACTTCCTGTGCGGTGTCCAAATTACCAACGTTCAATACCTCAGACGATTGGGTGAGTTGAAAATCATATTGTGCAGGGTTCGAAAAGTTGGTTTCAGCGTTCAATTGTATACCCTCAAAAAGGGTTTCGTTCGAGAAGTCATATAGGGGATTGTTTGAAAAGTCCCCTCGGGCATCCCTAAAGGTGATGGAACAGTTCAAAAAGCGATAGTTGAATATGCCTTCCCCTTGATTTGAAAGTAAAATTTCTAACTCACGGTTGCCGTCAATAATGCAATTGCTAAACGAAGCATTCTGTTCATCGTTCCCGGTATTGTCGTTCAAGTCATCGTCAATGACTAGGGCTGGGGTATTGCGAAATCCTGAGGTCCAATAATTGGCCACGGTACAATGTTTAAAACTGTAGTTTCCGCTGATATTACAATACAAAGAAATGCTTCCCGCACTTCCGAAAATACTGTTGGTCCCTTGCACGTTGGCTTTTCTCATCCATAGGTTGACGTTTGCGCTATTGTGAATCTGACTGTTCGAAATGGTCAAGGTCGGTTCATCCAATAGGTCATCTCCCTCAACCAAAAGTCCTACGGTGGCATTTTTGATGGTGAGATGGTTGATGGTGTTGTTTCGGCTGCCTGAAGCAAGCCAAATAGTGCCCCATTGACCTGATATATTCTTGTAATCGGGTTCCAACCGATCGCCTTCAAAAATGACCTCATTCTCCAAACGATTACCATCGGTACTCAATGCTCCATCGATTTGTAACGAAGCGTTATTCCCTATCAGCAATCCGGAATTTTCATGAAAATGTACTCGGGTTCCTGCGGCAATCGTGAGGGTTTTGTTTTCACTTACGGCGGCATACCCATAAATCACATAAGGTTTCTCCGCCGAAAACTGCAGTTCGTCATCTTCTAACATGAACCCTTCGATACGGGTTTCGTTCCCTTCTTCATCCGATTCCAAAAGCAAAGATTCTTTCGTGCCGTCGGCAAGGGTGTTCGGATAAAGAAATATGGCATCCTTTACCAAGGTGACCAATTCTACTTCCTGAAAGTTTCCGGGACTTCCAAAACGAAGTGATTCGGTTTGTAAAAACTCATTTTCACCTGTTGTTGCAATGTCGAAAGTGGTTTCAATAAAAACAAAAAGACTATCCTTGGCCAAAAGGGCAACATCGGTAAAAACCTGACCGGCCTTTCCGTCAACATTGAGCCGATAACTACTTTCAGTACCGTTTTGTAGGCCAATTTCAGGGATAAGAATGTTCTGGTTCGTTCTATTATATACTTTTAAGGTATAAGTGCTACTGCCTATATTGGTAAAAACGGTATCGAGGAATACGGTGTCTTTAGAGAATGTGAGGTTACCGGAAGTAGGGGTGAATTCGAAATCTTCCCTACAGGATGAAAAAAAGATGAGTCCCGCAAGGATGGCCAACACTGAACAGAGAACCCATTTTTTCATTCGTCTTTGATGAATAGCCGTTGTATTTCTTTGGGCACGCGAACCGGTCGCCTGGTTTTTGCATCCAAAGCGCACCATTCGGTTGTAGCCATAACCAAGTTTTTACCACTTTTATTGTTTTTCATGGTTACTTGGCGTACCGAAATGGGACCCTTCCACGCAATGACTTGAGTGGCTATGTGTATGGTATCACCCAATATGGCACTGTCATAGTAGGTAATGTCGTGCCTGCGCACGACCCAAATCAATTCTTCTTTGTTCTTTTGGTCGACCGTATTGAGCCAATGCGCTCTAGAAATGTCTTGTACCCACTCGAGGTAGCGTATGTTGTTGACATGCTTCAGTTCATCAAGGTCATCGGCACCAACCGTAATCGTTTTTTCGAAGGGTGACATGATTACTTTTTGACGATTTCAACTTCGAAAAGTTTATCCCAATTTTTACCGGTAACAAAAAAGGTCTTTCGTTCGTGATGGTAGGCCACCCCATTTAATACATCTAGATTTTCATGCTGTTCGACCCTGTCGCGTAAACCACCAAAATTGATGACCCCTTCAATCGCTCCGGTTTTTGGGTTGATGATCATCATACTCTCCTTTTGCCAAACATTAGCGTATATTTTGTCATTGGCATATTCCAATTCATTGGCCTTATTGAAGATTGATTTATTGGTAACGGTTTCAATATAGCCTTGCTCCGTCAAGGTTTTTGGGTCAAGTTTCCAAATTTTTTCAGTACCATCGCTTTTATAAATAATTTGACCGTCATTACAGAGCCCCCATCCTTCTTTACTTTTTCCATAACTAAAGCTTCCGGTTTTTTCTAGGGTATTTGCGTCATAGGTGTAGCCCAACCTATTACGCCAGGTAAGTTGAACAGCCTGATTTCCAAATAGCGTTACTCCCTCACCAAAAACGGACTTGTCTAAATCGACCTCTTGGTAGACCTTTCCGGTTCTATAATCGTATTTGCGCAGCACTGATTTTGACACGTTGCTGGGATTGCCTGTACTCTCATACAGTGTATCTCCTCGAAATTCCAATCCTTGGGTAAACGCTTTTTTATCGTGGGGATAGGTGTTTACAATCTTATAGGTGTACACTTCTGGGGCCTTTTTGGACAAAATCTGAATGTCTTTTTTTATTTCAACGGTATTGTCATCATATTGAATTTTTGCACTGAGTATTTTGCTCCCAAGCGTTGAAGAGGATACTAAAATCTTACCATTGTTCAAGTCCAGCATTTCTCCATCAAGGAAGTAGGTGGTTTGCCCAATAGCTTTCCCCTTTCTGTTTTTAATGGCAATACTGACGGTATCACCATTCTGAAATTGTTTCTTTTTTCCTTCCAACTGAATGGCAAATAATTTTGATGGGTCTTCAGGATTACCGCAAGAATCGACCAATAATGTGGCCAATAGGCAAAAGAGGATTTGAATTCTCATGATATGTAATATTGTCATTGTGGGGCCAAATTACATAGCTCTTTGCATTGGGACAAATTTTAAAAGGTCGTATATTTGCCGATGGCAAGTCCTACACGACCAGCTCCTACAGAATCCCCCAGGGCGGGAACGCAGCAAGGGTATGTGGTTGTAGCGGTGCGATGTAGGTAGCTTGCCATTTTTTATGGCTTTTTGTTGGCAATGATTTCTTCTTCGATGGAAAAAAAAGTGGTGCTTATTACAGGAGGTTCTTCGGGAATTGGCAAAACAACCGGAGCGTATCTCGCTTCAAAAGGAATGAAGGTTTACGGCACCACGCGTAACTTGGGAACTCATACAAGTTTCCCTGATTTTACACTGTTGGAACTCGATGTGAACAAGGCCGAAACCATTGAAAAGGCCGTGGCTCATATTATTGCTGAACAGGGTCGGTTGGATGTGCTCATCAACAATGCTGGGGTAGGCATCACCGGACCCATTGAAGAAACGCCGATAGACGAAATCAACAAGGCCTTTAACACAAATCTCAATGGCCCTATTCGAATGAATCAAGCAGTATTGCCCCAAATGCGGGAGCAGGGTAGCGGTTTGATCATTAATATCACCTCTATAGCGGGGTATATGGGGTTGCCTTTTCGAGGTATTTATTCCGCAACAAAGGGCAGTTTGGAACTGGTTACCGAAGCACTACGGATGGAAACAAAGTCATTTGGTATTGAATTGGTCAACTTGGCACCTGGGGATTTCGCCACAAATATTGCGTCAGGGCGCTATCATGCCCCGGTCTTGGACGATTCTCCTTATAGGGCCTATGGCAAAACCCTCAAAAACATTAATGATGATGTCGACGCTGCGCAAGACCCCATTTTAGTGGCTGAAAAGATTTTTGCGATTATATATCGTAGAAACCCCAAAGGTCATTTTCTAGTGGGTACATTTATGCAGCGCCTTTCTGTTTTTTTTAAACGGATATTACCAGCCAAAACATTTGAAAAGCTACTTTTGAACCATTATAAGTTATCATAAATCTAATCTAAAGAACAGCATATGAAATTTTTTATTGATACAGCCAATCTAGACCAAATTAAGGAGGCGCAGCAGTTGGGCGTATTGGATGGTGTTACGACCAATCCTTCGTTGATGGCCAAAGAGGGTATAACGGGCCACGATAATATCTTGAAGCACTACGTTGCGATTTGCGAAATCGTTGACGGGGATGTTTCGGCAGAAGTAGTTTCTACCGATTTAGAGGGAATTATCAAGGAAGGCGAGGCCCTCGCTGAGCTCCATGAACAAATTGTGGTCAAGGTACCTATGATCAAAGATGGGGTCAAGGCATTAAAATATTTTTCAGATAAAGGCATCAAGACCAATTGTACCCTGGTATTTTCAGCTGGGCAAGCCTTGTTGGCGGCAAAGGCCGGTGCTACCTATGTTTCTCCCTTTATTGGCCGTTTGGATGATATTTCTACGGATGGCTTGAATTTAATCAGTGAGATTCGTTTGATTTATGATAACTACGGATTCGAAACCCAGATTTTAGCGGCTTCCGTCCGTCACACCATGCATGTTATCGATTGTGCTAAAATTGGGTCAGATGTCATGACCGGTCCATTAAGTGCTATTGAAGGTTTGTTAAAACACCCTTTGACGGATATAGGCCTCGAAAAGTTTTTAGCGGACTACAGAAAAGGAAATTCCTAAAAATCAATAATTCAATTCTATAATTCTATAGATAAACGCCCTTTCAGCGATGTTAGGGCTTTTTTATTTTGCCTTCGAAAGAGGCATAGAGGTTGCCAAAGGCATTTACGATGAGTGTATCTTCAGTAATGACACACTTATTCAAATGATTGACTATTAAGGTACTCTGGACAGTTTTAAAATCGGAACCCCTGAATTGTTCTTCAGGATTGAGACCCGATTCTTTGATTATCGTTTCCCATTGTGGTTTAGTAGTATTCAAGTTAATACCAACAAAATGTTGTTTTGGATGCAGCACTTTAAGTTCACCGACCCGTTTCATCACGTTTCTAAAATGTCTTCGTTGTTCTGCACTCCAAAAATAGAAAACGGTATTGCCCTTTTTTGATATTTCTTTCAACGTGGTCGTGTTTCCTTCAATGTCTTCCAATGTTAAATGTGGTAGCTCACCTTCAGGTTGTAAGCCTTGGATGCCTTTAAAGAGATTTTTTATTTCATCGATATGGGCGGGATTGTTCGAAAGTGTCTCAAACTCCTTGATAAATTTTTGGCAGTCATCATTGGCCATGTGAACTTTAAGAAGATAATCCATAGCTACGTTTCGAAGTAGGTTGTCACGCAAATGGTCTTCTTTAACCATGCTGTCTATCATGGCTATCTTGTGCTTATTTAGGTGCAGTTGGTCTTTGGCCGATACAAAACTGTTCATTTCGCATTTTTTGGAACAGGTCTTGTAGGCCATGTTGCCAAAATAATGTTTCATAAAGTTGTAATAAGGTCTGAAATAACTAAGACGCTTGTCGTTAAGATTGAGTTGAGAGCGATAACTGTAAAAATTTTCGTCTAAATCATGAAAAGTATTATTGCCAGTCTTCTTTTTGTGATAGAACGGATATTTCTCTTTGTAGATAAAACTTGTATAGTCTACCGACGCCTTTGCAAACGCATAACCGTCGGTTGAAATGTCCTCGTTGTTCATGAGAAGTTCCAATTCTTCCAGTTTTTGACTGCGCAGTGAATCGATTTTAAAACTGAATTCTTCTGGGGGGAGTTTGAAATAAGAATACACCAGGCTCTCCTCGTCTTCATGGGTCAAAAACATTTCAATCATGAAATTATTGACGATTTCATTATCTCCTGAAAATACCAATGATTCATCAAAGTACGCCGGTGTTGCATTCAATCGAATAAGAAGGCTATCGCCTTTCTCCAAATACACATATTGATATTGAGGTGCGTGGTCAAAGTGGTGCAACCCTTCTTCGATACTTTCGAAGTTGAAGGCAAACCTATTGTTGGCATCAAGTTTCGCGCTATCTACTACTGCATCGTTTTTGTATAATACGACGTAGTCATTCGTTGGATTTACAATTTCTCCTGCAAAATACACCGCTTCTGAGGGAGCTTTATCTTCCACACACGAAACGAATATCAATAAAAGGAAAAAAAGTAAAAGTTGTTTCATATACATTTATGCAAAACAAACTTAAGTATCGGAAAAAAGGTGAGCTGTTAATGAGCAGTTAAATGTTGTTAAACCTCAGTTTCGTCATGTGAAAATACCTTGTTACGTGGCTATGCAGCGGTTATAATTTTAGCTATTTTCGCAAAAAAATAGGAAGCTATGCTCTCAGTATCAAATTTGTCAGTGCAATTCGGAAAAAGAGTACTCTTTGATGAGGTCAATGTAAATTTTACACAAGGCAATTGCTATGGTGTAATTGGGGCAAATGGGGCGGGAAAGTCGACCTTTCTAAAAATCTTGTCTGGAAAGTTAGATGCGACTTCTGGTCATGTGCATATGGAGCCTGGCAAAAGAATGTCGGTTTTGGAGCAAAACCATAATTCATATGATACGGTTCCAGTACTTGAGTCCGTAGTGATGGGTAACAAGCCATTATTCCATATCAAAAAACAGATAGATGCCCTTTATGCAGACTATACCGATGAAAATGCAGAGAAGATAGGAGAGTTGCAAGTAACGTTCGAAGAGATGGATGGTTGGAATGCCGAAAGTTCTGCTGCTGCCTTGCTTTCTAATTTAGGCATTACTGAAGACTTGCATTATACGATAATGTCTGATTTGGACTCAAAATTAAAGGTACGTGTCTTATTGGCACAGGCCCTTTTTGGAAACCCTGATGTGTTGATCATGGATGAGCCTACCAACGACTTGGATTATGAAACCATTAGTTGGCTTGAACATTTTTTGGCCAATTATGACAACACGGTAATTGTCGTTTCGCACGACCGACACTTTTTGGATGCCGTCTGCACACACATTGCCGATCTCGATTTTGGAAAAATAAATCTATTCAGCGGCAACTATACCTTCTGGTATGAGAGTAGTCAACTTGCAGCGAGACAGCGGGCCCAACAGAATAAAAAGGCAGAGGAAAAAGCCAAGGAACTTCAAGAGTTCATCCAACGCTTTAGTGCCAACGTGGCTAAAAGTAAGCAAGCCACTTCCCGAAAGAAGATGCTCGAGAAACTTAAAGTTGAAGACATTAAACCGTCAAGTAGAAGATATCCTGCCATCATATTCGAACGCGAAAGGGAAGCTGGTGATCAAATATTGCATACTGAAGGGTTAAGTGCCGTATCAGAAGATGGAGATCTTCTTTTTGAAAAAGTGGATATTAATTTAGCCAAAGGAGATAAAGTAGCTATTATTTCAAAAGATTCACGGGCCACTACTGCTTTTTATGAAATCATAACCGCCAACCAAAAGCCCCGTTCAGGTACTTTTCAATGGGGTGTTACCACCAACCAGTCATATCTTCCGGCGAACAATGACGACTATTTTCAAGATAATATCAATTTGGTGGACTGGCTTAGGCAATACACCAAGACCGAAGAGGAACGTGAAGAAGTTTACGTACGCGGGTTTTTAGGAAAAATGCTTTTTAGCGGAGAAGAAGCGCTCAAAAAATCCACAGTGCTTTCGGGTGGTGAAAAAGTACGTTGCATGCTCAGCCGTATGATGTTGTTGCGCGCCAACGTTTTATTGTTGGATGAACCGACCAATCATTTAGACCTTGAAAGTATTACGGCCTTCAATAATTCGTTAAAGAACTTCAAAGGTACCGTGTTGATGACAACCCATGACCATGCTTTTGTTCAAACTGTAGCGAATAGAATAATAGAACTGACTCCTAATGGCATTATAGACCGATACCTCAGTTTCGATGAGTATATGTCTGACAAGTCCATCAAAGTACAGCGTGAAAAAATGTACGCCCTACCTGTGTAAATTAGGCATTGTAATACTTGCTGTTCCAGATGGCTGGATTGAAGTTCTTACCCAGTGCAAAACCGTAAAAAATTACAATGGCGGCAATGGACTTGAACATAAAAAAGAACATCATCCAGAATTCGGTAGACGACTCATTTTTACTAAAAAGTCCGTTAGGTACCAATAGGGTAGCAAAATAACTGATGACCAAAGTGGTCAAGGTCAAGTTTAGAATGTTTTTAAAGGGCCATACCAACATTTTTCGCAAGGGATGTAAATCATTACCCCATTTGTGAATCAGATAGAAATAACCATTGCCGATAGGGGCAAATAATAGAGGGTCGTCTTTATCCTCCAATTTAAAAAGTTTGGATGGTGCCATTATTTTAAAACCTCCCAATTCAGTGTGATGTAATTCTTCTAAGCGAAGTATTTCAGCTTTGGCGGCTTTAGGTATTTTTCCTTTGAAATATTTACTATCCAAAAATCGCAACCGGTAATCGATACAAATCTGTTTGATTTGTTCAATATGATATACGCGATGGGATTCCAATTCGTCGAAAATGAAATTATTTGAAACCGTGGTGACCGAACCATTTTTCGGTTCAGACGTAACCGGGGCTACATCATTTGTTTCCAGGATTTGATATACTTGATCTAATATATCATTAGAAGAACCATCCTTGCTTTTGAGCAATGCAAGTCTTTGCTCAATATCGGTTTTTTTTAATAACATAAGTTTTCTTTTTCAGCAATTAAGTCAAAATTAACGAAAACGACATTTTTTGAAATGGTAATCAAGAAAACAAAATGTTAATATTTTGTTAAATTCTATAAAGTGAATTCTCTAAGTATAGCCTTTTTCAGGCATTATGCTATCTTGTTCACTTAATGTTGTATTCATTATTACTATTTTACTTTATATGTAAGACAATACTTAAAATTCGAGTACCTTTTTATGAAATTCCCCCAAATCATTACTTTCATATTCATTTTTCTATATGCTTCCTTCTCATCGGCACAAACCAATTCCCTTAATGCCATACCTTCTGCGATATACTGCAGTGATGGGGTTACCGATATTAAGTCAAGTTTGAACGATGATGCGCACCAGGCTCTTTTTGAAGCGTTCAAAATAGCTGATTTAGAAGAACTCTTGGGCACCAGCGGACCTTTTACCCTGTTTGCCCCGAGCAACAGTGCTTTTACTAAGTTCTCAGCATCGGAATGGGACGAGCTATTTAAATTGGAAAATAGAAAAAAATTAAAAGATTTACTGACGTATCATCTTGTAGCTGGAAATCTAACTGCTTCTAAAATATTACAAGCCCTTTGTCGTGGTAAGGGTAAAACATCTTTTACGACGGTTCAAGGCACTAAAATCTTTGCAACGATGCAGGGAACGGATATCATCTTAAGTGATATGTCGGGTAATCAGGCCAAAATCACTGCTGCCGATGCCAATCAGAGTAACGGGGTAATCCATCAAATTGATAGTATCATTGTGCCTACGGGTCTTTAACTAGCGTAAACGCGCTCCCAATTTGGAGATGTAGTTCGCTTCCAATTTTGACATGATTTTGTCTATCTGCTTATCGGTCAACGTTTTGGAAGTATCTTGAATCGTAAAACTTATCGCGTACGATTTTTTTCCTTCTGGCAAATTTTTGCCGGTGTAAACGTCAAAAAGATTAACTGCTTTCAAAACATGACGCTCGGTTTGAAATGCTATCTCATAAACCTTTTGAAAACTGACCTCCTCATCCAATAGCAATGCAAAATCCCGTTTAACCGCTGGGTATTTGGGAATACCCTTATATCGTATGGTATTCTTTTTGGCCAAATTGATTAACTGCTCCCAATTGATATCTGCAAAGCATACATCATCTTTCACATCATAACGATTTGTGAGAGTGCGTTTCACCAATCCTATTTCGACGAGTATATTCTTATCGTTCACCAGGGCGATACCTTCTGAAAATATATCGTTCTTACTAGGTTTTTCTTTCCATTGGTCAATTCCGATTCGTTCTAAAACGGAGGTCAATATTCCCTTTACATAAAAGAAATCGGACTTGGCCGCGGTATCGTTCCAGTGTCCATCGTTTTTGTTGCCCATGGTGTACAGGGCTAGGCAAATGTTTTCAATAAACGCTTGGTCATCGTTTTTTGAATAGGTTTTCCCAAATTCAAAAAATCTTAGATTGGACTGTTTTCGATTTTGATTATGCGCCATGCTTTGTAATCCACTGGGCAGCATGGAAGTTCTCAGAACAGATAGGTCCAAACTAAGTGGATTTAACATTTTAACGGCACTACTGTTTGCACTGAGGTCTTTTTCCGAAACCAAGCTGTTCGTCATAATTTCGTAAAAGCCATTGGCCGCCAGAAAATTGCCTACGATGTTCTGAAGTTTATGGTTCTCAACTTTCTCGGTTTTTGCAACTGACGCATTCACCTTTTCATGAAAAGAAATATTATTGTAGCCGTATACCCTAAGAATTTCTTCAATGACGTCAACCTCGCGTTCTACATCAGTGCGATAAGAAGGTATGGTTAGCCCTAAACCTGTTTCGGTGACATTATTGATTTTAATTTCTAACGAAGTCAATATTGATTTAATCGTTTCTCTAGGGATTTCTTGACCAATCAACGTATTGATTTTAGCAAAGGTCAACACGACCTGGCGATCTTTCGTTTTTATAGGATATAAATCGACGACCTCTGAACTAATCTCGCCACCTGCCACTTCTTTGATCAAAGCGGCTGCTCTTTTTAAGGCATATTCGGTGAGTTCAATATCAATACCCCTTTCAAATCGAAAAGAGGCATCGGTATTGAGACCATGTCTTTTGGCCGTTTTTCTTATGGTCACAGGTTGAAAATAGGCACTCTCTAAAAAAATCGAAGTGGTATTTTCTGTAACCCCCGAGTGAATACCTCCAAATACTCCCGCAATACACATCGGTTTCTCGGCATCGCATATCATCAAATCATCATGGTGTAGTTCTCTCTCAATACCATCCAGAGTTGTGAATTTTGTTCCTTTGGGTAAGGTTTTGACGACGACCTTATTTCCCTTAATTCGGTGGGCATCAAAAGCATGTAACGGTTGCCCGAGTTCATGTAAAACATAATTGGTAATGTCAACAACGTTATTAATGGGAGACAAACCGATGGCCTTTAAACGATTTTTTAACCAATCCGGAGACGCTTGAACCAAGACGTTTTTTATGGTCACCCCACAATAGCGTGGTGCCAACTGTGCGTCTTCTACATCAACGTCTATTTTTAGTGAGCGTTCATTTACTAGAAAATTACTTGTTGATGGGGTAATGAGTTCTTTCTTTATTTTTTGTTGTTCCAGTCCGGCACGCAAATCACGGGCCACTCCAAAATGGCTCATGGCATCAGAACGGTTGGGCGTTAGTCCAATCTCGAATACTTTGTCATTCTCAATTTGAAATACCTCGCTACAGGGGGTACCTGGGCCAAGGCTTTGGTCAAGTATCATAATTCCGTCATGACTATCCCCCAATCCCAATTCGTCTTCTGCACAGATCATACCTTGACTTTCCTCTCCGCGGATTTTCCCTTTTTTTATTTTCCAAGTTTCCCCTTCCTTAGAATATAAGGTTGTGCCAATAGTGGCTACCGGTACTTTTTGTCCAGCTGCAACATTTGGTGCTCCGCAAACGATTTGTACGGGCTCTTTTTCCCCAATATTGACCGTAGTCAATTTTAGTCGATCGGCATTCGGATGTTTTTCACAGGTCAGCACATGTCCCACAACAACGCCTTTTAATCCACCTTTGACCGATTGGAACGTTTCCACACCTTCAACTTCCAAGCCAAGATCGGTAAGTAGGTCTGCGGTTTTGGAGGCTTCCCAATCCAAATTTAAAAATTGTTTGAGCCAGTTGTATGAAATCTTCATTACCCGATTTTAAAGTGAGCAAAGATATGTTTTTGGTGCATTACATTCAATGAAATGAACCAAGGGTTTTTTGCGGGAAATGTAAGGTCGTAAACATATTTTCGATATACTTGACAAACTTTTAAAACATGAGGCAGGGTATTTTCTTTTTGGTCATTTTTTTGTGTCTATTTTCTTGTACACAACCCACAAAAGAGCTGTTAACAGGAACTTGGCGAGGAGAGATGCAGATTACAAAAAGCCAGGTGTTACCTTTTAATTTTGAATTATCAAAAAATGACATCGGCGATTATACCATGACCATAAAAAATGCTGATGAGCGTATAGAAGTTGATGAATTTTCCATAACAAACGATTCCATAATTATTCAGATGCCAGTATACGAAGGCTATATCGCAGGGATATTTACGCCTTCAAAGATAACAGGGCAATTCATAAAAGAAAGCTTAGAACGTTATGTTGTCTTTTCTGCTGCGCATGGTGAAGAGGAACGATTTGATGTCAGTACAGATTCGACCCACGATGTTTCCGGAATTTGGGAAACCAATTTTGCCTTTGATACCGATAACCCTTACCCAGCCAAAGGTATTTTCTCCCAGACCGGAAATAAGGTCAATGGTACGTTTCGAACGAAAGTTGGTGATTATCGCTATTTAGAAGGTATTGTGGACGGTGATTCACTGAAATTATCCGCTTTCGATGGGGCTCACGTGTTTTTGTTTACGGCCAAGGTCTCTGACAGTACGATGCAAGGGCAATTCTTTTCAGGAAACCATTATGTTGAAAATTTTAGTGCTGTACGTAATTCAGCTTTCGAATTACCTGATGCCAGTAGTCTCACCTATTTGAAAGAAGGCTATGATCGCTTTGAATTCTCTTTCCCAGACGCCTCGGGCAATCAGGTTTCCTTGAATGATGAGCGTTTTAAAGACAAGGTGGTTTTGGTTCAGATTATGGGTACATGGTGCCCCAATTGTCTGGACGAGACCCGATTCTACGTTGATTATTTGAAGAGGAACCCTCACCCAGATTTAGAAATGGTGGCTTTGGCATTTGAATATGCCAAAACCGAAGAAAAGGCTTTTAAGGGAATCAATCGTCTAAAGCGTAGGGTAGGGGTTGAATATCCCATTATTTTGGCCCAAGTGGGCACCAGCAGTAAGTCGAAGGCAAACGAAAAATTACCGATGCTGAACCATGTACTATCCTATCCAACGACCTTATACATTGATAAAAAAGGTGAGGTTCGAAAAATTCATACAGGATTCAATGGTCCGGCAACTGGAGAAAAGCATGAAGAATTCAAAATAGAATTTTCAAAAACCCTGAATGCGTTATTGGGGGAGTAGCCTTATATGATGGTAGATTTTCCCAATCCAATATTTTCATCGTTCATGTTCAAATTGTCATCATTGTCCACGATATGGTTGGAAACGAAATCGCCTACATGGCTTGTGCCGTACTTGCTGTTTTCATCTAAATCAGGTGTGACGATTCCTTTTTGTAATGATAGGTCAACGGCCTCTCTCACTGCCATGGCCTCTTCAAATAATTGGAAGTGTTCCAAAAGCATGGCCGCAGATAAGATGGATGCAATAGGGTTTGCAATATTTTGTCCCTTAGCTTGCGGAAAAGAGCCGTGAATAGGTTCAAAAAGAGCATTTTCATCACCAACGGAAGCCGATGCCAAAAGTCCGATAGAACCACCGATGACACTGCCCTCATCCGAGATAATATCGCCAAACATATTTTCCGTAAGAATAACATCAAATTGACTGGGATTCAGTATCATCTGCATCGCGGCGTTGTCGACAAATAGATAGTCTAATGCTACATCCGGGTAGCTTTCCCCAATTTTTGTTACGACTTTTCTCCATAATCGGGAAGACTCCAAAACGTTGGCCTTATCGACCAACGTTAATTTATTTTTCCGATTTCGAGCTGCTTTAAAGGCCTTGTGCGTTATACGGCTTATCTCTTTTTCGGAGTACTCACAGAGGTCTGAAGCGACGGTTCCTTCTTCATTCAATTTTTTTTCACCAAAATAAATGCCCCCGGTGAGTTCTCGGAAGATGGTGAAATCGGTTCCTACAATGCGCTCTTTCTTCAAAGGGGATTTTTCTAGCAATGAAGGGAAAACCTTTACGGGCCTTATATTGGTATAAAGCCCAAGTGCTTTGCGCAATTTTAGCAAACCTTGTTCAGGTCGTATTTTGGCGTTTGGGTCATTATCGTATTTAGGGTCACCGATGGCACCGAAAAGCACCGCATCCGCATCATTACAACGTTTTAAGGTAACTTCGGGTAAAGGATCACCTGTTTTATCAATGGCCACTGCACCTATAGCTTCTTCCTAGAAAACAAAATTATGTCCAAAAGCTTCTTCAACGGCTTCTAGGCAACGAACGGCCTGTTCCAAGACCTCTGGTCCTATACCGTCGCCAGGTAGCAGTGTAATGTTTAAATTCATGTATAGGATACTTTAAGACCGACTATATTCCGTACACTAAGATGTATTTTTACGTTAAGCTTGAAATATTTACATCACTGGTCTCGATGATTTCATGGATATCATTGTCGACAATCTCTTTCTTGCGATCAGCAAAGCGAAGAAAGTTTTCATAGACCACATCCAATTGCGTTTTTGTGAGTTCATAGCCCACATTCTTTGCGCGATACGCTAGGGCAGCCCTTCCGCTTCGAGCAGTCAGTAGGATGGAATACTTATCTACACCTACATCATGAGTTTTCATGATTTCATAGTTTTCACGGTTTTTTATGACCCCATCTTGATGGATGCCTGAACTGTGGGCAAAGGCATTAGAACCTACAATGGCTTTATTGGGCTGTACAAACATCCCCATTTTGTCAGAGACCATTAAGCTGGTATCGTAAAGAAGTTTACTGTTAATGTTGGTGTCAAGATTCAAGTCAGGATGCTGGCGCATAATCATTACTACCTCTTCCAATGAGGTATTGCCGGCGCGCTCGCCGATTCCGTTTATCGTACATTCGATTTGACGTGCGCCATTGACCACTCCTGCGATGGAATTCGCCGTGGCTAACCCCAAGTCATTATGGCAATGACATGATAGTATGGCTTTATCGATGCCCTTTACATTTTCTTTCAAATACTTCATTTTGGCGCCATATTCTTCCGGCAGGCAATATCCGGTGGTATCAGGGATGTTGAGGACAGTAGCCCCTGCTGCTACGACCGCTTCACAGACACGCGCCAGATATTCGTTATCGGTTCGACCGGCATCCTCTGCATAAAAATCTACATCTTCGACGAAACTTTTGGCGTTTTTGACGGCGGTTACCGCTCTTTCTAAGATATCTTCACGATTGCTTTTGAACTTATAGGTGATATGTGAATCTGAGGTGCCAATTCCGGTATGTATTCTTGGCTTTTTAGCATCTTTTATGGCTTCGGCAGCAACTTCTATATCTTTTTTAACGGAGCGGGTGAGACCACAGACGGTTGCATTTTTAACCAATTTTGCAATTTGATTGACGGAATTGAAGTCACCAGGACTTGAAATCGGGAAGCCCGCTTCAATGATATCGACCCCCAATTCATCCAGTCGTTCGGCAATTACCAATTTTTGTTTGGTGTCTAACTTACAACCTGGCACCTGCTCCCCGTCACGGAGCGTAGTATCAAAAATATGTACCTTATCTTTACCCATGATTATCGTTCGTTTTTCCTAATCTCTACGAAGGTAGAAACACCCTTTTCAAAGGTTCGTTTTAAGGAGTTTCCGTTACAACGTTTAATCTATTACAGCTTAATGTAATGTTCTTTAGTTCAAAGTGATAAATATAGTAATTTACGATGGTTAGCACCTCTAAGGATAGTTTGTTTGTTTTGGTAAAATCCCTTTCGAAGTCTGAGAAGCGGCAGTTCAAACTATATGTGGGTCGTTTGGGGGTCAATACTGACGCCAAGTTCTTGGCACTCTTTAACTTGCTCGATAAATTAAAGACTTACGATGAAAAGCAAATTTTAATCAGTGGTATTGTAAAGAAAGCCCAACTTTCAAACCTAAAGGCTCATCTTTACAAACAAATCTTAATCAGTCTGCGGCTGAACCCAGTAAATCAAAATATACGGGTACAAATTCGAGAGCAGCTCGATTTTGCTACGATTCTCTACCAGAAGGGATTGTACAAACAAAGCTTAAAATTATTGGACAAGGCCAAGAGCATGGCCATGGATAATGAAGAAAAGAACGTGGCCTACGAAATTGTTGAACTTGAAAAAATTATAGAGACCCAATATATCACCCGCAGTATACCCGATAGGGCAGATGAACTGACCAAGCAGGCCAAAACACTCTCTGAGCATAATTTAATGACAAGCAGACTGTCGAACCTATCATTACAGTTGTACGGTATGATGCTCAAAGTTGGCTATGTTCGAAGTGATGAAGATTTACGTTCGGTCAAAGACTATTTTGATGCCCATGTCCCTCGGGTCGATATTGACGAATTGGGTTTTCGAGAGAAACTATGGCTTTACAAGGCACATTTATGGTATAGTCTATTAACTCAAGATTTTCTTACATCTTATAAATACTCCAGTAAATGGGTAGACCTGTTCAATGAGAACATAGAGATGACCTATCTCAATCCTGTCTTTTATCTAAAAGGGAACAATTATTTGTTGGAATCCCTATTTTTTGTGAAATACAGCTCACAGTTTCGAGAGACGCTGCAACGTCTTGAAGAAACGGTACAAGAGGATGGTTTTCCTAAAAATGATAACATCGCTTCGCTATCTTTTTTGTATATCAACAGCAATAAGTTGAACCTTCATTTTCTAGAGGGGACTTTTGATAAGGGTCTTTATCTAGTGAATATTATCGAATATGGTATAAAAAAGCACGGTACCCGAATCGACCAGCACCACATTATGGTGCTGTATTATAAAATTGCCTGTTTGTATTTTGGGAATGGTGATCATAAGAATTGTATTGTTTACCTCAAGAAGATCATCAACAATAAACATCTGAAAATGCGTGAAGACTTGATGTGCTTTGCACGGGTATTGAGTCTGGTAGCACATTATGAGGCCGGTATGGACTATCATCTAGAAGTTCAATTAAAGAGCACCTATAAATTTTTGCTGAAGATGAACGACTTGCATGCGGTTCAACATGAGATGATCAAGTTTTTAAGGGGATTGGGCAATATTTATCCTACCGAATTAAAGGCCGAGTTTCAGAAATTATATGATAACCTGAGACAATATGAAAACCATCCTTATGAAAAGCGTGCTTTCTTGTATTTGGACATCCTTTCTTGGCTAGAAAGTCACTTGCAGAATAAACCGGTTTCGGAAATAATTCGAGAAAAAGCCATGGCAGTAACGCGGTAATCCTTTGCAGAATAAAAACCAATCCTTCGGCCATTTTTTACAATTGAATGTAGCTATGTTTTTGGTAGGCACCTCTGGTGTATTGGGGCGTCACATCGCCCTGTCCCCTGCAGTTACAATAGCGACAAGGGCTCTTCTCGCAGTCTTACTACTGTGGGCGTATTGCAGGTTTATGGGGTTTTCTTTTCAAATAGGAAGAGGTCATCGTTTACCGATTGTTATCGGTGGAGTGCTTTTGGGTGGTCATTGGGTCACCTACTTTTATTCTTTACAGTTATCAAATGTTGCCATTGGAATGCTGTCACTTTTCACGTACCCCATTATAACGGCCTTTCTGGAACCCTTACTGTTAAAAACACGATTTCAATGGATGCATCTCGTTTTGGCCCTTTTGGTTCTCACGGGAATTTTCTTTCTCGTACCTGATTTTAGTTTTAAAAACACCTATACCCTGGCCATCGCCATAGGCTTATTTTCAGCATTGTTGTACTCCCTGCGAAACATCATTATGAAGCAACCAGTTATGGCATATAACGGTTCGAGCTTAATGGTATGGCAATTGGTCGTGGTCACCGCGGTTCTTTGTCCATTTTTTTTCAGCACAGAAATATCGGAAGTACCCCATCAATTACCATGGATTTTGATCTTGGCCTTACTTACCACAGCGGTGGGACACACGCTTTTTCTGGTATGTTTTCGTTATTTCTCCATTACGAGTATAAGTATCCTAAGTTGTATTCAACCCATTTATGGAATCATTTTGGGTATGTTATTTCTCCGGGAGTTTCCTGACCAAAAGACACTTTTAGGTGGAGGTTTAATTTTGGTCGCCGTTGTAATAGAAGGCTTTAGAAATACATCAAAAGCTTAGTTCGATATATCGGGTGATGCCAAGTTCATCTGGGGCAACAATCCTTTCGTAAAAGAGTCAAAATCTTGATTTCTTGCCAATTGTCGAATTTTATTAGGATTAAAATTACCATTGAAATACAAAAAAGATCCCCTGATATTATCATTGCTGTAAATCAAGATTTCCTTCACTACGTCACGTTTTTCGCGAATGGATACTACGTTACGTTTCAATTTATCGTTCTTCCTAAATATTTCAATAAATGAACGGGAAGCAAATTGATTCATTTGCCGGTTTAAAAATTGCGCCTGGGCCGAGGTCTTACTTGGAAAGCGCATATATCTCAAATCCTTTGTATGGCTCACCATGCTTTTCATTTCTGGAGAAATTTCGGCAATCAATGAAAACATGAACCGAGGTACCCGAAAGGCGGTAACTTGATTGTCATTTTTATGTTTTTCGTAAAAGGAATCAATGGAACTGTAACTGCCACATCCGGTAAGAACTAGAAGAATCGGAAGTGCTAACGATTTCATGAGTAACGACATCTCTTTAAAAATAAGAAAATAAAATGCAACTATCCTCTCAAAATGTGTATGTTGAGTTCATCGCTCCAGCCCTTTACGGTGACCTTGTCCGTTTTGAATTCACTGAATTTTATCTTTGATTTGAGCCGTTGAAAAACGGCATCTGAAAGAATTAAACTTGAATCATATAATTTGTTGAGCTGTTCCAATCTACTGGCAATGATTACCGGGTTGCCCGTGATAGAAAATTGTTTTCTTTTTTGATTGCCAACGTTACCGACAACCACCGGACCCGCATGCAAGCCCAAACCAATCTCAAATGGCCGAATTTCTTTCTTTTCTACCCGAAGTGTTACGTTTTTTAAAATTTCCTTGGCGGCAGTGTAGGCCTGTTCGCAGAAGTCAATGCCATTATCAACAATACCAAAAGTTGCCATAAAACCATCCCCCATTAATTGATTGACCACTCCATTACTGTTTTGCACTATGTCTAGCATTGGACCAAAAGCATTGTTTTGAAAGGCAATCAGTTCGTTGGCACTCATCTGTTGGGCCATCGGGGTAAATCCTCTGATATCCAAGAAAAGAATACATGCTTCAATCATTTTACCGGCACTTTCGCCTTTATTTTCAGCATTTAAGAGTTCATTTGCCACCGGGGTGGACACTTGTTGTTTCAATAGATTCTTAATCTTGTTTTCTGCGTTTTTTAGTTTTTCATTGGCATTATCCAAGTGTTCATAGGCAACATTCAATTTTTTATGTTTTTTACGGGTATCCATATACAAGAAGTACGCCAAGAGCGCAATGACCAGGGCAACCGAACCTAAAGCCAGGTAGGTACGCTTCAGTTGAATTTGTTTATCGTTCTCTGCCTTTGACTTTTCAAGATTTAAACTGGCGATATTCTTCTGTTGCAATAA
>JBHJJC010000119.1:0-25876 GCA_050042945.1 Croceivirga sp.
CCTTAAGGTGATTCTGGCCAATCTTTTCTATCGTACTGCCAATGATTTAGTGGTCGATACCGAGCGTATGGTGCACGGCGTAAAAAGAAAAGAGGCCATACACACTTTTCTTTCACAAGATGGAAACGCCTCACATTTCAACTACTTTTCCAACAAGAACAGTTGTGACGCTATTCTGACCGCGTTGAATTGCTTGCCCATTGAAAAAGAAGCACCATTTAAACCGATTGTTCAGGGCAAGGGTAAAAGAGGGGTATTGTTGGATTTCTTCTCTTTGGATGGTACCACGCTTTATCCCGATACCATTACACGTGATGTGGTCATTGTTTTGCCCGGCATTATGGGGTCTACCTTGGCCGTCAACGATAAAGACCTTTGGGTAGCAATGAGTCGTCTCAACGATGGTGCGATTGTAGATTACTTGAATATTGAAAATTCTGCGGTCTATGCTTCGGGGGTGGTCAAAAAGTTCTATGGTAAACTGGGCAAGCACCTTTCAGCCGACTATGATGTCATCACCTTTGCTTTTGATTGGCGAAAATCGTTGGCAGATACTGTTAAACAATTTCAAAATGAGCTTTATCATTTACTGCTCTTGGAGAATATCAATGTGCATATTGTTGCACACTCCATGGGCGGATTGCTCGTACGGCAGTGCATGATGGATTTTCCAACGGTGTGGAACAAATTCTGTGCAAACCAGCGCAATAAGCTGCTCTTATTGGGCACACCTTGGCGTGGGTCGTATTTGATTATGGAAGTGCTTACGGGCCACAGCAGACGGGTGAAACAATTGGCCATGATTGATTTTGATCACGACCGTGAAGAACTTCTTGAAGTTTTTTGGAATTACCCCGGGTTATTTGAGCTACTTCCGCTAGAGGATGATGGTGGACGTAAATTTTGGACCCAAGGGTTTTGGCAAGGATTGGATAAAACAGCAAAGTTAAAGCACATGCCCAATCCTAAAGACTATGGAACTTCATTAAAAAACTTTGATGCGTACCGCAAGAAGGTGTTGGCCTTTTTGGACAACATAGAAGCGGATAAATCCTTTTTTGAGAACATCTATTACATCTGTGGTAAAGATGAGGAGACCGTATTTGATTATACCTTCAAAGACCGGTTTCTCTCTAGACATAAAAAATTGGTATACCAGGCGACATGGGAAGGTGATGGTAGCGTTACTTGGGACTCGGGAATCCCTAAACCACTGTTGAATAGCCAAAAATTATATTACTCTGATACCACCCATGGCGAACTGGCCAACAAAGACTACATTTTTAAGGGAATTTCCGATATTTTAAAATCCGGAGGTACAACGGCCTTGAGCAAAGATCGTCCGCGCCGCGGGCTGCGCGGTGGAATGGGAATAACCGAGGTAGAACATTTTCCCGTACCGCTCACACAGATTGCCGAAGTTGAGGACGCCCTGTTTGATATTCGCAGAACCAAACGCCCAGAGAGGGAACATATTCATGTTAAGGTCGTCAATGCTGATTTGGAAATGTCGACCTATCCGGTAATGGTGGGACACTTCTTTATGGATTTGATTTTAAGTGCGGAGAAGGCGTTGGACCGCTATCTCAACAAGCGGCTTTCACAACGTATGGATATTGGCTATTACCCAGGAAAAGTTGGTGAAAGCGAGATTTTCTTCAATCTTAATACACGACCAAAAGGGGCTATCGTATGCGGTTTGGGAACCCCCGATAAACTGACCTCATATCTTCTGGCGAAAACCGTCAGGTTGGCCACCTTGCGGTATGCCATGTTCATGCGCGATAATTATACCCTGCCAAGGGCAAAAAAGTCGGCCACGGGCATCTCTTGTATTTTAATAGGAATCGGTTTTGGGAAACTGCCCGTAGAAGATTCGCTCAAGGGTATTCTTTTGGGTATCTCAGAGGCCAATGAACAAATGAAAAAGATGGGCAAGGGGCTTCAGCCTATTAAGGAGGTTGAGATTTTAAATTACTACGAATCCATCGCAAGTCAGGCTTATTATTCCCTTAACCGTTTGGAGGATAAAGACCATAGGCTAAACTTTACTTTGCATAAGGGAATCGTAAAGCGGCCTGGAGCAAAAAAAATGCGACTTTTTTCAAAAGAGGAATACGAATGGTGGTACAATCTGCACATCACAAGTCTTATTGATGATAGCGATATCAATTCCCGTAACAAAGTGACCGGGTTTAAATATTATGCCTCAAGGGGACTGGCCAGGATAGAGGAGGAAATGATAAATATTGGGATGCATAAAGTGCAGCATTTACTCAAAACACATGCGAAGGACTGTTATTGGAGTCCTTCGTTATCAAAAAACCTTTTTCAACTCATCATTCCCAACGAATTCAAAAATGTATTTCGCAACCAGGGCAATCTCGTGCTGAAAGTTGATAAAAATGCTGCTGAAATACCTTGGGAATTGCTACATGACCCTAAAACAGGGGAAACCCCCATCGCCGTAACGGCTTCGTTCATAAGGCAATTGGTTACCACGAACAGTGATTACTTCAGACCGGTGGCGCTGGGCAACACCAACGTTCTTGTGGTCGGTGATCCCATATATAATGATGATACGCTGCAGCCCCTGCCTGCGGCAAAGGCCGAAGCTGAATGGGTGGTAAAACGTTATGACCACAAAGCCTATGTGGTTACACCCCTAATAAATAGTACTTCGAACGAGATTATTGACCAGCTATACAACCAAGAATTTAAGATCATGCATTTTGCTGGTCATGGCGTATACGATATCGAGAAAGATACGGTTGGTATTGCTATTGGGGATGGTATTTTTGTCGACCCGGCCATGATTAAACAGATGGGGTATGTACCCGAATTTGTTTTTATCAATTGCTGCCATTCCGGTGCCGTGGATGCCTCCGATGAAGCCTATTATCAAAATCGTTACAAACTGGCGGCTAACATCGGTACCGAACTGATTGACATGGGTATTAAAGCCATTATTGTGACCGGTTGGGCAGTTGATGATGCTGCGGCCCAAACTTTTGCCGAAACAATTTATACCCATATGATACAAGGATATGATTTCGGTAATTCGGTACAAAGGGCGCGGTTGGCAACACATCAAAACCATAGGGAAACCAACACTTGGGGCGCATACCAGTGTTACGGCAACCCATTTTATAAGTTCGATAGCCGTCAAGGTGCCAAAGAGGATGATTATGAGTATGTCATGGCATCTCAGGTGCATACTGATATTGACAATCTTTTAAGTGCGATTCGCGACCGTAGAAGTGCATCACAAACGATTCTGGAGCAACTCGAGCAATACATTCAAAAGGCCTCATACGCCAACCTCTTGGATGCTTTGGTGCTGGAGAAAGAGGCGCTGGTCTACGATGAACTGGGGTATTCGGATATAGCGCTTCAAAAATTCCATCAACTCTTCGTTCATGACAATGGTAATTTCTCCGTTGAGGCGCTAGAAAGATATTGTACGATTAAGGTGTATCAAATGCGCAAGGAAAATGTAAAAGAGACCCTTCAAGAAATTGATATGTTGGCTTTGGTAGGGAAAAATCCGAATCGACTCAATATTATTGGTAACGCCTACAAGTTTGCATCCATTTTTGTCGCGGCCAAAACACAAAAAATGGCGTATTTGGAGAAGGCCTTGGAAAAGTACACCTCTTCCTTAATGGCATCGGAAGATCGATTTGACGGTGGATACCTCGACGCCATCACCAATATCATTTTTTTTGGTCATATTCTAGAGCTTCGGGGTCAGGGCACCCTTCTCCAGCGGCTTGAAAGCATCGGAATACTTTCAAATGGCAAAGACCCCATTTCGTATTTAAGTGAGTTTTATCACGAATTGGAAGCTTACGATATGTCTGATACCGATATCTCGGTCCAGATTGGAATGACCGAAACAAAATATGGTTTGATGCTATTAAAAGACGGTTTTGACCCAAGTGAAAACATCGATTTGAAAAAGCGGTACAAAAATATTTTTGATTTGATGTATAGCCCGAGGTATATTAAAATTGAGATACATCAAATCAATTTCTTGCTGGAATACATTACAAACAAAACTATCATCCAACAACTTCAGGCCATAAAGAAAGAGGTAAAGAAATTAAAAGACGAAAATTAAGGTTGCTACCCCATTTACCTAGTAAAATGTAACGTGATATGAGTGAAGAAGCATTGGACAAACTTGATAAAAGGATTGGAGGTTTGGAGAAATCAAAAAAGGGTGGTCAATGGCTACAATTTTTCGTTTTTCCATTGATTCTGGCTGTTTTGGGTTACTTCCTTCAGAATGCCATTATCGAATCCTCTGAAAAAAGAGAGCAATTTAGACTGGCGCAAGATATTGTGTCAGAGGTATACAACGATACCATATATGAGAAGACCATAGCGATGAAGAAAATCCTTTATCAAGTGCTTGAAAACGATGAACTTTCCAATATTATAGGAGAAGTAATAGAGGGCCGATTGGAACAACTTGTGATCAACGGAACACCGAAAGAAATGACCAGGGTGTTGAAGGCCGTAGAGACGTTTTCCACCAATGCCGACTCGATTGGTAAGAAGTTCGACGGTATCAAAGAAATTCAAGAAAAGGTGGAGACTAGAAACCAAATGGCCAAAGCAAAAGAGTTAGAGGCATTTACCTATTTGAAGAATGGAGAGCTTTCGAGAGCGGAGCGTGCCTTTCGGCAAGTAGACTCCATTTACCCTGCGTACCATCAAGCGTATGAAATTTCGCGATACTTGAGACACAACAGTGATAAGTTCAATTCGAACAGTGAGGTCATTAAGCTTCAGGAACATACCATTAATTCGTTTCCCTACGGTGCACCGGAAAAAATTGTTGAAGAAATCAGGAAACAGATTAAAAATCCGAGTATTCAAAACATATCAAGATATGAATAAGCCCATTGCCGATTTACATTGCCATCCTTCGTTGAAGCCTGCAAACAACGAGAAAATAGAAGATATATGGACCTACAAGAAAAACCTGACCACCAAGCGCCTTTTCAAAGGACTCTTTGGTTTGGGCATCAGTCCGAGAAAATGGGCCGTGAATATTTTTGTGCGGGATATGGCCACCTATACCCAGACTAATCTGGACAGCTGTTATGAGGGAAACAACCGATTGTTGTTTTTTGCGATTTATCCTCCCGAAAGACCGTTTTTAAGACCGGATCGACCTTTCAAAGGAGCCACACCAAAACAGCGTTTTTTACTCAATAGAATTTTTGGAAAAAAGCTTAAAAGGAACGTTGACAATAAAATTATACGTCTCTTGACCGGCTTTTCGACCCAAAGAACCAAAGCGTATCTGGATAGCATTTACAAGGCTCAAGAAGTTGACTATTTCGAAGATTATATCAAAGAATATGATTACATCTTAAAAAGTAATGGCACCTTTTCAACGAATGATAAGTACATTTTTAAGCCCACGTTACGCTTGGTCAAAAACTATGAAGAATACCAAGAACTAATTGAAAAAAATGAAATTGCCGGTATCCTCACCGCAGAGGGTATGCATGCTTTTGCTGCCTACAACGGTAATGATCTTTTTACCAAGAAAAGTATTGAACAGTTAAGCGATGACAATAGAACGTCTCTTGAAAAGAGTTTTATAGAGAACATCAATAAACTTAAAAATCCCGACGAATTCGAATTCCCTCCTTTTTTCGTCACTTTTTCCCATCACTTCAATAATTTAATTGCTGGGCATGCCAATACCTTTGCTGATTCCAAAATCAGAACGATACCTGGTTTTTCAGATGTATTTAACCAACAAAATGGACTGGATGAGGGGATTACCGCCTTTGGTAAAACATTACTACGCGACCATTTGTTTTCGAGGGAGAATGGACCTCGAATTCTAGTCGACACCAAGCATATGTCGTTAAAAACCAGGACGGATTTTGTCGAAATTGTAAAACAGTTCAAGAAAAATGGTGACAACATTCCAATCATATGCAGCCATACCGCCATCAATGGCATACCTACCAGAGAAAAGGCAGCGGCTAGGGCCGATACCAATAGACTGGATGAAAACTCATATGTAAGTCGGTGGGATATCAATGTTACCGATGAAGATTTGATTGAAATCTATGATACCGAAGGTGTGGTGGGTATATGCATGCATGATGGAAGAATGCCAGGGGGTAAGTTCAAGAAGTTGCTCAAAGGATTCAAAAGAGGTATTGAGCAAACTGAATCCATAAAACGATTGCATGCGCAAATGTTTCTGACCAACATTTTTCATGTGGCCAGAATCAATTTGAACCATATACGAGAGCTCAACAAAAAGCAGGCTTTAGCTATTCCAGAAAATTCTGCGTGGGACACCATTTGCCTAGGCTCTGATAGTGATGGTATTGTAGATCCTTTTGATCATTATAACACTGCCGATAGGCTTGACGATTTTAAACATCGTATCGCCAAGGCCATCAAATTAAACTTTTTACCGACAATGGAAAAGTTTCGGATTATCTGTGTTGATGAGGACGATTGTAGATTTTACACCCTAGAGGAAATCAATGATATCATGCAAGGTTTTACCCCAGAAGAAATAGCAGATAAGGTCTTTTCTGATAATATTGTAACTTTTCTGAGTAAGTTTTTTACAAAAAAGTATTTGCATGGGTAAAGATTGAACTTTTCAGCCTCTAAGCAAAAGGGGTTTAGGTTGGTTAAAGTCCATTGAATGTGATTATCCTAAATATCGAATTATCGATGTCTTCGTTGGATTACCAGAGGTGTTTTGAATATTCATTCACCACTTTTCCATTGTGTTGGCAATACTTCAACATTCAAAACCATTGATTTAAAATTGCAGTATTGATTTCATTTACTCGGGGTAAATAATTGATTAAAATTATTATGGGCAGCTATGTCCATCTCCTAAATCCCACATAATTGGTTTTTAGTTTTTGATATCCGAAAAGTATTGATTCAAGAATCGGAGTTTCTTATATTCGGTTAGGATACGTACGTACTTTCTAGACAAAGAATAATTACCAATGATAAGGTATTGCATTGTGCTGATGTTCATCTTAGGTTGTGGTTTGGGCCATGCGCAACTCAAATCCTCCTATACATCCCTAGAATTGGATTCCCTTTTACTAGTATGGGAAAATCAGAACCTGCCGGATACGTCACGTCTCAAGGCGGTTACCGCTTATTCCTGGTATAAATATGTGTTTTCTGAACCCGATAGCGCTCTACATTATGCTGACCTCCAACTAGAGCTGGCCAAAAAAACTGATGCCAAAACCTTCATTGCAGCAGCCTTTAGCACAAAAGGAACAGCGTTTTGGGTAAAAGGGGATTATGAAAAGTCGATTCCTTTTTTCGAAAAAAACCTCGAGGTGGCAAAACAGGTGGATAAAGAGAGTATCATAGCTTCGGCCTATAATAAGTTGGGCATTGTGTATGGAGATGTGGGCGATGTTTTGCGACAAATTGACTTTTATGAAAAGAGCCTTAAGATACGGGAAGAAATAGGAGACTTGGAACCTATTGCCATTACACTGACGAACATCGGTTTATTATATCAAAAGGAAGGAAATTATACTAAAGCATTGGAATGTCAGGAGAGAAGCCTAAAAATTAGGGAAGAAGCGGGAAATCAGGACAGAGTGGCCTTTGCCCTGGCCAATGTAGGTGTTGTTCATAATGCTATGAAAGACTACGACAACGCTTTGGAGTACCATCGCAGAAGTTTGGCGATTGGAGAGAATATTAGCTCTAAAAAAAATGTCTCAATGTTTTTGCGCAATATGGGCAATACCCTAAAAAATCAAGGGAAATATATAGAAGCGCTCGGTTATTATCAACGCAGTATGAATATTCTACAGGATATAAAAGCTCAAGCGGATATTACTGAATTATTGATACAACGAGGTGAACTTTATTCTCTGGAAGCGAACTACCCCAAGAGCATAAGTGATTGTAAAGATGCCTACAACATTGCTTTGGAAATAGGAGATGTCAGGAGACAGAAAGAAGCCTGCGACTGTTTATATAAAAACTACAAGATGATAGGGAACGGAAACCGGGCCCTTTTTTATCATGAGACAAAAATTGTCTTAAGCGACAGCCTTCAATCCCAAGAAGCAGCCAAAAGGCTACAACATATGGAATTTGCCAGAATAAGAACACAAGACAGTATCGTTCGTGCAAAGGAAGCCCAAATTGCAGCTGAAAAACTAAAGTATCAAGAGTCCACTATTGAACTACTGAACAGTAAGAATCGAGCTAAGACCATGTGGATCATTTTTGGCAGTATTGCGGCTTTATTGTTCATTGGGCTATTGGTATATCGGTACCAACAGCGGGTCAAGTATCAGAAACTTCAAAACGATTTTTTGAATACTGAGCTGGACTACAAAAAAAAGGACCTGACCAATTTTGCCATCAACATTTCCAATAATCAAGAGTGGGCCTTTTCCCTAAACGAGAAGCTGCAAAGTTTAAAGGAATCGACCGGAAAAAAACGCGCGAAAGAGCTGCAAGGTTTAGAGCTTGAAATCAAAAATAAAATTTGGGTAGATAAAGGCACTGACGACTTTTATACCAAGGTTGACGCCTTGAGCAGTTCATTTTTTGACAAGCTAACAAGGCAATTCAAGGGGTTGACCAAAAATGAAATCCGACTATGCTCCCTCATCAAGCTTGATTTGGATACCAAACAGATTGCCGTACTTCAAAACATAAGTCCTGCTTCCGTAAAGATGAATCGTCATAGGCTTCGAAAAAAGCTGAACCTAGCCCCAGAAGACGATTTAAACCTTTTTTTGCGTTCTT
Source organism: Croceivirga sp. (assembly GCA_050042945.1). Taxonomy (GTDB): domain Bacteria; phylum Bacteroidota; class Bacteroidia; order Flavobacteriales; family Flavobacteriaceae; genus Croceivirga. Next base: position 8,800 of record JBHJJC010000119.1, read on the forward strand.
TTTGAGTTGATTTTCAATTTATTGATTTTAAGATGGTTAAAAATGAAATCCATCATTTTGTAAACCCTTTGTAAACCATACAGAGGGGGTTTGTAAACTATTTGTACCCTTCTGATTTTGTGTGTTTAACGTTTCCTCGAAATAGATTTGCCCTGCAATTCAACGGAATGCGAGCAAAAAATTTTCACTGTAAAAAAGACATATACAATGGACGCAATTTTAAAAGTATCCAAAAGGGTTAATCAAAAGGATTTAGAAAAAAAAGTGAAGGATATGTATGCTAAGGTTGCACTACAACCAGAAGTGGAATACCATTTTGAAATGGGCCGCGCTTTGGCGGAACGTCTGGGTTATCCATCAAAGGCATTGAACTGCATCCCGAATGAGGCCATTGCCTCTTTCGCAGGAGTGGGTTACTTTTTCGATTTTGCCCAATTACAAGAAGGCGAAGTCGTACTGGATCTGGGTAGCGGTTCGGGAATGGATGTATTCTTTGCCGCTAACCAGGTGGGGTATTCGGGAGAGGTCATCGGTATCGATATGACCAAAGAACAGCTTCGGAAAGCAGAAAACCTGAGCTTTAAAAACGATTATGATCAAGTACTGTTCAGGGAAAGCTATATCGAAGAACTTCCGATTGTATCAAAAAGTATTGATGTGGTGATCAGCAACGGGGTCATTAACCTATCTAGCGAGAAGGATAAGGTTTTCAATGAAGCTTCGCGGGTACTGAAAACCGGTGGGCGATTGGTCCTTTCCGATATTGTTTCTACCATACCACTTCCAGAAAATATTAGCTGCAATGCCACACTTTGGGCGGCATGTATTGGCGGTGCCCTGCAAGTAGACCAATATAAGCAGATGATTGAAGATGCAGGATTGGTCATCGAATCCATCAAAGAAAATCCTTATGCATTTCTCTCAAATAGCGCCCAAGGGGCAACTACAAGATTTGGAATTAAAAGTATTTCAATTCTTGCCAGAAAACAGTGAAATCCATCTAAAGGAAATTTCTAGAAAAAGACAAGGCTTCATCTAAGATGTTTCTTCGGTTACCCAAATATCAAGTACCAAAGAAATCAAATTCCAAAACCAGTTTTATTAAGGTAAGTTGAGATTTTCAAGACCGTAACGCATAACACATAATAATTCATATCACTAAAATCGTAAACAATGAAAAACACAAACAAATTGATTGTAACCCTATCCGTAAATGCTAATGACGATGTTTCTACAGTGGCCTTTACCGTAGCCAATGCCGCTATGGGAAAAGGTATGGATGTGGGTATATTTTTAACCTCTGATGGGGTAGAGCTGAGTAAAGATGGCGGCTGTGAGTATACCCATGTACAACCCTTTAAAAAACTAAATGAGTTGATTGGTGCTTTTTCAGCCAACGGCGGAACGCTTTGGGCCTGTGCCCCTTGTTTCAATCATAGGGGGTTGAATGTGGAAGAGACCGTAGAAGGAACAACAGTCGTCGGTGCTGGACCGATGTTGGACTGGATTGCCGATGGGGCACAAACGCTATCATTCTAAAAACGAGCTGTCATGAAAGAGACCATCAACTTTAATCAAAGATTGATTACGGTTCTTATGTATTGCTCTCGGGCCTATGGCGACTTGCTATGGGCCCAAATTTTTTTAAAGAAGTTTTGAAAACATGATTTATCTAGATGCCCATGCCACTACCCCTGTAGACGAAACGGTACTTTCTACTATGTTACCCTATTTTACACAGCACTATGGAAACGGAAATCATAAAATGGGCTGGAAAACCCAAGATGCCTTGGAAAACGCAAGGGTGCAATTGGCCCATTTACTTGGGGCAAGACCTTCGGAAATTACGTTTACCTCTGGGGCCACAGAGGCCATTAACCTTGGACTTTTAGGACTCGCTTATCGTAATACGGGAAATAGAAACCATATTATAACCCAGCGTACGGAACATAAGGCTGTTTTGAAAAGCCTAAGACATCTGGAAACAAAGGGGTATGAAGTCACTATGCTCAATGTAGATGCTTTTGGTAGAATTGACTTGGAGGAATTGAAAGAGTCCATTTTCGGAAAGAACCTTGTTGGTCGTCATCATGATGGTCAACTATGAGATAGGAACCGGACAACCCATTGAAGAAATTGGAGATTTGTGCCATGCCAAGGGGGTCAAATTTTTCTGTGATATTACCCAAGGTATCGGATGGTATCCTCTTGATATGAAAAAATTGAAAATTGATATGGCATCCCTATCGGCCCATAAGTTTTACGGTCCGCGTGGGGCAGGAGCATTATACCTTCGAAAATCCAATTCGTATGGTAAAATTCAACCTTTATTATTTGGTGGAGGTCAAGAAAATGGATTGCGCTCCGGTACACCTAATATTCCCGGAATTGTTGGATTGGGAAAGGCATGCGTACTATTGCAAAACGAGGGAATAAAAACTTTTGAAAAAATACGTTCGCTAAGAAATTCTTTGCAAGAACAATTGTTTAAGGCCATTCCCCAAATCACCTTATTGGGATGCCCGGTAAACCGACACCCGGGCAATTTGAGTTTGGCTATCCAATCCATTACGGGTGAGCAACTAAAAGAATGTATGCCCACGGTATTATTTTCAACAAGCTCGGCCTGTAGCAACGCATCTTTGAAAACCTCCCATGTTATTTCTGCATTGGGCGTCTCTGAAGACATTCAAAAGTCTGTATTCCGTATCGGAATTGGGAAGTACAATACCCAAACGGAGATCAACTACGTAGCCAAAAAAATAATAGAAGTGACTGACAAGTTTTTACCTAAGATCAAAAAAAGTGACAACCCGTTGAAAGACCGATTGACAGCGTTAAAATAGCATATGGATTCCATTTAAAACAGAAAAAGCGGTCAATACAATTGACCGCTTTTTTAGTAAGCTATGGTTACTTTATTTCTATAGATTGTTAGGACAATAGTCCAATAGCTCAGATTCCGCTGTGGGATTGATTCCTTCGTCCACAACCATATTACCGTTGGCAGAGGTGACCTGAAAGGTGATTTCCTCATCGGAATCACCCGATTCAAAAATGATTGAGATGACCTCACTTCCGGCAGGAACATTGATAAGTACCTGTTGTTCGGTGAGTCCATTGTCGATTTCGACAACCGTTTCTTCATCGTCGATGGTCACCGTTATAAAGGCCTCGTCCCAACCATCTCCATTCAAATCTTGAAGATCAAAGACCCAATCTCCGGGTGTTGGTACCGAGGGGGCACAGATTACCGTCGCAAAATACTGGAACGGAGAATCGAAAAAGGAACCGGTCAGGGTACCTGAATTATCTGCTTCAGAGAATGTTCTTCCATCAGTAAGAACGGTAGCAAATCGATGTACAAAATCATCTCCCCCAAAACCAATTTCACTATCGTCCAAGCCCAATAGGGTGGTCATTTCTTCAGCAGTAATGGAGTAATCGAACCGTGGCAGTCCAAATTCCCCTAAGGTGAAATCACTGGCTGGAATTGTTCCTATTTGTATCTCGGCCCTATCATTTTCGTCATCGTCTTCTGTTTCATCACTACCATCAAGGTCATCATCTGTGTTATCCTCAAATGAGAGGAAGACCTGAACTTCTTGCAACAAGGCACCGTCTTCGGCATCTTGGTGTTCAAGGGTAACCTCAAAGACCTCACCACTTAACAACGTATTAGTGGCACTGTTTATAGAAATAGTCTCTGTTGAGGAAACGGTACGTAGTGCAGCACCCCTTTCCTCGACCTCTACAATCTGGTCGATGACATTGTCCGCATCTGCACATGCCGCGAACCATAGTCCCATTATTCCGACCAAAATCAAACGATGTTTAAAAATTCTATTTTTCATTGTTCTATCATATTTTAGTTAGCAGGTGGAAATGTTGGACTTGCCGCGTTGGTATCCCAAAATACCTGGGTGGTCAAATCTGTTCGTTGCGTCAGGTTAGGATTATTGAGCACCTCGTTCTGTGGTAGCAGATAGGTTCTTGGAAAAGGCCCTGGATTAGGCTCCCAGTTGGGAAAAACCGTTGTTGGGAATCCTGTTTTTCTGTAATAGTTGTAAGACTCAAACGCTCCACCGTACAATGTAGTAAAGTATTGTTCTGCAAAAATATTCTCTTTATCATCACCGGTAGCGGTATCAAACGCGGCTACAATATCATCGATATAACTGGTAACTTCAGCCGCAGAGGGTTCAAAAGAGAGATCGGCGGAAGCATCCAGTGCCCCAAAAGGTTGCACCTTGGCCATTGACTTTTCCAATCCGTTTCTCAGTGCAGTCGATTTTTCAGTATCGGAAGCTGCCATTTCCCCTATCCAGAAATCCACATAGGAGGAAAGGATGATAGGTGTAATACCTGCACCTCCACCTCCTTGGCCAAGACCCACCCCTGGAGCGGGCATCACACCGGTAGTGGAATTCAATTCGTTGAATTGGCTATCATCAAAACGACCTGCTGTAGGATACACCCCTGGAGCCGCCTTTAGGAACCCATCCGGTGGCCCTCCTTCATCATTGCCGTGACTTCTGCCCCAATACCCATTGTCTACACTACAATACACAAAACCATCGTAATGTGGGGGTGGAGTGAACAATGAACAAGAGATGGTCTCTTCATTGGGGGGGACAGCTACTCCACTAACATTGAGGGCGCCTGGTGTGCCATCCGCCTGACGATAGAAATAATAACGTATTCTAGGATCATTGTTCTGCAACATAAGGTCCATCAACCAATTCGAACGATATGGTCCCACACCTGTTGGGGTATAACTGTTTTCGTAAATGGGATGCCTATCACTAGGTTGTAGTTCACTGGTTCCGAAGGTAATCTGAAAATCATCCTCTTCATCTGTGATATAGTTGCCCTCTGCAACGATGGCATCAAAAGCCGCCTTTTCGTTGGTATTCTTTAAAGAGCGCAGACGAATGGAATTGATGGTCTTTATCCATTTCTCCGAGTCGCCATTATAGAAGAGGTCGGTAGCCCCTTGGGTGTCAGGGTCCGAATTCAACAAGGTTTCCGCTTCGTTCAACAGTGCAAAAGCACCGGCATATACATCGGCACCACTGTCTAAGGCTGGTGCTGGGAATTCATCAGGGTTTCCCGCCTGTGAAAATGCGGCCGTTCCAATAACATCTACGAGTTGAAAAAGACTATGTGCGTACATGATCTTGCCCAGTGCGATATGAAAGGAATAGTCCAATTCAGCTTCTGCATCGATGGCTTCGAGTGCCTGTAAGTTGGTCAAAATACCAACATCCAAATTACCTACGCCAACACCTGCCACGTCGCCTATCTCTGTAAATTCAGAACTGTAAATCCGTGCCCAGACGAAGTTCAAATCACTACCGGGTAGGCCATTGAAATAGTCCCTTTGATTGAAATATTCGATACGGGTCAGTTCGGCCAGGTCTTCGTTCAGAAAGAACTGGTTTGAAGCATAGGCCAATTGGATGGAATTCAATAACAAATTGGGGTCCGATTCCGTTGGCGCCAAATTATTTGGAGTCACGGTCAGGTCCAGTTCAGTGGTCTCACAACTGGTGACCATGGCCACAGCTGTGAAAATCAATACTAGTTTTTTAACTATTTTCTTCATGATATGCTCTTAACAATTTTAATTAGAAGGATGCCTTAACGGTAAATCCATATCTTCTTGCACTAGGTCCGTTCAAGAAATCGAAACCTTGGCCATTACCTACGCCTACCCCTTGTACATTTGGGTCGAAGTTGGCACCATCAGGAGTGTTATAGGCATCGTACCACAGGTTAAAGCCCTGTATCGTAAATACTAGGGAACCGAAAGGTGTTTTGTCTAAGAATTTCTGTGGAAGCCTATAGGCAAGTGATACTTCTTGTAGTCGTATGACAGAGGCATCATAAATTCTGGTTTCGGTTGGACCAAACAATAGATTACTAAAGTAATATTGAGAATTATTGATCTGCATGGTATTGGTACTGCCATCTGACTTTACACCAGGAAGGATGTAAGTATTCAATCGGTTCTCCGTTTCAACGATAAGGCCTCTACCCAACAATGTGGCTATAGTACTGGAAAGGATATCCCCTCCTTTCGTATGGTTGATCTGGAAGTTCAAACTCAAGTTCTTGTAAGTGATGTTGTTGATAAAGTTCATTTGATAGTCGGCAATGGCATCACCCACAATGGGTGCCAGACCATCGGCATCTTGCTGAGCCACAACATAATTACCGGCATCATTTACAATGAAATTCCCGTTATCGTCCCTTTGTATAGCGGTACCGTAAATAGACCCAAGGGATTCCCCTACTTGGGCCACATTACCCCCTCTTTGTAAGTTTCCGCCGGCTGGAATGGAACCGGAGTAGAAAATTTGATCCTGTTCCTGTTCTTTTACGATAACATTATTGGTAAAGAAGTTCACGCTGGAATTCCATGAGAAATTCTCGCCCCTAAAGAGATCCACTCCCAAATCAGCCTCAAAACCGGTGTTTTCAATTTTACCGATATTACTCTGTGTTAAGGTAAATCCAGTAGATGGTGCCAAGGGCTCCTGTACGATAAGATCATTGGTGGTTTTTACGAAATAGGTAGCATCCAAGGAAACTCGGTTCTTCCAAAATTTAGATTCGATACCGAATTCCAATTCTTCCAATAGCTCAGGCTTCAGGTCTGGATTCGCCCTGAAGTTGGCTATTTGGTTGGTCGTCACCGTTCCGCCACCAACAGGGTCGTTGAATACTTGGGTATTCTGCTCTGTAAACCCTACCGTTGGATAAGGGGAAGTGGTATCAAAGTTAGCTGACGTACCATAACTGGCCCTTATCTTCAAGAAATTGATTCCGTTCTCCGATTTAATATCTGGGAACGCATTAGTGGGCAAGAAAGACAAACTGGCCCCGGGATAGGTGATACTGTTATTGGCACTTTGGAAATTGGATACCCAGTCCTTTCGAGCACTCACGTTAAGGAACAGGTAATCATCATAGTCTAGAGTAGCTTGTCCCAAAAGCCCAACAATATTTCTTTTTCTGGAGAACTGAATGGGCAATTGGTTTTGGTAATTGAAGTGTCTTTTGACACCAAAGACCAACTGTCCTGTACTGGCCACTCCACTTCGGTCAAAAGAATCCGATCGGGCGGTGGCACCCGCCGTAAAGGTTAGCCCCAATTTTTCTGAAAGGTCATAGTATCCATTAATCGAAACAAAATGGTCCCAAATGGTATTATTGTTATCAAATGTATTGAGGAAACCGAAAACTGCCGTGCTAAAGGCAACTCCTCCTTTGTTGGAGCTGTTTACGTTCCTTTCGTTGTAGAAGTCCAAGCCAGTTCTCCATGTGGCCGTTAGGTTTTTGCTCAATTCATAGTTGGCCGATAGGTTCCAAAAGAAACGGTTGGTAATTTGACGATTGGTCACGTTCTTGGCCGTCCATCGTGGATTGATGATACTGTTGTTCTGTCTGTAGTACACACTTTCCCCAGTATTGGGATTTTCAAAAGGAAGCCCCATAAGATCTACACTCCGTGGAGTAAATAACACGTTTCCATAAAAGGAATGACCATCGGTACCGTTACCCCTACTTGCTGCAATGGGGGGAGTCCTTACATCGGACTTTGCGTAATTCATGGTTCCCCTTATGGTGAATTTGTTACTTAACTTGGCGACGCCCCCTAAGGAAACATTCAACCTTTGAAAACTGTTGCCAGGGGTAAAGCCAGTGTCATCGAACCAACCCACATTTGCATTAAAGGCGGTGTTACCGTCTTCGGATGAGCCGGAAACATTGACATTGGTATTCTTTGTATTGCCAGGTCGGAAAAACTCTCCAACGGAATCATAGGGTCTCCACTCATACCGTGCCCCAGCGAACTCTGGAAATGCCTGTGGAATACCCGTCGCTGAAGATGCCGTGGAATAGGGATGCTCCAAGGTGCCTTGATCATCAATGGCAGATTGTCTTGCCCAACCGGCAACGCCGTCACGATCAAAACTAGGGCCCCAGTTACTGAAAAACCATCCGAAGGCTTGGTCAAAACCGTTTCCAAATTGGTCTTGGTATTCAGGGATAGAGGCAATCTCATTGGTAAAGAAGGATTGACTCACCGTTATCTCCGTTTTTTTGGGCCCTGTGCTTGCGGAACCGGACTTCGTGGTAATTAAAATGACCCCATTTCGACCCTGTGTACCATAGAGGGTAGCCGCTGAAAGTCCTTTTAGAACTTCTATGCTTGCAATATTGTTCGGGTCGAGGTCCAAGAACCTTGAACTGGAGGTGTCACCATCTATAAAGTTTCCGTTTCCATCAGCACCGTCGTTGTTCGTGTCATTACTAAAAGGAATTCCATCTACAATAAAAAGCGCCTGGTTGTTACCGCTAAAGGAGTTCAAGCCCCTAATGACCACGTTGGTTGCGGATCCTGCGGCACCCCCTGCTGCGGTAATCTGAACCCCGGGGGCCTTACCGGCCAAAACACGGGCAACATCACCTTCTGCCCGGTCTTCCAATTGTTCAGAACCCACAGAACTCACTGCATAACCTAATGCTTTCTTTTCCCTTTTGATGCCTTGAGCAGTCACTACGACTTCTTCCAACGCCTGTGCATCTTCTTCCATTTGAACATTGATGGTTTGTTCACTGCCAACAGTTAACCGTACATCTTTTTGGCCGATATAGGTAAACAAGAGCGTCTGCCCCTCGGCCGCGGCAATTGAATAATTGCCATCAAAATCTGTTTGTGTACCATTGGATGTGCCTGCTACAACAATGTTAACCCCAGGCAGTGGTAGACCATCTGAGTCTGTCACCGTACCTGAAATCGCTTTTTCCTGTCCAAATGCATTGGTCATGCACAATAGCACAACCCATAATGACAGAAAATTAAATTTCTGTTTCATAAATTTTGAGTTTTAGTTAGAAATTAAAAGACAATTGAGAAAGGAGGACGGGAGTTTTGAAAATTCAGAAGAGCTAATTCAAATAATCAAAAAATGAGAACAATACTAAATGATTATTCCTCAGTGGCAAGGCCTCTCACCGCCCAACCTTTACAATTGCACGACAAGAATAGAAAGCTGGGTCAGGGGAATCGACAATATGTATACATTAAAACTACGGTTGTATACAATAAGACTCTTTATAGCTGCATCTTTTTATTATAATTGGAGGGGGTGTCATATTGATGTAGCTTAAATGCCTTGTTAAACGTAGATTTAGAGTTAAACCCTACTTCCATCGAAAGTGCCAGTAGTGTACGATGGCGGTGTTCGTAGTTTTTTACCTTTTCAATGAATTCGTGTATTCGGTATTCATTGATAAAATCATAAAAGGTAGTATTATATACCTTATTTAATAACCAAGAGAGATTGTTGGTCGTTGTTTTAAGCTCATGGGCCAAGCTAACCAAGGTGAGCTCATTGTCTAAATAGCGTTTTTCTTTCAACATTAAATCATTAAGTCTCGATTCTAAATGAATTACCTCGTCTTTTTGAAGTCTATCATATGGACTTGATTTTTCGGAATTGGTTTTTGTAAAGGGCAAATCAACTTCGGAAAGTTTAAAAATTTCAGGCTGCTTGATGGCAAAATATCCAATGATGTAGATAAGAATGGATAAGGCAATCCATGTGGCATTGTATGCGAAAATGAAATATGAAGATTGTAAAATGTTCAATCCTATAAATCCTATTGTCCAAAATAGTAGTACGGCTCCGCTCAGGTAGTGCGCTATTGAGACGAATTTTATGGCTTTCTGATCATATGAAATTTGTTCTCTCCAAGCCAATTCATATGTAAAAAGAAACTTTTTGGATAATATCCAGAAATAGACATTGTGAACTATGGCCAGAAGCTCAATAACAATGTAAGGAATTAGCAATTCTTGATTGCTCAACATTTCTGAAAATCGCTCTGTAGATATGACATTTAAATAGACTAGAAATATGAGATACAGTATGGCAGGTATGAAATTCAACCACTTTCTTTGCCATTGGTTTTCCTTTTGCATTAAGAATTTCACATAATAAAAGGATAAGGGGCCATACATAAAAATAATCGGTTCAGCTAAGAGAAGCTTTCTGTAAAAATCCAAAGTAGTGGAATTCATTATCAGTACCCTCGTGGCCAACATGATACACGAAAGGAATAGCAACAGACTTAAAACCTTATTGGCCTTCTGGTTGTTTGCTGTATTTTTTTTCAGGATAATCGCCAGAAATATTCCTTGGGAGATTCCAATGATGGCTACAATATCAACAAAATCTAAACTCATCTTTCTATAGCTTTACAATCTAATTTTCAAGGATACACGATAATGCAATTGTATCCTTTCGTCAACTCTTGTTTTTTTGTCTTTTTGGGATATACCAGTAATTACCAATTGGTACTTCTCCCGCGAACAGATTAATTTTCAATTGAAGGTAGAATAACATCCTGCATTATGGCAAATGCTAATTTATCTTCTTTAGAATTGTACGCACCTCCGGTAAATACAGCGACCATTTCCAGTTCAGGGATGATCATGATGTACTGGCCCCCGTTTCCGGTCGCTGTTTTCGACATCATCCTTTTTTTGTTCGCGTTAAACGGGATATTCCACCACAGATAGCCATAGTCCAGACCTGTTATCTTAGTCTTTGGCGTCGTTGACTCCTCAATCCACTTTTCCGAAACAATTCGCACTCCGTTCCATTCTCCTTTATTTAAAATTAATTGTCCGATTTTCGCCAAATCCCTAGAGGTCATGTATAACCTTTTACCTGATGTAATGACTTCTTTATTTTTCGTATGTCCCCATTTTACGTTATTAATCCCCAAGGGAGTAAATAAATACTTGTCGGCAAATTCTTGTATGTTCATACCTGAGGCTTGGCTGATAATTTCTGTCATCAGAATGACGCCCATTGAACAGTATTGTGATACTTCTCCGGGGGTGTTGGCCATGGGTAAATCAAGCGTGTATTGTAACCAGTCTTTTTTCTTGTAGACTCTATCTTCCTGACCTCTTGATTTTTTATCCCAATCGTTACAATCCAATCCAGTCGACATGGTTATGAGATGTTCAATCGTAATTTCTTCCTTTCTTGCGTCCAAATGTTTATTTGGTTGAAGGTCTTTTAGGTATTTCTGTATAGGGTCATTGATATTGTCAATATATCCTTTATCAATGGCTATTCCCAGTAAGATTGACCGAATACTTTTTGATGTCGAACGTAGATCATGTAATTCGTATGACGTATATCCGTTAAAATATTCTTCAAGAACCAATCGATTGTTTTTTACAAGCAGAACACTATGCAATTTGTGGGCAGTGGTATTGATTTGGTTGAAAAATTGATAAAACAGGGTAGAATCAATACCCTGCAATTGCATACCCATTGTTTCCCACCCATCTTCAAATTCCTTCGGTTGGGAATAGGTATAGGAAGATTGGCCATAACAGGTTGCGCTGACCAATAGCATAAAGATGGTGGATGTCGTTACATTTATCATGAGACAGGGTTGTATCAATATATTAAAAAGTATTGATTTGTCTTATGCCATTAAGGAAGTCAACAGCTAATGGAAAAAAGCACTCAATACTATTTTGACAAGTCAATATATCGTAAACTTTTTGGTTGACCGTTTCCGTTTTGCGAAATGTAAAGTCTCTTTTTCTTTTTGTCTATTTCAATGCCGTTGGGCACAAAAAAACCTGCTTTGTTTTGATTACCATCCTTATCTTTTCGTTCTCCAGAACCAGCCAATAGGGTAACGTTACCGTCAATGCCGATTTTGTAGATTTTACTGGCCCCATATCCTGTGGCATAGATATTACCGTTAAAATAGGTAATATACCCAATGACATAACCGGGATATTCTATGGGTACGGCGGCAAATTCAACTATAGTGCTTTCATTTTCGATTTTAAAGATTTTTCCGGTGGAAAAGTTACTTACAAAGATGGTTTCATCTTCTCCATAGGTTATTCCTGTACATCCCTTGAGACGATCGTCTTTTATGAATTCCAGAACGTTTCCCTTGGTGTCTACTTTGTAGAGAATAGGTTTGGTGTAATTGGTAACGATGATATCATTAGTGGATTTTGAAATGACCATGTCTGCCGAAAAACCGGGAATAGTGGCTATTTTTTTGAGTTTACCATCTGTAAAACGCATTAAATCGCTATTGGTATAAGAGCTTCCATTATTAAAATAGAAAGAACCTTTGGCATCGAAGACGCCCCCTATGGGTCCATTGAGGTCATCCAACAAAACTTGATAATCCCCATCGGGCTTTACCAAGAATATCCGTTTACCATTTCCCGAAATATCGGCATTGGGTAGTCCGTATTCATTAACCAATATGTTTCCGGTTCCGTCAACGGTAATAGCACCATTACCAGGAAATTTCTTGATTAAGGTTTTGACCTGTATATCTTGCTGTGCCTGAACTGAAATGGTAAAAACCAAGAATAATGGTATACTCTTAAAAAGTTTTTGCATGTTGTTTTTTCTCAAAAGAAGCGTCTTGGGCCGATACTTTCGACCGATTGTATACATATAAACTATTCGGGTATTTTGGGCTTACCTTTTATTATCGTTTCCCTTTTTTGATATGCTCAGGAACTAAGCACTGGTCTATTTGCTTGAAAGTGTATGACGATTTGGTAGATACTCCGCCTTGTGGTTTCTTTTCTACATTAACAGAAGAATACCTAACGCTAACAGAATAAAATTCTTGGTAAGAAAGCATTCCGTCACATTTACGAAAAGGAAAAGTAAGTGCAACCACAGCTTTTATTGATATTTCTTGTGTTGGGAAGTTTCTCTTTGTTAGGGCAAATCAAATCGTATGAAGGAATAGTTCTGGATAAGGATTCAAAAGAAACCATTCCTTTTGCCACATTGGCGGCTTACGATAAGGATGCACTTATCGATGGCACTGCCACCGACGAACTCGGCATGTTTACCCTAAGACTAGAAGAAGGGTTTACGCACATGGAGGTCAGTTTTATTGGGTATGAAGCCACCATCATCAAACGTAAGGAGATAGTCGATCCAAATGATATTATCGTTTTTTTACGACCCTCAATCACTGAACTGAACGAGGTGATGGTAGAAGGAGAGCAAACCACCAGCAAATTAAAAATAGATCGCAAAATCATTAATCTTGGGGCAGACTTGCAACAAGCCGGTGCCACGACTTTAGAGGCCTTTGACCAAATCACTGAAATACAGACCGATTTAGGCACGGGCACCATATCCCTCAGGGGAAGCGGAAATGTAAAATTGCTCATTAATGGCAAACCTTCGAGCATAAACCCAACAGAACTGTTGGAACAGATACCTGCAGCAGCTGTGCAGCGGGTGGAAATCATCTCTTCGCCATCAGCAAAAAACCAAGCGGATGGTCTTTCGGGTATTTTAAATGTGGTGCTTACGAAAAATAGGGCAAAGGGCCTCAATACCAACTTAAATGCGGGAGTAGGCACCTTGCGTTACCATTACGGAATCGATGGCAATCAATACTTTTCCAGGTTAAATTTTAGATGGAACCTTTCACAGTCCGGTCGTCGTATGAACAGCAAGCAGCGCATATCTCAGCTATATGATAATGGCGACACCCGTGATTTTTTCACACCACATGATTTTAACGGATTGGTACGAAGAGCGGACGCAGGATTGGACTTTTTTATCAATGAAAACAATGAGGTTTCCTTGGGTATGGATTATACGGATGATGGCCATAGTTTTTTTAATAGTACGTTCTACACCAATGTTACGGATAGGGACGATTATACCTATGTTCGAAATTCATCCCACAGTCATAAAACCATAAATGTCAATGGCAATTACCGAAAAAAGTTTGACCAAGAGGATCACTTCTTGGAATTGGACTACCAGTATACACGGAACGATAACTTCGTGCCCGCCATAGATTTTGAACAAGATGTTTTTCTATTTATCGAAGAACGCAGAAACGACAATATTCTTAATGCCATTGCATTGGATTATTCATTGCCCATTTCAAAAAATATGTTATTTGAGGCAGGTGCAGCTTTAAACGGAAGAAGCCTCACCAGTTCGTTGTTCTCAAATTTTGATAGTGGTTCAGCAACCTTTGATGTCTTTGAATATGACGAATCGTTATTGGGGTTGTATGCCTTATTCAACAATTCTGCCGGAAAACTAACTTGGCAATTGGGGCTCAGATATGAAAATTTAGCTTCTAATTCCATTAATCTGTCAAATAACGAAACGACGGATTTAGGATTTTCAAATCTATTTCCTTCACTTCATTTATCCTATACGTTAAATGAAAAGAACACGCTAAATATTGGTTACAGCAAAAGGGTCTCACGTCCTAATTTCAGAAATATCAATCCGTTTCAGGCCAGGAACCAATACTTCGAATGGCTGGCCAACCCAAACCTCAAACCAGAGTTCAGTCATAACATCGAAACCAATTATCAATTTAACAGTACTAGCTTCAACTTTTCCAGTGCCCTATTTTATCGCTATAGAACCGATGTTATTGAACGTTTACAAAGTATTGATGGGGAGGGGGTGTTGCGGAATTTTTTTGACAATATCGGCGAAAAACGCTCGTACGGAATTGAGACGAATATAGGGTACAGGCCCGTAAATTTTTGGAATGTTCAGCTTTCTGCCAATTACTACCATACATCACTGAACCAAGATGTTTTTCTACGTTGGGATGAGCTTTATTCGTCAAACGTAATCGTAAAAAACACCTTTAAGATTAATAAAGCGTTAAGTGCTGATATTTCTTATCGGCAGAATTTCAAGACCCAGAACACTTTTGATTTTATTGATGCCAGAAATCGTATTGATATGGCGGTTCGCTTAAAGCTTTTAGAGAACAAATTAACCTTTAATCTGCGTATCGTGGATCTTCTTGATAACAATTTAATGTTTAGAACCAGTGAGCCCCAAAATGTTGTTCAGAATGAAGTTTGGCGATTTCAATCACAAACTTTCGGATTTCTTTTTAGCGCGGGCTATAAGCTGTTTCAAAACGAAGGGAGGACCAGAAACGGAAAGAAAAGAAACTATCGCTATGGTGGTACCACAGATTAATCTTTAAATCATACATATGAAAAGTAAAGTTCAATTTATAATTGTTGTCATTTTGGGTATAACTACTTTGGGTTGTGCACAGAAAAGAATAGAACATATAACCCCTAAAGAACTGGCGACTTGGCAGACATTTGACAAAGGAAAAAGTACGGTTCGAGATGATATGTTGATTGTAGAGGAAACTGAGGGGTCGGATGGCTATTTTTTGATAAGTCCGAAGCAATATGAGTCGGATTTTACATTGCGTTATAAGGTAAAAGCACTCTCAGAATCAACCGTACTCATTACCTTATTTTCGGTTTTGCAAGATGGGGATAAAAAGACCTTTGCTTTACCACCAGTGAATTCTACTCCACGACAGGTTTGGGACTGGCGCAGCACGATGAAACATTATAACCTTACCATCAATAACCGATCTCATGGCATTACCCCCTTCTTTTTTAAAAATATCCCTCCGAACTTAAGGGGGTTTAATGAAAGATTACCTGAAAATATTATGGAAGTGGGGCAGTGGTACGATGTAGAGATAGGGAAACAAGAAACGAGACTATGGTTCAAACTCAACGGCAAGACCTTCTTTGATGTCGAAGATTCAGAACCCTATCAAAAAGGAAGGCTTATCTTTAGAATTAGCGGTACTACCGGAGAAAAGGTCATTTTTGCAAAGGCTGCCCTTAAAGATATTGTTCTTTCTTATGAATAGCAGTACGGTATAAACGTGGAGAATCAAAAAGCATATCTAAAATTTATAAAGATGGAGCCCTATTTTCATGGGCTCCTTTGGTGTATTGTACTGTTCTACCCCTATATCAAATATATGGGGAGGGAAGGCGGTTATCCAATGTCGTTTTTGCACGAAATGAATGCGCTCTTTTTTAAAATGTCCATTTCTTATTTCCTCTATTTGTGGTTTTTCCCTAAAAAAAACAAATTGAAGTATCTCCCCGTAGTGCTATTTGCTTTTATCTTAAATATCATAGGATATACGTATGGAGACAATTTTTTTCACTCCGGTGGCTATAACCTTTGGTTGGGTTTTATGTCAAGTGCCTTAACCTATATCAGCTTTGGTATTTTATTCTTTATGCTCTACACGTTGAAACAAGGGTATCAAAAACAACTTCGAATAAATCAACTTACCCAAGAAAAACAACAGGCAGAAATACGAATGTTGAAGGCACAGGTGAATCCACATTATTTATTCAACACACTGAATACGATTTATGCCCATGCCTTAAAAAAAGATGATAAGACCGCTGAATTGATCTTGAGACTTTCTGACGGATTTAGATATATGCTCCATGAGGGCCAAAAAGAATATGTGACCATTCAAAAGGAGATACAGCATTTAAAAGATTATGTGCTGTTACAAGAAGAGCGACTTTCAAAAAAAGTTATGGTTGATTTTAGCAGTAGTATAGATGATGAAGACCAATCTATAGCCCCGTTATTATTCATAGGCTTTATTGAAAATGCATTCAAGTATACCAGTATTTTAAAGGGGGAAAGGCATCTTATCAAAATTAAAATCGTTCTTAAAGCGAAAAGGTTGACCTTTATCTGCAGTAATCCATACAATGAACAAACACAAGATGAAATCGATGCGGATTGGAAAGAAAGTGGCGTTGGCATCAAAAATACAGAACAACGATAGGTACTATTATATCCGAATAAATACCTTCTTGAAATCAAAAAAGATACTTCTCTTTTTAAAGTGGAACTAGAAATACGGTTATGATAAAGTGTTTGCTTTTAGAAGACGAGTTATCGGCTGTAGAAATAATAGAAGGCTACATACAGAAAACACCTTTTTTAGAGTTGTTGT
Organism: Croceivirga sp.; assembly: GCA_050042945.1. Classification (GTDB taxonomy): domain Bacteria; phylum Bacteroidota; class Bacteroidia; order Flavobacteriales; family Flavobacteriaceae; genus Croceivirga. The sequence continues at coordinate 25,696 of JBHJJC010000119.1, forward strand.
GTACTTATGAGAGTGGTTTGGATGTGCCCCTCGAACAATTGGAACGAATAGATGTGCTTTTTTAGGATATTCAGTTGCCCGAACTCAATGGCCTCTCATTTTTGAAAACGCTGGTGAATCCGCCGCGCGTTATCGTGACCACAGCTTATCCCAACTATGCCATTGAAGCTTTTGAAGAGGC
>JBHJJC010000120.1:0-28729 GCA_050042945.1 Croceivirga sp.
TCCAACTCTGGCTTTTTCAATAACTGTTTAAATAGTTCTATGGATCTTTTTTCCTCAAGTGCCAACATGAGATTGGCCAAAGTCACCTGAATTATTGGAGATTCTTGATTCGGTATGGATTGAATCAACCCTTGCCTCACTTTGGGATTCTCCACATAATTCGTCAACGATTCAATTGCTGCCAATCGAACATTGACATTGGGGTCATTGTTCAGGGTTCTCAAAAGAGCATCAACGACTCTGTCATCTACCCTACCTATCTTGTTGGCCTCACTTACACCTTCCAATCTTCTATTTGCTGAATTCTGCTCCAACAAGGTTAGAACGAGTTTTTCACGTACCTGTTCGGTTTCCGAATCCACTACTTCTTTTTGAGATATTTCAGACTTCGAATCGTTCAAATTAAAGAAATAACCCCCGACCAATACTAAAAACAGTAGTCCATAAGCCAATTGTGGTTTTATCAAAAATGCACCTAGGGTATTTAAAAAGGTTTTTAAAGTAACAGGTTGTTTCTCTTGCTGCTCTATCTCAGTATACAAAGCTGAAAAGAAATCGACATCCATTTGATGGGAAGGTTCAGGAATATCAACGGTATCCATTTTTTTCCAAACCGCTTTAATATCTTTAAATTGACGAACTTGGTCACTTTGGGTCAAAAGTTGCTCAAAAGCCTTCTTCTCATCACCCGAAAGGGTCCCCCTTAAATAATCTATCGCCAATAGTTCAAAATCTTCTTGCTTCATTTGATTATGTTATTTGCATGCTATGAACAATATGCTTAAGGTCTTTTAAAGCTCTATGTGCCTTCACCTTAGCAGCACCTTCTGAACAGCCCAAAACTTTACCAATCTCGCTAAACTTCATTTCCTTGAATTTGCTTAACACCAAGATTTCACGCTTTTCATCATCCAGCTTCATCATCGCCCTCTTTATCAGTGAAATAGTATCTTTTTGATCCATCTCTTTTTCAACGGTTGAGCTCTCCTCTAGTTTGTAAGTAACATTCGATAAATCTGTATGGGTATATCCATATTTTTTGTGATGGTCATACCTAACATTTCTTGCCATACTGAACATCCAAGCTAAAAATGACCCTTGCCCACTATAGGTATGCCTATACTTTAACATTCGCACAAATACATTTTGAACCAAATCTTCACTTAAACTGGGGTTATGGTTCATATTGTAAAAAAATCCAAAGACACGTTTTTTATGACGCTCATAGAGCAATCCCAGTGTATTCAAATCACCGGATTTTACTTTTAGCATCAATGCGTTGTCAGTCAGTTCTTGCATTTGGTTGTTGTGTTCAAAGGGAATACTTTAAGAAAAGTAATTGGTTACAAAAAGTATTCAATTTTATTTAATAGTGAATTGAACCCCCAGTAAAATCAGCTAATTCAGCCAAAGTTTTTTGACTATTTTTGTCGGGATTTCAAAATTCCTTCAATGAAATACAAAAGAGTACTGCTCAAATTAAGTGGTGAAGCGTTAATGGGTGAACAACAATACGGAATTGACCCCAAACGAATTCAAGAATATGCCGAAGACGTGAAAGCCGTTATAGATAAAGGTATTGAAGTAGCCATTGTTATCGGAGGAGGAAATATATTTCGAGGAATGAAAGGAGTGGGTCAGGGTATGGACCGTGTACAAGGTGATCACATGGGAATGCTGGCCACGGTAATCAATGCTTTGGCACTGCAGAGTGGCCTTGAGGGTGTTGAAGTGGAAACGCGAGTACAATCAGCGATTAAGATTAATGAAGTGGCAGAACCTTTCATAAGGCGAAGGGCGATACGCCATCTTGAGAAAGGACGTGTCGTTATCTTTGGCGGAGGCACTGGAAACCCTTATTTCACAACAGATTCTGCGGCCGTATTACGTGCAATAGAAATCAAGGCAGATGTCATCTTAAAAGGTACTCGTGTCGATGGTATTTATACCGCCGATCCTGAAAAAGACAAAACGGCGACGAAATATGAAGCACTTTCTTTTGAAGAGGTATTGGGCAAAGGTTTAAAAGTGATGGACACGACGGCCTTTACCTTAAGTCAAGAAAACGAACTTCCTATAGTGGTCTTTGACATGAATACCAGGGGAAACCTCATGAAAATTGTTTCTGGAGAAAACATTGGAACTACCGTAAACTAAACGGCATAAAAATTGATTCTTAAAACGAAAAATTCGTTTCCATGAATGAAGAAATAGACTTTATATTAGACGCTTCGAAAGAAAGTATGGATGGTGCCATGTCACATTTAGACAAGGCATTTATCAAAATTAGGGCGGGTAAAGCCAGTCCTGCCATGCTTTCTACGGTAATGGTAGAATATTATGGTTCTCAGACCCCACTATCACAAGTAGCAAATATCAATACACCTGATGCCCGAACCATTTCGGTGCAACCCTGGGAAAAAACCCTGATTCCTGAAATTGAAAAGGCCATTATGAACTCCAATTTAGGCTTCAATCCGATGAATAATGGTGAAAGTATCATCATCAATGTTCCGCCATTGACCGAAGAGCGCCGCAGGGATTTGGTTAAGCAGGCCAAGGCCGAAGCAGAAGATGCCAGGGTCAGTATTCGAAATGCCAGGCAAGACGCCAATAAGGAATTGAAAAAACTCGATATCTCAGAAGACCTATTGGGCAATGCAGAAATCGACGTGCAAGAGCTTACAGACAATTATATCAGCAAGATTGAAGATGTGCTCCAATTAAAAGAGGCTGAAATCATGAAGGTATAGTTCAAAATTTCTTACTAGGCTTAAACCCTTTCATTTTCTACCTTTGCAGGCCGTACAAGATATTTAATAAAATCCTGTTTCCCTTATCAAAACCGACTGGTTTTCGCCAGTATAGGTAGAGGAGCAAACCGGTAAACTTTTTTTAATGCTACAAGAGTTTTTTCAAGGTTTTTGGTCCGTACTAGCGCGATTAATCCTAAGAAATCGGGTTTTCATTTTAATCGTCATAGCAGCGATAACTGTTTACATGGGGCTTCAATGGGAGCATATGCGTTTCTCAAATACCGAGGCCAATGTGCTGCCAGACAATCACCCTGAAACCCTACAGTATGGTGAATTCGTTTCCATCTTTGGTCAAGAAGACAATGCCATTGTTCTCGCTGTGCAAGACAGTGCTTTGTTTCAACCCAGTAATTTTAACCGTTGGAATAAACTAAGTAAACAGTTTCAAGCTACCCCTGAAGTTGACTTGGTACTATCGACCGATAATCTTCAAGAGTTAATCAAAGACAATGAAAAACAAGAGTTCGTACTTCAACCATTGGTAAAAGATCAACCGACTTCTTCAGACGAAATACAATCGATAAAAAATAAGCTTTTTCAGCAAATGCCCTTTTATGAGAGCTTAATCTTCAATTCAGAAACGGGAACCATACGCACCGTTATTTATTTGGACAAGGATATCATTAACACCTCTGTTCGCAATGCCTTTATTTTAAAAGATCTTGAAAACTTGGTCGAAAACTTTGAAGAGGAAACCAATCTTGATGTTAGGGTCTCAGGTATGCCCTATATCAAAACCTGGAATTCAAAAATCATTATTGACGAAATAGGTAAATTTATTATTGCTGCCTTAGCCGTTACCTCACTCATCTTTTTCTTCTTCTTTAGAAGTTTCCGTGCGACGACCATATCGATATGTGTGGTTATCATTGGGGTGATGTGGACATTTGGTATCCTTGGCCTCTTCAAATATGAAATCACCATATTGACCGCTTTGATTCCGCCACTCATCATTGTTATTGGTATCCCCAATTGTATTTTCTTAATCAACAAATACCAGCAAGAAGTAAAAAAACATGGTAATCAGGCACTTTCACTACAGCGCGTTATCACCAAAATAGGTAATGCCACTTTAATGACCAATGTTACAACGGCATTGGGTTTTGCCACCTTTATTATTCTTGATAGTGATTTACTAAAGGAATTTGGTATTGTGGCTTCATTGAGCATTTTATGTATTTTCATCCTCTCACTCTCTATCATTCCGATTGTATATAGCTTCATGTCCATTCCTAAAAACAAGCACTTAAAACACTTGAATAAAAAATGGATGGACACTTTTGTGAATTGGATGGAAGGCGTGGTTCGAAATCATCGTATATCGGTTTACCTGACCTCCGTCACCGTTCTTGTGCTCAGTATCATAGGAATTTATCAAATTCAGATTACGGGCAGTCGTATCGAAGACCTACCGAAAAACGCCAAGTTTTTTAAGGATATTCGCTGTTTTGAAAAAGAGTTTGATGGCATAATGCCCGTAGAAGTCGTTGTTGACTCGAAAAGGAAAAATGGAATTGCCAAACTGGCCACACTCAAAAGAATGGACCGATTGTCGCAGGAAATTGATGGAATTCCTGAACTTTCAAAAACATTATCGGTGGTAAACTTGGTAAAGTACTCCAAACAAGCTTTTTACAATGGCATACCGAAATATTACCAGTTGCCCACAACCCAAGAAAACAATTTTATCATGGATGTGGCGCGAAAATCATCTGAAAACGGTAATCTTCTGGAGAGTTTTGTTGACAGTACCGGTCAAATTGCGCGTATGACCACATTCATGCGGGATGTCAAAACACCCCGTATGGAAGAAATCGAAAGTGACCTATTAAAATCGATTTCCAAAATATTTCCTTCAGAACGCTACAATGTCTACATCACGGGCAAAGCACTACTCTTCTTAAAAGGAACAAAATATCTCATTAAAAATTTGTTATTGTCACTGGCTCTTGCTGTGGGCCTTATTTCAATTTTCATGGCTTATCTCTTTCGCTCTTTTCGAATGATATTAATATCGTTGGTCCCAAATTTGCTACCACTTGTCATTACTGCGGGACTCATGGGCTTTTTGGGAATTCCCATAAAACCATCGACCATTTTAATTTTCAGTATTGCCTTTGGTATATCGGTCGACGATACCATTCATTTTTTGGCAAAATACCGTCAAGAACTGACTGCCAATAAATGGCAAATTAAAAAATCGGTGTACAATGCGCTCCGTGAAACTGGCGTAAGTATGTTTTATACCTCAATTGTATTGTTCTTCGGATTTTCGGTATTTATTATTTCAAGCTTTGGAGGTACCCAGGCCATGGGTGGACTCGTTTCGGCCACGCTCCTATTTGCCATGTTATCCAACCTCATCTTACTCCCATCACTTCTGTTGTCACTAGAACGAAACATTGCAAATAAAAAGATTTTCAAAAAACCACAAATTGACGTACTTCCCTCACGGGACAGTGACGTTCAATAACAATCTTTTTCTTTTGAATATACCTATGCTACTTGGGCTAAAGAATTATCTTTGAGGCTTAATTTTTGCTATAAATGAAGGATTTGTTTTCTATTAAGCACGTATTGAAGGAAGCACCGAAATCGCAAGAGGTTGCTGTTCAGGGTTGGGTAAAAACGTTTCGAAGCAACCGTTTCATAGCCCTTAATGACGGCTCGACCATAAATAACATTCAATGTGTTGTGGACTATGAAAACTTTGATGAGGAGTTGATTAAATCGATTTCGACCGGAGCTGCAATAGGGGTGAAAGGCATTTTAGTGGAAAGTCAAGGGCGAGGTCAATCCGTTGAAATACAAGTTTCAGAATTGAAAATACACGGTACGGCCGATGCGGAAACCTATCCAATACAACCTAAAAAACATTCACTGGAATTCCTTCGGGAGAAAGCACATTTAAGGGTACGCACCAATACGTTCTCCGCTGTTATGCGCGTGCGCTCTGCATTATCCTATGCGGTACACACCTATTTTCAGGAAAATGGATTTTATTACATGCATGCCCCTATCATCACAGGTTCAGATGCCGAGGGAGCTGGAGAAATGTTTCGGGTATCCACTTTAGATGCAAATAATCCGCCTTTAAACGATAATGGAGAAATCAACTATAAAGAGGATTTCTTTGGAAAGGAAACCAATTTGACCGTTTCAGGGCAATTGGAAGCCGAAGCATATGCCATGGGCCTTGGAAAAGTCTACACGTTTGGCCCCACCTTTCGAGCGGAAAACTCCAACACTTCAAGACACTTGGCCGAGTTCTGGATGATTGAGCCCGAAATGGCCTTTTATGACCTAGAGGCCAATATGGATTTGGCCGAAGATTTCATCAAATGGGTATTGAACTACGTTTTGGAAAACTGTGATGACGACCTCAAGTTTTTGGAAAAACGGTTGTTGGATGAGGAAAAAACCAAACCGCAGAACGAACGAAGCGAAATGGCACTCATTGATAAATTGCGCTTTGTTGTTGACAATAACTTCAAGAGGGTCAGCTACTCCGAGGCCATTGAAGTACTCCGAAACTCAAAGCCCAACAAAAAGAAGAAATTTGAATACCTCATCGATGAATGGGGTGCTGCCCTACAAAGTGAGCACGAGCGATTTTTGGTAGAAAAGCACTTCAAATGTCCGGTTATACTTTTTGACTATCCGGCTACGATCAAAGCCTTTTATATGCGCCTTAATGAAGACGAAAAAACTGTTCGCGCCATGGATGTTTTATTTCCCGGTATCGGAGAAATCGTAGGGGGTTCACAGCGCGAAGAACGGTTGGACGTGCTTCAAGAGAAAATGGCCGCCCTTGGAATACCAGAAGAAGAACTCTGGTGGTATCTCGACCTTAGAAAATTTGGTACTGCCGTTCATAGCGGTTTCGGACTCGGTTTTGAACGTTTGGTTCTTTTTGCCACGGGTATGGGCAATATTAGGGATGTTATACCTTTTCCGCGCACCCCTCAAAATGCTGAATTTTAAATGCAATTCTTTACCTTAGAAGAAAGGAACCCATTGTAAAATGCTCAAACAGCACCTACAGTTTAAACTTTCACAAAAGCTCTCCCCCCAACAGATTCAATTGATGAAATTGATTCAATTGCCCACCCAGGCATTTGAACAACGATTGAAACAAGAGCTCGAAGAAAATCCAGCACTGGAAAGCGGAAAGGAAGAAACTGCTAGCGAAGATTCGTATGAAGAGCTTTACGACGACCATCAAGACAATGAGACCATTTCGGCAGACGATATCAATATCGACGAATACCTAAGCGATGATGAAATTCCTGATTATCGAACACAGGTCAGTAACTATAGTGCCGATGAAGATGAAAAAAGTGTTCCGTATGCGGCAGGCATATCATTTAATCAATATCTCATCAATCAACTGAGTACGGCCTATTTGAACGAAGAAGAATGGGCCATAGCTGAATTTTTAGTCGGCAGTGTAGATGAAAGCGGCTACATAAGAAGGCCTATCACAGATATTATGGATGATTTGGCCTTCACCCAAAACATCTATACCGATGAGAAAACCATTGAGAGCGTTTTACAAACCGTTCAAGAATTAGATCCCCCTGGGGTTGCTGCACGCTCATTGGATGAATGTTTGGCCATACAATTAAAGCGAAAAGAAAACACGCCGTCCATTGATTTGGCGTTGGCCATTATTGAGAAGTCTTTTGAACAGTTTACAAAGAAACATTACAGCAAACTACAATCCAAGCATGATGTTTCTGAAGAACAACTTAAAGAAGCTATTTCAGAAATAGAAAGATTGAACCCAAAACCTGGAGGTTCTTTCGCCGGTAACAACCGAATCATAGAACATGTGGTTCCAGATTTCTCTATCAAGATAGTAGACGGCCAACTTGAACTGACCCTCAATGGGCGAAATGCCCCGGAGCTCCATGTTTCAAAAGAGTATTCAAACATGTTAAAAGGGTATAAGAGTGCCAAAGACAAAAGCAAATCACAAAAAGACACTGTACTCTTCATCAAACAAAAATTAGATGCCGCGAAGTGGTTCATTGATGCTATTAAGCAACGACAACAAACCTTGTTTGTCACCATGAACACCATCATGTACTATCAAAAAGAGTACTTTTTGACAGGTGATGAACGCAAGCTGAAACCGATGATTCTCAAAGATATTGCTGACCAAATCAATATGGATGTGTCCACCGTTTCGAGAGTGGCCAACAGCAAATATGCGGATACCCCTTATGGAACCAAATTGATAAAAGAGTTCTTTTCAGAGTCAATGAAAAATGAACAAGGCGAAGATGTTTCTACTAAAGAAATTAAGAAGATACTCGAAACGGTTATCTCTGAAGAAGATAAAAAGAAACCGTTGACCGACGATAAATTGGCTAAAATTCTTAAAGAGAGAGGATATCCCATTGCAAGAAGAACCGTTGCGAAATACCGAGAACAACTTGGGTTACCTGTTGCCCGTCTTAGAAAACAAATCTGATGCGCCATCTACTTCAAGGAGTATCGTACGTTTTTCATCCGTTGTTCATACCAATGGGGGGTACGCTCTCTTATTTTCTGGTAACCCCGCGGCTCAACCCCCTTGAACTTCAAAGCGGTAATATTTTACCCATATTCATTCTTACCATTATCATTCCTATCATACTGTTCCTTATACTGAAAAACCTAGGCCTTATCTCGTCTATTTTAGCACCTGAATTGAGGGAACGAAAATACCCGTTGTACTTCAGTATGATTATATATCTCATGATATTGTATAAGATAATCCCTCTGAATTACGTCAACGAACTCTATTATTTTTTTGTGGGATTATTGATTGCCAGTTTTTCAACCTTGTTGCTATTGTTTACTCGAATCAAAGGTAGTATTCACCTAATGGGCATGGGCAGTATTCTTATATATCTGATTGGCCTAAGCATTCATTTCGAGGTCAATATCACCTTCGCTATTGCCCTGCTGACATTGATGACAGGACTTGTTGCCACCTCTCGTCTTTTTATGAAAGCACACACCAAAATGGAACTTTTATTGGGTTTTATTGTGGGAACCTGCTCTCAGCTGTTCGTGCTGAAGTATTGGCTATAGTACATAAAAAATAAGTCCAATACGAAATGGGGTTATGGTTAACCGCTCTCCTTGAAATAGTGCATTTTCATCGAGAAACGCTGTAAGAGCGTAATATAAATGAAGATTCCAGGTATTATAACCAAAATTTAATATGGCGCCAAATTGCCATTGATTTATGTTAGGATTCGAAAAGGTTGTTTCCCCTTGAAAAACACTTAAATTATCACCGGCAAGCTTTGACTTTCTGGAAAAGAGATACTCCCCTTTAATACCAGCATAGATACGCCAAAACTTATAATCTACAGGGTTTGATGTTCGCCATCGAAACTCAAAAGGAAATTCAATACTGTGAGTCTCCATTTTACTGCGGTCAAACTGCTCTTCTCCCACACCCAATCGATAGATAACGCCCTCATCAGATTGAAGAACGACTAAGTTGGTATAGTACGAATTGGTAGAGTAACCCACCCCAAAGCCGATTCCCAAATTTCTTTTTCTATTCAAGGGTATATCTTTTATAAATCCCAATTGTAGATGATAGGAGAGATTACGCTGTATAATGGGCTCAGGTTTGTCCAAGAGAAAATTGTATCCCAAACCGATATAGAATTGATCTTCTAAATATGGAGTATTAACATCCGATGCGTTCTTTTCTTGAGCGCTAAGAAAAATGCTGAATATATACAATACTGCGAAAATGCAAAATTTTCCCATTTCGCAAAGTAAAGAAAATCTGCTGGTTATCATTGTTAACTACAGGGTCAATACACCCTTACAGGGCTTGAAAAACATCACCTTGTAAAGTGGTGTAGTTAATTTTCAAAAGATTGACCTGAACAAGCTGCTTTTTAATTTCTTTAATATGTACTAACGGAACACGACGGTCTGCCTTAATAGCTACTATGGCCGTATTTCTGAGATGCTCGGGCATTTGATGTAACGATTGAAGGGCATAATGGCCCACCTCTTGTTTTTTAACCAAATGTTCATCAATTTGAATTAAAACCGTTTTATCATCATAGACTTGATTACTCTTGGTAGGTCTGCCCACAAAAATTTCGATGACCCTATCCGCCTTATTGATTTTCTCGGTTTCACTGGCCAAAGGCAGTTGGTTTTCTACCCTTAAATCTTGATTCTTTATTGTTGCTACGGTCATAAAAAAGAAGAGTAAAATGAAGACTATGTCTGGTAGTGCTGCCGTAGATGTAGCTGGAAGCTTTTTTAAGGAGTTCCTTTTTATTGCTTTCATCTTTTTAGTTTTTAGCGTAAATCGTCTCTGGTTCTACAATTTTCTGTGGGTACATTGTCCTTAATACCTGAATTTTTTCTTTGATCCCCTCTTTTAAGAGTTCATTGGTTTCATTATTATAATCTTCAATTAACATTTGATAATTCGTACCGTACAATGAAAGCGCTTCCCTATTCCGTAAGGAATTGTATGCCCCAACAATCTCATTTTGAACGGCGATATAAAATCCATATTCACACTGGCTACCTGAGACCAAAGAAATAATAGCTTTATCAGGATTCTCAGAGAAATCATCCGAAGCCTGACCACGGCAGTACTCACAAAACCCTGAATTTCCATTTTTAGCGCCCCCATTGTCTAAAAAAGCTACCACCTTAGACCGTAATTTATTTAATGGGATAATTTCTTCTCGCACCATCAATTGGTTATCGTTACCAATGGAAATCTCAAGAAGATTCCGTTGTTTAATTTCAACTGAAGGTCGTTTCCCATCTTTAGGAAGCATACGATATATTCCCTCATCATTTTCTATGGATGACGTCACCAGAAAGAAAATCAATAATAAGAACGAGATATCGGCCATTGAACCCGCATTGACTTCGGGAACATTATTTTTAACACTCATAACACCATGTTTTAATAATCCCTTATTCAGAAATATTCCAGTAATTACTGGAATAAAGAAATTATTCAAAAGCACAAATGAGTAAACTGGCCGTTTGGATGAGAAAAATAAAAAAGTTCGATGTTACCTTAAATAAAAAACCCTAGACAAATGTCTAGGGTCTCGAAATACGTATTTTGTTGAGATTAATTACTGCAAATTATTAAAAGCATCACCTTCGTATGTCGTGTAATTGACCTTTAACGCATTTACTTGCCTTAATTCTTGTTTGATATCAGAGATTAGACCCATGTTTGCGTCTTTGTCAATTTTTAATGCTGTGGTCAAAACATTCTGCAACTCTTGGGGCTTCTTGGCCCTTTCTGCCAAAATGTAGGAACCTACTTCATCAACACTCGCAAACTTATCATTTAATTGAATTTTAGGCTCTGAACCATAAACACTTTGATATTCCCTGGTAGGTTTACCAACATAAATGTAAATGACGCGGTCTTTCTTTTCCAACTTCTTGATTTCAGTTGCATTTGGAAGGGTATTTTCCACCAATAGCGAACTGTCTTTCATAGTTGTTACCGTCATAAAGAAAAACAGTAACATAAATACGATATCAGGTAGAGAGGCTGTTGAAACCGCAGGTAAATCTCCGTCTTTTTTCTTAGCAAACTTTGCCATTTGAATTTTCTTTTAATTGTTCGACGTTTCGGCTTCAGACAATTTCTGTGGAATTAGTTCCTGAATTTTCTTCACCTTCGGCTTCAGGTCATCCCGCTCCGCTGAGGGGGTCTCAGGATTCAAAAATTTCCCTTCCATGTCAGTAAAATCACTGCCATAAAGCCGCTGTGCTTCCCTATTTCGTAAATCATTGTACGCTCCTACCAATTCGTTTTGAACTGTGATGTACGTAGAATATTTGGTCTCCCTATCATTCTTCAAAGAAATAATGGCCTTTTCAGGATTATCGGAAGATGTAGCATCTTTTCTACCCTTACAATAGTTGCAACTACCATCACCTCCGTTATCTAAAAAAGCTATTGCTGCTTCCCTAAGATCTTTGATATCCATGATGGATTCCTCAACCAATAACTGCCCATTACGATTAATATTTACCGTAAAGATATTTTTCTGCTTTATCACAACGTCAATATCTTCTGGTGGTTCAGCAGGAGGCAACATTCTATCCAGTCCGGCATCTGTCTCAATGGTGGTTGTCACCAAGAAAAAGATGAGCAGAAGGAAAGCGATATCTGCCATAGACCCAGCATTAACCTCTGGAGCTCCTTTTCTTCTAGGCATAATTCTTAAATTTTAACGTCCGATTAGTTTCTTTATACCTGGCAATATCATTAATGCCACGGCTACTATGGTCATACCAAAGAACACATTCAATAACATGCCTATGTTCTTTACGGTTCCAACTTCAGGTTCAATATCCTTTCCAGCGAAAGTATCGACTACGGCTTGAGCTTCATCGCCACTTGATAACGCATAACCAATAATGAAAAGCACTGCCAATCCTCCTAAAGAAAATAGCGCTTTTTTCAATCCCCCTGGGGTCGTCACCATTTTTTTCAATCCGAAAAAGATTGCCAAAATGGTCGCTGCTATCAATAGCACCCAGGTCAACAAAAACATAAGGTCTATTGACCCACTATCAATTGCCGTGGGGTCGTCACCAGAGGGCATTCCGAAGAATGACAGACCGGCCGCTACGATTCCGATAACAATTAATACAATCTTTAAAATTTTTTGCATGATACGATAGTTTTAAATGTTATCAATTACTTCTTGTGGGCAGCCAACATATCAATCAACGAGATTGAAGAGTCTTCCATATCATTAACAATACTATCGATTTTAGCAATAATGTAATTGTAGAAAATTTGAAGGATGATTGCAGTAATCAGACCGAATACAGTCGTTAAAAGTGCTACCTGAATATCTCCCGCAATCAACGAAGCACTCAAGTTACCTACTGCTGCAATTTTCTGGAAGGCTTGAATCATACCAATTACCGTACCCATGAAACCAAGCATCGGTGCAATTGCGATGAATAAAGACAACCAAGAAACGTTCTTTTCCAGTTGCCCCATTTGAACGCCACCGTAGGCCACAACTGCTTTTTCAGCAGATTCCAAACCTTCACCAACTCTGTCAAGACCTTGATAGAATATGGAGGCTACGGGCCCTTTGGTATTTCTGCATACTTCCTTAGCTGCTTCCACACCGCCTGATGCCAAGGCGTCTTCGACTTGTTGCTTCAACTTTGAAGAATTGGTACTGGCCATATTAAGGTATATGATACGCTCGATGGCCACGGCAAGGCCTAAAATCAAACATAACAATACGATTCCCATGAACGTCGGCCCACCTTGAATGAACTGTTCTTTCAACACTTGGGTAAAACCTTTACTTGCTTCGGCCCCATCTTGCAACATGGCTGCGGAGGCGGATGTAGTACCTACAATAAACATTCCGGCAGTAGCCAGGGTAAGGGATATTTTTTTCATCGTGTTCAAACTTAAATTTAGTTAGTTAATAATGTTAAAGATATAAAAATTTCGAAATTAAAAAATTTAAAAGCCTAGCAGAGAGGAAGGGATTCGAACCCTCGATACACTTTTGGTGTATACACACTTTCCAGGCGTGCGCCTTCGACCACTCGGCCACCTCTCTAGTTCTTGATAGTTAGGCCGCCCAATAAACAAAAAAAATTACAGTTACAGAAATTTGGGTAGTTAATTTTCCAGCATTTCACCCCGAAGGGAAGCCTCAAAAAACTGTCTGAATTGTCTTGCAGAACATCCTTTGCCCAAAAGATACATCGCTTTGGTAACCGCCGCCTCTGTGGTAAGGTCCTTACCGTTAATCAATTGGATTTTTTTCAATGGCTCACTGGTCTGATACTGCCCCATAATCACACCGCCGCCAATGCACTGAGAAACGTTGATAATGTGAAGCCCATTTTGAATGGCTTCGGCCAGAACACTGATAAACCATTCATCGGTAAAAGCATTACCTGCACCATAGGTTTCCAAAACCAATGCCTCTAGTGCCGTAGCGTTCAAAACGGATTGAATGAAAGATTGCCCAATTCCAGGAAACAACTTTAGCACTCCTACATTCGTGTTCATCTCGGTATGTACGATGAGCTTTTCTTTTCTTGAGGGCAACAGTAGATAAGGATGGTTGATTTTGAGCGTGACCCCAGATTCAATCAAAGTAGGATAGTTCATTGATCGAAATGCTTGAAAATGGTCGGTGTTGATTTTAGTTGTTCGATTACCGCGATATAGCTTGTATTCAAAATAGAGGCACACCTCACGAATTACCGGTTCTCCAGATTCATAGAGGGAAGTAATTTGGATGGCCGTAATTAGATTTTCTTTGGCGTCGGTTCGCAAATCACCTATGGGTAACTGCGACCCAGTCAATACTACAGGCTTTTGTAAATTCTCTAACATGAAACTGAGCGCAGAAGCCGTGTAACTCATCGTATCACTGCCATGCAATACAACAAAGCCATCAAACTTAGCGTAGTTTTCACCGATTAACCTTGCAATCTTTACCCAATATAAAGGGTTAATATTACTTGAATCAATGGGTTGCTTAAAAGCGATTGTGACGATTTCACAGTCTAACAGAAAAAGCTCAGGAATTTTTTTTTGAAGACCTTTAAAATCAAATGCGGTCAACGAACCTGTTTTAGGTTCTTTGACCATACCAATGGTACCTCCAGTGTAAATTAACAGTACGGTCTTTCTTTCTATCATATTCCAAAAACCTGTTTTGAATTTTCAGTTGTCAAACTAGCCATTTCTGTTTTTGATTTTCCATATACACTTGAAAGCTTATTTAACACCAAGTCAACATATGCACTTTCGTTACGCTTTCCGCGATACGGTACTGGGGCGAGATAAGGTGCATCGGTCTCTAAAACAATATGGACCGGATCAATTTCGCGCAAGAATTGGTCAATTTTTCCATTCTTAAATGTGACCACTCCACCGATACCCAATTTCATTTGAAAACCGATTGCTTTTTCCGCTTGTTCTTTTGTACCGGTAAAACAATGAAAAATACCTCGTAAATCACTTCCCTTTTCTTGTTCCAAGATTTCAAAAATCTCATCGAAAGCTTCTCTACAATGTATGACTATGGGCAATTGTCTTGATTTTGCCAATCGAATTTGATATACAAAAGCCTCTTGCTGCTGCTTGAGAAACGACTTATCCCAATAGAGATCGATACCTATTTCACCAACCGCATAAAAAGGCCGTTGTTCGAATTGTTGTGACACAAAAGACAATTCTTCTTCATAGTTTTCCTTCACATGCGTGGGATGCAGCCCCATCATTAAGAACACGTTTTCAGGATATTTTTTTTCCAAGTCGTACATGCGTTGGGCATAAGTTGAATCTATTGCGGGAACGAAAAATCGTTTTACCCCTAAACCAAATGCCCTTTGTACCACTTCATCTTGGTCATCATCGAAAGCCTCGCTATAGAGATGTGTATGCGTATCTGTCAAAATCACGGCACAAAAATAGGCTTATCTTTGGCAAAAACACCCTTAAAATGTCCTTGCATTTCCAAAGGAAAATTGGAGACGGTTAACTAAAAATATGACGGCACTCAAATCTTTTCTCAGCTCACAACACTACACTAGGGTCAAGCTCAAATTGACAAAAACCAACCATTTTGAACTAAAGGCAGCTATCAATGGGGTTGAGGGTAGATTTATTTTGGATACTGGGGCTTCAAATACCTGTATTGGATTGGACAAAGCAGATGTTTTTGGACTCCATTATGAGGTATCCGAAATCAAGGCTGCTGGAGCGGGTGCCACAGAAATGGAGACTTGCATTTCTAAAAACAACAATGTAACGCTAGGCAATTGGAAAAAGAAAAGACAAAAAATCGTACTCTTCAACCTAGTTCATGTAAACCAAGCCTTAGTGCAACATAACTCCCATCCCGTTGACGGCATCATTGGCGCAGATTTATTAAAAAAAGGGAAGGCAATCATCGATTACAACCGGAAAGCGCTCTACCTTTTAAACTGAAAGTTCGTTAAAAGGCAAGGAACTAGACCATCAAAGCTCTAATGCTTTCTTTATATCATTGCCCATAAGCAACTCCTCTGGGTTTTCCAACGCCTCTTTCACGGCCACCAAAAAACCAACGGACTCTTTACCATCAATGATTCGATGATCGTACGAAAGTGCTACATACATTATTGGCGCTATGGCAATGGCCCCATCGCGAACAATGGGCCTTTCAACAATATTGTGCATTCCCAAAATTGCGCTCTGCGGAGGATTGATAATTGGGGTAGATAACATCGAGCCAAAAACCCCACCATTGGAAATGGTAAAGGTACCTCCCGTCATTTCATCAACGGTAATTTGACCGTCCCTGGCGCGAATGGCCAAGCGTTTCACCTCGGCTTCAACTCCCCTAAAGGTTAGGTTTTCCGCATTGCGAATGACGGGTACCATTAAGCCTTTTGGCCCTGAAACGGCAATACTAATATCACAGAAATCATAAGATATCATTTCTTTACCATCAATCATTGAATTGACCGCCGGATATTCTTTCAACGCTCGAACACAGGCCAAGGTAAAAAATGACATAAAGCCGAGACCTACGCCATGTTTTGTTTTGAACTGCTCTTTGTATTGCTTGCGTAACTCAAAAATAGGGGACATATCAACCTCGTTAAAGGTCGTCAGCATGGCAGTTTCATTTTTGGCTGAAACCAATCGCTCTGCTACCTTACGACGCAACATTGAAAGCTTGGAACGGGATTCACCACGACTTCCACCTGTAGGAGTGCCCATTGATGGCACAGCTTTTACAGCATCTTCTTTTGTGATTCGACCATCTCGGCCAGTACCATTTACCTCGGCTGGCGCAATACCTTTTTCATCTAATATTTTCTTTGCGGCAGGAGAGGGACTTCCAGTAGCATAAGATTCTTTTTTAGGAGCCTCGACTTTTGGGGTCTCCACTTTTTTAGGTTCCTCTGATTGCTCGTCAACTTTTGCTTCGACGCTACCTGCCGGCTTCTCAGCGGTTGTATCAATTAAGCATACTACTGCCCCTACTTGCACAGCATCTCCTTCCTCATAGCGATTACCATCGGCATCGGCAAGGGTTATGACACCACTTTCTTCAGCAGGGAGTTCTAAAGTCGCCTTATCTGAATCTACCTCGGCAATCGCCTGATCTTTCTCAACATAATCACCATCTTCAACCAACCATTCTGCAATTTCCACTTCGGTGATGGATTCTCCCGGCGAAGGGACTTTCATTTCTAATATCATGCTGTACTCGATTTATTTTCTTCTAGTAAAATTATCTTTAGTCTTATCAAAAACATAGTCAATGACCTCATTATGTCGCCTTAGGGAGCGAACAGCACTGACTGCTGCAGGTGCACCATAAAATCGTCGTGATGCCACCCTAAACGTTTTTGCTTCGTCAAAATGCATTAACAAATGCCCCCATGCACCCATATTTCTAGGCTCCTCTTGTGCCCAGACCACTTCTTCAGCCTCAGCGTATTTCTCCATAACTTCTCGAATTTGTTTTACTGGCAACGGAAACAATTGCTCCAAACGCACTAAGGCCACATCTTTTCTCTTCAGTTCTTCACGTTTGGCCAAAAGGTCATAATAAAACTTACCCGTACAAAAAACTACACTGCTCACTTCGCTTGCTTTTACCTCAGCGTCGTCAATAACCTCTTGAAAACTTCCGTTGGCCAGTTCTTCTTTGGTCGAAACTACTTTGGGGTGGCGCAACAAACTCTTAGGGGTAAATACTACCAAAGGCTTTCTAAATTGCGCTTTCATTTGCCGTCGCAGCATATGAAAAAGGTTTGCCGGTGTGGTTACATCGGCAACATACATATTGTCTTTTGCACATAGTTGAAGATATCGCTCCATTCGTGCTGAGGAGTGCTCGGCTCCCTGGCCTTCGTACCCATGGGGCAATAAGAGTACCAATCCATTTTGAAGCTTCCATTTATCTTCGGCAGCTGATAGATATTGGTCAATTACAATCTGTGCGCCGTTACTGAAATCCCCAAATTGGGCCTCCCAAATAGTCAGTGTGTTTGGACTTGCCATGGCATAACCATAGTCAAAGCCCATCACCGCATATTCTGATAGCAAAGAGTTATATATGTGAAGTTTTCCATTTTGATGTTTTCCCATTTCGTTGTGCAAGACGACCTCTTCTTCATGCATTTCGGTCTTGATAACGGCATGTCGATGGGAAAATGTACCACGCTCTACATCTTGGCCGGTCATGCGCACATCGTAACCCTCTTCAATCAAGCTGGCATAGGCCAATAGTTCCCCCATTGCCCAATCCAAACTATTGTCTTCAAAATACATTTTGTGACGCGCCTGCACCAGTCTTTCGAGTTTTCTTAAAAATTTCTTTCCTTCTGGTAAGACGGTTATTTTTTCCGCTATAGCATCCAGTTTTTTTGAATCATAGGATGTATTTATCGAGGAGAGCATTTTCTCTTCCGTTACCCTTGAAAAGCCTTCCCATTCATCTTTCATGAATGCCGTGATTCGCGTCTTTTCGATTTTTCTGGAATCCAATAAATCTTCCTCTAACTCTTTTTTGTACTGTGCTTCCAGTTGCTTTACATAGTCTTTATCAATGATACCTTCTTTCAATAAACGTTCTGCATAGATATCACGGGGATTTTGGTGTTTCGAAATCGATTTGTACAACAAAGGTTGTGTAAACTTCGGTTCATCCCCTTCGTTATGACCGTATTTTCGATACCCCAACATATCAAGAAAAACGTCGCGTTTGTATCGCATTCGATATTCTAGCGCAAAGGTCGCCGCGTGCACTACAGCCTCGGCATCATCGGCATTGATATGCAAAACAGGAGACAGCGTGACCTTACCCACATCGGTGCAATAGGTCGATGATCTGGCGTCTAAATAATTTGTGGTGAATCCGATTTGGTTGTTCACCACAATATGAATCGTACCCCCTGTATGGTAGCCATCTAACTTCGCCATCTGAATAGTTTCATAGACAACGCCTTGGCCTGCAAAAGCTGCATCACCATGAATCAAAATGGGAAGCACCTCTGATATATCATCTTGATGGGAACTATCTTGTTTCGCCCGTGCGATTCCTTCAACGATAGAATTTACCGTTTCCAAATGCGAGGGGTTAGGGGCAATATTCATATTGACCATCTTACCGGAATCTGTTTCGCGCATGGACGTCCAGCCCAAATGATACTTTACATCTCCATCGAAAATGGCCTCTTCATAATCTTTACCGTCAAATTCACTAAAAATATCTTTGGGCGACTTTCCAAAGATATTGGTCAATACGTTCAAGCGACCCCGATGGGCCATACCCATAACAAATTGCTTTACCCCAGCATCGGCAGCTTTCTCGATAATAACATCCAAAGCGGGTATCAATGATTCATTGCCTTCCAATGAAAATCGTTTTTGACCGACATACTTCGTATGTAAAAAGCCTTCAAAAGAAACCGCTTCATTGAGCTTTCTAAGGATATTCTTTTTTTCCTCAGGAGAAAATTTAGGGTGGTTGTCATTTACATTCAACCAATTTTGAATCCATTGAATTCGTTCAGGGGTTCTAATGTACATGTACTCTACCCCAATAGCGTCACAATATATCCGTTCAAGGTGCTCTATAATCTTTCGTAAAGAGCTAGGACCAATACCAATGATATTACCGGCATCGAAAATGGTATCCAAATCAACTTCCTCAAGGTCAAATTCACCAATATGTAGGGTTGGTTCGTATTTTCTTCGTTCCCGTACGGGGTTGGTTTGTGTGAACAGATGGCCGCGAGAACGGTACCCATTGATCAAACGGATTACGCTAAACTCTTTTTGAATGGTCTGCGGAATGGTAACCTCTTGGCCATTGATAATAGCTGTTTCACCAGAAACAGTCGGTCGAACATCTAACGCTTCCAATTGGCTTTCCAGACCAAAATCAAAACCTTGAAAAAATGCACGCCAACTTGGTTCTACACTATCAGGACTAGCAAGATACCTGTCGTACATTTCAGAAAAAAAGGAAGTATGGGCAGCGTTTAAGAAGGAATATTTATCCATATGGATAGGTACTTTCTAGTCTTTGGTCAAAATTATTTCAAAAGTACGACAAACAAACATTTTACCCCTAATTTAGTAGAATCGCTAAACGATTTATTCTCTAAAAATGATACATCGTCTTACCTTTTTACTTTGTTTTTTCGTTTTCTTCGGTCACGCGCAAAAAATAGACCCCCATCCCTTTTGGAGTAAAGTGCGTTACGGGGGTGGCATAGGCCTTGGATTTGGCAACAATAGTTTTAATCTACAGTTGGCCCCGAGTGCCGTTTATGACATCAATCCACAATTCTCAACCGGACTAGGACTTCAATTGAACTATACCCAGTTCGGCGAGCGAAATTTTTTAGGCTATGGAGGAAGCTTGATCAATTTTTATAATCCCCTACCCAGTCTTCAACTTTCTGCGGAATTGGAACAGTGGCGAATTCGTTTTGAAGAATCTCTCGATGGTGGCACCTTCGAGGATACGTATTGGTTAACCTCATTATTTATCGGGGCAGGTTATAGAACCGGAAATGTGATTGCGGGAATTCGATATGATATACTATATGATGAAAACCGAAGTCTTAATGTCAATCCTTGGGTTCCTTTTATTAGGGTTTTCTTCTAACACCTTGCATGTCAAAATACAATTTGCCAAAGTAAAAATCAAAAAAGAGCTATAGCCCCTTCAATAATTAACACTTCAAAGGCCTAAATCAAACGGAGGCTTTTTCGTAATCCCGAATTTTCTTTTCCCAATTCCAGGCTGAGCCAACTGCATCATTCAATGTAGAATGTGCCTTCCAACCTAAAACTTCATTCGCTTTTTTCGTATCGGCATAGGCTTGGATCACATCGCCGGCCCTTCTTGGCGCGATGCGATAATTTAATTTTTCTCCCGATACACTTTCAAAACTTTGAATTACCTCAAGCACACTGCTTCCCGTACCGGTACCCAGATTAAAAACCTCGAAGTTTTCTTCATTCTTACCGTCCATCAATCGTTGTAAGGCGGCAACATGGGCCTTAGCCAAATCCACTACATGAATATAATCTCGAATGCATGTACCGTCAGGTGTTGGGTAATCATCACCAAAAACAGAAAGTTGTTCGCACATGCCCACTCCCGTTTGCGTAATAAAAGGAACCAAGTTCTGAGGGACTCCCGTGGGCAGTTCCCCAATCATATTACTTGGGTGTGCCCCAATCGGGTTAAAATAGCGTAAGGCAATGGATGCCAATTGTGGATTAACATTGCAGACGTCCTTAATAATTTCTTCACCCACCTGTTTTGTGTTTCCGTAGGGGGATTCAGCAGGCTTCACAGGGGCATTTTCAGTAATCGGCATCACATCTGCCTGGCCATAAACCGTGCAAGAGGAACTAAAAATGAAGTTTGCACTCCCTTTTTGGGTCAGTTCTTGGAGGATGTAAACCAAAACACCCAAATTGTTCTCATAGTACAGCAACGGATTTTCAACGCTCTCCCCTACTGCTTTTGAGGCGGCAAAATGAATGACACCACTGATGTCTTCGTACTTTGAGAAAAACTCATGCACTTTGGACTTATCCCTTAAATCAAATTTTTCGAATTCTGGTTTTTTGCCTGTAATGGCAACGATACCATTCAAAACCTCTTCTGTTGAATTGGAACAATTATCTACAATAACAACCTCGAAACCTTCATTTTGAAGTTCTACCACAGTATGGGAACCTATGAATCCGAGTCCGCCCGTTACTAATATTTTTTTACCCATCTTACGTATTTACAAAGTCAATGACCAGTTTTGTAATGAACTCAATCTGTTCGTCATCCAATTCCGTGTGCATCGGTAATGAAATCACTTCATTAACCAAGGTATTGGTGACCATGAAATCTTCTTCTTTATATCTACCATCCACATATGCCTTTTGAAGATGCAATGGAATAGGATAATATACACCACATGGAACGCCATTTTCATTCAGATGTTGCACAAGTTTGTCTCTTTTTTCCTGCAATACACACAATGTATATTGATGAAACACATGGCAATCGCAAGTGTCACAAATTCCATTACAACCATTGACCGTTAAGGGCACCTTAATATTTGACTGGTGCTCAAAGGCCATGTTATACTTTCGGGCAGCGTCACGCCTTTTGCCCCCATATTCATCAAGCTTGGGCAGTTTTGCGCGCAGCACTGCGGCCTGTAGCGAGTCCAGTCGTGAGTTCACCCCTACCACATCGTGGTGGTAGCGTTTGTACATGCCATGATTTACAATTCCCCTTAGGATATGGGCCAAGTCGTCGTCGTTGGTAAAAATGGCCCCACCATCACCATAACACCCCAAATTTTTTGAAGGGAAAAATGAAGTGGCAGCAACATGCCCTATCGTTCCAGCTTTTTTCTTTGTTCCGTCCTTAAAGGTATGTGTAGCCCCTATGGCCTGGGCATTATCTTCAATTACAAACAGCTGATGTGCTTCGGCAATTTCCATAATTACATCCATATTGGCACACTGTCCGAAAAGATGCACTGGTACTATGGCCTTTGTTTTGGGCGTTATCGCTTTTGCAACTGCTTCTGGATCAATATTAAAGGTATCAGGTTCTACATCGACAAGAACAGGAGTGAGTCCTAAAAGGGCAATGACCTCAACTGTAGCAGCAAAGGTGAAATCTGCTGTTATCACCTCATCTCCCGGTTTTAAACCTAAGCCCATCATACAAATTTGAAGGGCGTCGGTACCATTGGCGCAAGGTATGACGTGCTTGACGTCCAGGTACGCTTCCAACTCTTTTTGAAATTCATGAACCTCAGGACCATTAATAAAGGCGGCAGATTCCAGAACGGAAGAAAATGACTTCTCAACTTGCTGCTTAATCCCTTTAAATTGACCTTGAAGGTCAACCATTTGTATTTTTTTCATTCCTTCCATTTTCTAAATCAAAAATAAGAAATAAGCTAGGTTGAATCTGATTTTCCCCAAGAAATGTAACTTCGTACAAAAGCGATTGGTGAGGGTATTTTATTCTTTTTTGGTACAATGCACATGGTTTCTACTTGGAGTAGTGGCGAAATTCAACCAAAAAATCATGTATTTTGTTGAGGGAATGAAAAAGACATTTCTTACGTTACAAGAAAATCTCCCAACATCGAAAGAAATCATATGGATGCATGCAGCCTCGTTGGGGGAGTATGAACAGGGACTCCCTGTTTTGGAGGCTTTAAAAAAGGTACGCCCGAACTATTATTATCTGCTCACTTTTTTTTCACCCTCGGGCTACGAGGTAAAAAAAGATAGTACTCCAGCGGACCTGGTAATGTACCTCCCCATGGATACGCAAAAAAAAGCACGACGTTTCTTAGACGGTATCCAACCGAAGATAGCCCTCTTCATCAAATATGAAATATGGCCCAATTATCTTTCTGAACTACAAAACAGACATGTGCCCACTTTTCTGGTTTCAGGCATTTTTTCAAAGCGCCAGGTTTATTTCAAATGGTACGGCGGTTTCATGAGAAAAGCACTAAAAGCATTTGACCATTTTTTCGTTCAAGAAGACAACTCAAAGAAACTTCTGGACGCCGTAGGATGTCAAAATGTAACCATCAGCGGAGACACCCGTTTTGATAGGGTACACGAAATTCTTCATCAAGAAAATTTCTTGGACTTTATGGAACGGTTCAAAGGAAATTCAAAATGTTTTGTTGCCGGAAGCACTTGGCCCGAAGATGAAAAAATCATGTAGGGTTTTATCAACTCGGCGCAAACCGATATAAAAATCGTGATTGCACCACACAATATTAAGGTCAACCACATCAGTTCACTTCAAGCAGCAATTACCAAAAAATCAGTATTGTACTCCGATGTAGCATCTGAAAAAGTATCAGAAGCAGAGGTGCTAATCATCGACACCATTGGCCTATTGACCAAAATATACAGTTATGCTGATATGGCCTATGTCGGTGGGGGCTTCTCCACGGGGCTTCACAATACCCTAGAACCAGCAGTTTTTGGTATTCCAGTGCTTATCGGGCCGCACTATGAGGGTTTTTACGAAGCAAAAGAATTGGTGTCCCAAAAGGGGATCATTAGCATATCGAACCAATGAGAGTTTGAAGGCACCATACGCCAACTGATTGAGGATGATAAGTTTTCAGCACAGACCGGTAGCCATAATACAGCATATCTACTGCAAAAAAAGGGAGCGACCCAAAAAGTTATGGAATATCTAAAACCGCTTATTTAACTTTTTATAGTTTTAGAAAAATTAACCAACCATGAATAAGCGTATTCTTCAAATATCACTGACTGCAGCTTTAGCCGGGTTCCTTTTTGGATTTGACACCGTCGTCATTAGCGGGGCCAATCAGCCCATCAAAGAATTATGGAACACCAGCCCGTTATTCCATGGTACTTTTATCATGAGCATGGCCCTATGGGGAACGGTCTTTGGGTCTTTATTGGGGGGAATACCCACGAAAAGATTGGGCCGAAAAAAGACGTTGTTTTGGGTGGGAGTTTTATTTTTCGTTTCTGCCTTAGGTTGCTCTTTTGCGCCTGAACCGTATTCCTTTTCGTTATTTCGATTTATCGGTGGAATTGGGGTCGGTGTTTCTTCAGTGGCCGCACCAATCTATATTTCTGAAATAACCACGGGTAGTAATCGCGGATAATTAGGGGGATTATACCAATTTTGGCTTGTCTTTGGCATTTTAATGGCATTCATTTCAAATTGGGCCTTGAAAGGTGTTGATGGGGACAATGACTGGCGCTGGATGCTGGGGGTTGAGGCCATACCCGCCCTACTGTACACCCTAATGGTACTCCGAATTCCATACAGCCCAAGATGGTTGGTATCACAGCACAAAGACAGTGAAACGGCCTTGGAAGTACTAAACAGCATATACAGTCAAGAAGAGGCCAAACACCAAATACAAGACATAAAAGCCAGTCTAAGTGATTCCACAATAAATGAAAGTCTCTTTCAAAAGAAATATTCCAAAATATTGTGGTTGGGCTTTTTAATCGCTTTTTTCAACCAATTGTCAGGTATTAATTTTGTTCTTTATTACGCCCCTGAAATTCTAGAGCAAGCCGGTCTAGGAGGAAAGGAATCCCTTTTTAATTCCATTGCCATTGGTATCGTCAACTTAGTTTTTACCATTATTGGCATTCGCTTGTTGGATAAATTAGGAAGACGGCAACTTCTAATCATTGGTTCGATTGGTTATATTTTGAGTTTAGTTATGGTAGGTATCTGCTTCCAACAACAGCTTCAACCCATTTTCACCATCATATTCATCTGTCTTTTTGTGGCTTCCCATGCCATTGGCCAAGGAGCTGTCATTTGGGTCTTTATCTCTGAAATCTTCCCTACCAAAGTACGGGCCTACGGGCAATCATGGGGTACTGGCACACATTGGATCTTTGCTGCTTTAATCACCTTGGTTACTCCAGTGTTCTTAGATGCCGATAATGGGTATATAAAGGATACGGTATGGTATATCTATTACTTTTTTGCCGGCATGATGGTACTGCAATTATTTTGGGCGCTATTTAAAATGCCCGAGACCAAAGGAATTTCACTGGAAGAATTAGCAAAAAAGTTAGCAAAGTAATGAAGCCTTTCATCTTTAAAAAACGACCATACATTGGTCAAAGCCTTCCATTAGTCGAAATTAAATCGCTTTTTACGACGCGTTCGATTAAGAATTCGTTATATTGTGGTAAATATAACAGCTTATGGCACAGAACACTACTACTGCAGGAACAAGCGTTTTAGAAATATTTTTACGAATAATGGTTTATGCTTTAATCGTAATATTAGTGGCAATTCCTCTTTGCATCATTGGTGACAAACTTGGCATTTTTAATGCCTTAGGCATTGAATTCTAAAAGGCTATCACATCATACTGGTCAATTATTAATGATAAAGTAATTGACCGGTATTTTATTACATAACAATCTAAAATTAACTCTTCACATTTGCTTTTTAAGTTTTTCGACTAAAGTGAAATCGTGGTCGCGCCCTCCTTTTATCGTACAATCTGCTATAAATTTGGTCTTTCCAATACTGTTACGACAGGCTGACCATATGAAATTGTTACAATATCTCTATTCGAAGCTGATGCACATGGAATGTCACCCTAAAAATTATAATTCAATATCAGCCATCAAAATAAATCCATTATCCGCAACCATTTTCGTTTTGATTTATAATTAGAGTGCTGGTTGCTTTATCATGGGAATCTTTTAAATCTTACTTGTACGCATATCGAATATTTATTTGCCTTTAATTGCGTTCTTGTAAGTTTTGTATAATTCGTCTGCGGCTACCATGACATTATCATCGTTTTTAAATGTATCCTTTATCTCCGTAAATGGCATTTCTCCTCGAATATCCCCGAGAACAGCGATTATTTGAGCATTGTAAAATATATCGTTGACATTGTTATGGACCAACGCATCTTTGTAGTTCTCGTATACTAAATCATATCCTTCGTCTACCTTTCCCAAAGCAACCAAAGTGTTAGCTGCGGCCAATCTATGATCCCAAATTGGAGTACCCAAATTCCAATGTTGTCTTTCGGAATCAGCTAGTGTTTGAAGTGTAAAGTTATAAGCTCTTGGATCTTTCAATTCTTTCAACCCATACATAGCACTAATAAGACTTTGGTTTTTCCAAGAAGGCTTATCCGGTAGACTCATTAATGCTTGAAAGGCTCTATTATCATTACTCTTTCCAAGCGCAATGGCAGACATAAACACAACTCTATCACTATAATCTTTCAATCCCTTCAAATAAATGGGCACATACTTTTGATTTCTCGTATTACCTAAGAAATTTATTGCCCATGCCTTCATCCAAGATTTCTCCTTTTTTACCAATTCCAACAGCAATCGTTCCATTTCAATATCTAAAACCAGATTGCCTTTATCACCTACGGGATATAATGACACTAATTGACTTAGACCAATTAACCGCATTCTCCAATATTCCTCATTGGATGCTTTAGATTGCAAAGCCCTTTTGACAGCTTCTTTTGTTTTGCTACTGGAGCTTTTATTGACAGCAATACCGGTAAGCTTTTGCATTGTATCGACCTTGTGTAAAACATCTGTACTGACACTTAATTCATCAAGCAATTCGTTCTTATTTTTTGCGAAAGATGACTCTTTTATCCAAGTATCTTCGTAATCAAAATTGACCAATTTTGGTTTTTCGTTCAGTTGAAATTCAAACTTATTTACGCGTTTTGGTTCAAGTTGGAGTTCTTCTATTTGGTCCTCTATCTCTACAAATACTTTTCCTTTGAAGTATGGAATCTTTTGATTACCAATTATGGAATCCACCTTTTGACTTTGCAAAACGGTAAGGCGAAGTTTTCCGCTAGATTGGTCAAACTCTTTCTCTACCTTAAAAATAGGATGCCCTACCCCATATATCCATTGTTCGAAAAACCAATCCATTGAAGTCTTGGATACCTTGTTGACTAGGCGAATAAAATCTTCTGTAGCTACTACTGAGTTTCCATAGTCTTTACAATAGGCCCTTATCAATTCTTTCCAATTGCCTTCCCCCAATTCTTTTCGAAGCATATGCAATACCCTAGCTCCTTTGGCATAAGGGGCATTGCCATTTACAAAAGCATCTAAATTATTAATTGAATCTGGGACCATTTGGGTAGCTATAGCATTATTCCAATCATTTAAATATGCGGTAAGGTCAGGAGAATGTTGATATGTCAAAAACTCTGTTTTACCATTTGCATATTGATTGTACAAACCGGAAAAATATCTCGAAAAGCCCTTACTCAACCACGTATCTCTCCAAGATTTTGGTTTTAAATAGCTACCAAACCATTGTGCGGCCAAGGCTTCGCCCTGAGTTATATCCCAACCATACAAGAAGTCTTCGTGAGTAGTTTTATCATCAATCATGTTTTCTGTAATAATGGATGTCGCTAATCCAGGTTTCCACCCAGCAAAGTCCTGTACAAAAATTTGGGAGTACTGCTTATAAGGATATTGAACCCCAGTATAATCAGAAAAAAACTGCATCATATCGGGTAGGCTAATTACGCTCTCTTTGGTTCCTATCTGTTCATCAGGATAACCATAGTTATTAATGATTACGTCATGATACGATTGATTATAATTATGATAATTCCCAACCACAAAAAAAGTCTGATGTGCCGGATAAGGTTTATCTTCCTTAAAGATTGTTGTAAAACGCTCTTCATCGATAGTAGTATTCATGACACTTCCATTTGATATGGCTTTTGCAAAAGCTGTGATAGATATCTCAGTAGTTCTTACATCAGCAGGATTTTCATTACACGGAAACCAATATTTTGCAGATTCTGCTTCACCGAAAGCCCAAACCTGATGACGTCTATCTTTGTCTGTCAACGTAGGTTTAAAATAACGTACTCCTCTACCAAAGCTACCCCATATGTTCGCCGGGTCAGACTGATTTTTATGATTTGCCTGGTAACTGACTTTTAGAGTAATTTCATTGTTATTTCTCAAAAGGTTTTCGGCTTTTATATGTAGTTTTTGTTTCAAAGAATCTATAGAATATTCCGCTGGTCTTCTATCGATTTCAACTGTATGTATATCCATTTCCGCTGCACCCAATGTTATTTCTTTAGTACCAGGTTGTCCAGATAGAAATAGTGTTGTCTCGCCAATCAAAAACCCATTTTGAACGTTAAGGGATATATTTTGATGCCGAACATCAATTGTTGAGCTGTTATCCAAATTGATTGAATCTTCACCCCCAAACGACCCACAGGATATATTGAAAAGAACAAATGTTATTAAAATGAGATTTTTCATAGTTTAATTATATTGG
>JBHJJC010000121.1:0-4021 GCA_050042945.1 Croceivirga sp.
ACAACATAATAAAAACAAGTAAGTGCTAAGTGGCTTATAAACCTGCACAACATGCACTAAAATGAATATGCCAACCGAGTAAAACGAAAAGAAAATATAATATATGAGCCGCAACAGCAGTGTATCTTGGTTTTAGTGGTAAGATGATGTAACTACCCTTAAGCCTCACTTTTCTCGCACGACAGAGGCCAACCATGGATTAAAAAGCCCTTCAACGCGATAATCTTGCGTGGTCAGATTGCTTGGTCCTCCTGTCAAATGATATTAAAAAGTGCCGATGAGTAAAGTTAAGGTGCTGTTCCTTTTGGTGTCAACAAAAAATTTCAACCATTGACAAGAACTAAATACAGCGGTTTATTACACTTCAAAAAAGACCCTATTCCTCCACAAAAAAACCGCAACACAAGTTGCGGTTTTTTATTTTTTAATTCCAA
This sequence comes from Croceivirga sp., assembly GCA_050042945.1. Taxonomy (GTDB): domain Bacteria; phylum Bacteroidota; class Bacteroidia; order Flavobacteriales; family Flavobacteriaceae; genus Croceivirga. Next base: position 435 of record JBHJJC010000121.1, read on the forward strand.
ATAGTTAAAAATCAATTATATACTTGTATTAAGCTCCTTTATTCCATTTAATTGTGTGCATTTCGTATTGTTGAAATAAACTATTTACCATATATCGCTTCCCACTCCCTAACGATAGATGGCACTTCCGCCCCCTCTTCAACGAAAATAAGGGAAGCAGAATTCATACAATATCGTAACCCCGTTGGTTCTGGCCCGTCATTAAATACATGACCTAAATGCGAACCACTGCCACTATCAACCACTTCTGTACGAACCATACCATAACTGGAATCAACCAACTCTTCAACGGCATTATCCGTGATTGGTTTATAGAAACTTGGCCATCCTGTACCCGACTTAAATTTATGCTCGGAACTAAACAAAGGCTGACCCGTGGCTGCTGAATAATAAATACCTTTTTTCTTGTTGTCCCAATATTCGCCAGTAAAGGCGTATTCCGTTCCCTGTTTACGCAAAACGTAAAACTGCTCTTCCGTTAATTGTTCTTTCCACTCCGCAACGGTCTTTTGAACGGGATAGTCTTTATTCTCAGATTTTGCATTGGTTTTTTTTGTCTGGCAAGACACTGAAATGTACGCGAGACACAGCATTAAAATAAGTGATGACCTCATAGCAATCTTTTAGTTTTTAAATATTTAGTACAATAGCACTTAGGTCCATAAAATTATGAATTGACCCAATAATGACATAATGATGTTATAAATGTCGTTTCCATTTAAAATACCTAACACATTTTCAGTGTTTTGGTTACCGTTATTTTCAAAACCTGTAGCAGGTATATTCCTCTAAGTTCCACAAAAAGTCTGGTATTCCGCATCAAAGCTTATGGGTATCTGCTCAAACTGTATCTCATCTAGATGGTGACCATAAGGTTTTGAAAGTCGTTCCAACAAATGATTAAGGGGTTTCATATCGCCATCAACTGCAGCTTCAAGAGCGTTTTCTACCCAATGGTTGCGTGGGATTACTTTAGGATTTGATTGTTGCATCCGTTCTAGCCGGAAAGTTCTCTCTTCGCCTCTTTGATGTGTCTTTTTCCATTTTAACTTCCAATCATCAAAGGTCTTTTGTCTAAAAAGGGTAATATCTAGGTCCCTTTCTTGCTGCAAGGCCAAAAATACCTGCGTATAATCAGCCTTTTGGGTTTCCATTAAGACCAATAATTCGTCAACCAGGTCTTTATCCTTCTCTTCGACATTCATTATACCCAGCTTATCAAACATCATAGCATACCATTTTTGGGTAAACTCCTGTTGAAATGCATCGATGACTTCCTGTGCCATAGCCACAGCCTTTTCCTTGTTTTTTGATACCAGTGGCAAAAGGGCATTGGCAAAAACAATAAGGTTCCAGCGCACTATGTCGGATTGGTTACCAAAAGCGTAGCGACCACTTTTATCAATAGAGCTAAAGACAGTCTTTCGATCATAAGAATTCATAAAAGCACAAGGGCCATAATCAATAGTTTCGCCTGCAATGCTCATATTATCGGTATTCATGACCCCGTGGATAAAGCCCACCCGCATCCAATCTACTACTAAATCTATTTGTTTTTGCATCACCGATTTTAATAGTTCAAGGGGTGGGTTTTCAGAATTAATTATATCTGGAAAATGTCTTTTTATGGTATAGTTGGTAAGCGCTTGCAAATCTTCAATAGAACAAAAATGACGTGCGTATTCAAAGGTACCGACCCGAATATGACTTTTAGCCACACGTGAAAGAACTGCCCCCTCGTGCATTGTCCCACGAAAAACGGATTGCCCAGTAGCTATTACCGAAAGGCTTCTAGTGGTAGCAATCCCTAAATGGTGCATGGCTTCACTTATGATGTATTCACGAAGCATTGAATAAAGTGTTGCCCTTCCATCTCCACGTCTTGAATAAGGGGTTTGACCAGAACCTTTTAATTGAATGTCAAACCTTTGCCCACTTGGGTCAATTTGTTCACCCAGCAAAACAGCCCTGCCATCTCCCAACATGGTAAAGTGACCAAACTGATGTCCAGCGTAGGCTTGAGCCAACGGCTTGAGTGTCTTCGGCACCTTATTCCCTGAAAAATAATCGATAATCTTTTTTTCATCATTATTTAAAAAACCTAGACCCAATTGATTTGCCAGGGCCGTATTAAAATATATTTTTCCTGGATTTGGAACGGGTTCAGGTTTTTGAAGGGTAAAAAAAACAGAAGGTAAATCGCCATATGTATGTTCTAGTTCCAAATTATAAGTTTTAAAGGCACCATATTATCTTGTAAAAAAAGATTGGAAAAATAAGCAAGGTCTTGTTCATGATACAATTTACACTGGTCGTTGAGATTAACTTGCAGTCAAGTATTCATCCATCTCCCCTCCCACTCTTTCATTTTACAAATTTACCAATGTTGTAGAGGTATTTCAAATTACCATGCTTGACGATATCTACGAAGGATACCCTTTAGGATGGAAAACAGTTAAAACGCCTATGTCTCACGGTTGAATTACCATTTTTATTTCATTATTCTTTATTTTAGTGTAACGCTATTCGTATTCAATGTACTGTTTACAATACCTGTTGGGAAAAAGAAGTTCATTAAATCAATCTAATCAAATGACACAAAAAAATCATCTCGTCACGCTATCCAAAGTATTTATTCTCTCTATCGGAATGCTGCTTGTTCTCCTGTCATGCGGTGAAGCGAAAAAAAGTCCGGAATTGGAAGAGGCTTTTAAAATACACAATGAAGCCCTTGCCATTCGCGGAGAGATGAGCAAGAAACTTTCCGAATTACAGGCAAACAAAGATTCCATTTTTGTTGAGACCCATGCAGCTACCTTGAGTGCTATTGGTACTTCACTTGAAGAATGGGACGAACAATTGGTTGAGGTTCCAGGATTTGAACATGAACACGACCACTCTGGTCACGATCATTCAGAGCATGACCATTCAGAGCATGACCATTCGGAGCACGATCATAATCATGATCATAACGAACAAGAATTAACCCCGAAGCAGCATTTGGAAGTTCAGCAACAACTCCTAGAAGACATTACCGCAATTGCTGAAAAAATAGAAGGAATACAATAGTATTCTTAGATTGCCCTAGTCTTTTTTCGTTGGCTAATACGACATAAGTTTCGTTTTAACGTATTCATTAAGACGCCTTGGTTATAGTATATTTCAACAAGTAGTACACTATGTTGGGCTACAAATCGGAATAAAAAAGAAAAAATCCCTTTGTTTTAAGAAATTCTTATTTCGCTTATATTAGTTATGTAATACGTCTGATTAAGAATAAATTAACTTATGTTTTGATTATTTATTGAGGGTAGACTACCACATATGATACTTTATTATTAACGATTTCTTTGAATACTTGAAGTGAAAAATTTTAAATAATAGAACGTAAACACACTAAAGATGAAAACACAGGTACTCGGAATTTTACTTGCTTTATTATGTTGCTCGGCTATGGGGCAAGAAGGTAATGCAACAACAACTTTAAATGTTCAAGATATTGAAAATGATGACTTCATCATCAAGACCTTAGATGAGAAAACAGCTCAATTTTCGAAAGTTGCACGGGAAATTTGGGAGAATCCAGA
>JBHJJC010000122.1:0-4453 GCA_050042945.1 Croceivirga sp.
TTTAGTTTGAGCTGTGCCAGTTCCGCATCGATGGCACGCAGTCTTTTTTTCTTGTCTTCCGATAGGTTGGCCCCGTTTCTACTAAAACTTTTATACCGTTTGTCCAACAACGTACGCTGTTCTTCGGTCAAATCGAGCGATAGTTTTTTATCATAAACGGTTTTGACTTTTTCGAACAAGCCCTCATTAAGTGTAATGTCATTGCTGAATTCTGATAAAAGAGGAGAGATTTCTTGGGCTATTTTTTGGATTTTATCATTGGTTTCAGCAGAATTTAGGTTAAAGAAAGTACTTGATATCCTATCCAATTGATAGCCAGAATAATCCAATGCCTCAATAGTATTTTCAAAGGTCGGTGCTAACGGGTTTTCCACAATGGTATCAATCTCTTTACGAGCCCTTTCAATCGCTTCTAAAAATGCAGGCTTAAAGTGCTCGTTTTTAATTTTGGAAAACGGTGCTTGGTCAAAGGGCTGGAGTAAGGGGTTGTCGGTGCTCTGGATGTGTTGGGACATAAGTATATTCGTTAGGAGTTAGGAGTTAGGAGTGGTTTTTTCATTTTTGTTTACTGCTCATTGCTTTTGCGCCTTCAATCACTTTTTGTTTGAGCCCTTCTTTATATACTTCAACTTTGTCCCTCACGCATTTATCACTACTTCCGATGATTTGGGCTGCCAAGATTCCAGCATTCTTTGCGCCATTTAAGGCTACCGTCGCCACTGGAACACCTCCTGGCATTTGAAGTATTGATAAAACCGAGTCCCACCCATCGATGGAATTGGAACTTTTAACGGGAACGCCAATCACCGGTAGGGGCGATAACGAGGCTACCATACCTGGTAAATGTGCGGCACCGCCCGCTCCAGCAATGATGACCGAATATCCATTTTTATGGGCATTTTTCCCAAAATCAAATAGTTTTTCGGGAGTACGGTGAGCCGATTCAATGTCATTATCTACTTCAATATCAAATCCTTTTAAAATATTTACGGCGTCTTGCATGACCGGAAGGTCGCTTGTACTGCCCATGATTACAGCTACTTTTGACATAAATTTTAAATTTTAACTCCTAAAAACCCCAAATACCTTATTATTTGAGTCTGGCTATCATTTATTGAGATTTCGAGATTACTTTAATTTTTTCCTTCACTTGTTGTGCAATATCACGGGCCTTATCAATATTCTTATTGACTATAGTCACGTGACCCATCTTGCGGAAAGGGCGAGTCTGATTTTTACCATAGATGTGGGGTGTAACACCTTCCATTTGCAAGGCAGTCTTCATATTTTCATAAACGACATTACCGGTATGGCCCTCTGCGCCGACCAAATTGACCATTACCCCGGCAACCTTGCTTTCGGTTTGCCCTAGGGGTAGGTTCAGTAAACAACGTATGTGTTGTTCAAATTGATTCGTGTAACTGGCCTCAATACTGTAATGACCGCTGTTATGGGGCCTTGGTGCTACCTCATTGACCAAAATTTCATCTTCTTGGGTCTGAAACATTTCAACCGCCAAAAGACCAATATGACCGAAATGTTTAGAAACGTTTTGTGCTATTTCTTGTGCTTTTATAGCGACGGATTCATCGATTCTTGCTGGACAAATCACATATTCAACCTGATTTGCTTCAGGATGAAATTCCATTTCGACCACTGGGTATACTTTTGATTGCCCAGAGGCATTTCGAGCTACAATGACTGCTAATTCGTTTTTAAAGGGTATCAAATCTTCTGCAATACATTCCACATTGGGCAGATGTTGAAGATCTTCGGCCTTACGGATAATTTTCACCCCTTGGCCATCATATCCGAATTGGGCACTTTTCCAAACAAAAGGTAAATCAAGTCCACCATTTTCGATACTTTCCTTAATCTCTGAAGTATAGGCGAATCGTGAGAAGTCAGCTGTGGGAATGGCCTTGTCTCGGTAAAAGAGTTTTTGTCGTGCCTTGTTTTGAATAGTACGAAGTACTTCAGGCTGTGGATAAACAATTTTACCCTCTTCCTGTAGTTTTTCAAGGGCATTAACATTGACATTTTCGATTTCTATGGTAAGGATATCTACCGTTTTTCCAAAGGTGTACACCGACTCATAATCCATCAAATCACCCAAGATAAATTCGTTGCATGCGATGCGACAGGGCGCTTCAGGGGAAGCATCCATTACCTTGGTGAAAACATCCCATTTTCTCGTTTCATAGAGTAGCATTTTGCCCAGTTGCCCACCTCCTAGAATACCTAGGGTGAATTCAGAAGAAAAATAATTCATACGAAATTAAAATGAAGACAAAAATACATGGAATTCCGCGTTCTACTGGAATTGAAGCTGTAAAAGACACCCTAAAACACTATATTAGCCGTCCTCGATTTTAAACATTGACAGTGATTAAACTGCACGATAAATATTTCGAAACTTTTCTAAGTGAATCTGAAATTCAAAAGGCCGTAGCGAAAGTTGCCCATGAAATTGCTGCTGACTACAAAAATGAATCCCCAATTTTTGTTGGTGTACTCAACGGGTGCTTCATGTTTATATCCGATTTGCTCAAAGCGTATCCCCACCCTTGTGAGGTGACCTTTGTTAAGCTTAGCTCCTACAGTGGGCTGACCTCCACAGGCATTGTGGAGACCCTTTTGGATGTTTCAGGAGATATTGAAGGGCGAAGTGTGATTATCATAGAAGATATCATTGATACCGGTCGAACCTTGCAGAAATTGGTTCATTTGTTTTCGAAAACCAATGTAAAAGAGTTCAAAATTGCTACATTGTTTTACAAACCTGAAGCATATAATGGGGAGTATCCTATCGATTATGTAGGTCTTGAGATACCCAATAAGTTTGTTGTGGGCTACGGACTGGATTACGATGAACTTGGAAGAAATTTAAAAGAAGTCTATCAACTAAAACAAACCAATATGATTAACCTAGTGCTATTTGGGAAACCAGGAGCAGGAAAAGGAACGCAGGCAGGGTTTTTAAAAGAAAAATACAACCTTAAGCATATCTCAACAGGAGATGTATTTCGATACAATATCAAAAATGGAACCGAATTGGGCCAGCTGGCCAAGTCTTATATTGATAATGGTGATTTGGTCCCTGACGAAGTGACCATTAAAATGTTGCGTGATGAGGTCGAGAAGAATCCTGACGCTGCTGGGTTTATTTTCGACGGTTTTCCTCGGACCACTGCCCAGGCCGAAGCATTGGATAATTTTTTGGAATCCAAGGATATGAAAATTGAGGCAACCATAGCCTTAGAGGCCAATGATGACATATTGATACAACGTTTATTGGAGCGCGGCAAAGAGAGTGGCCGTAGTGATGACCAAGACGAAAATAAGATTCGAAACAGATTTGAAGAGTACAATGAAAAAACGGCTCCATTAAAGGAATTTTATGTAGAACAGGGAAAGTTTCATTCCGTCAATGGTATAGGTGCAATCGAAGAGATAACCCAACGTTTAGCTAAAATCATAGATACATTGGGTTAAGAATTTTAGGTTGCAGCGCAATAGTACTCTAAGTATATTATTGGTTACGAATTGATTACCTGTATTTTGTCTATTTTGTTCACCAATCGAAGGTCGTTATGTTTGTTATAATAGAACGATTCTTTGCAGGGCCCCACGCTTCTTTAAAAACTAATTATAGCTTTTTATTCTAATCAGACTTACGATTTTGTTGGAATTACAATACCAAAATAATGACCGAAGGAAATTTTGTTGATTACGTTAAAGTGCAGGTATCCTCAGGTAATGGAGGAAAGGGTTCTACGCACTTACGGCGTGAAAAATTTGTTGCCATGGGTGGTCCTGATGGGGGCGATGGCGGTAGAGGAGGTCATATCATTATAAGAGGCAATAAAAACCTCTGGACACTGGTCCATTATAAATTCAAAAAGCACTTTAAGGCAGGACATGGTGAACATGGCTCGAAACAACGAAGTACAGGGGCCGACGGGGATGATGTTGTTTTGGAAGTTCCCTTGGGTACAGTTGTTCGCGATACCGAAACCAATGCCATACTGTTTGAGATTACAGAAAATGAACAGGAAAAAATCATTGCCCAAGGCGGAAAGGGTGGTCGGGGCAATTGGCATTTTAAATCTTCAACTAACCAAACGCCTAGATACGCCCAGCCTGGCTTAGAAGGTGAAGAAAGGCGTATTACACTCGAATTAAAGGTTTTGGCCGATGTGGGCTTGGTCGGTTTCCCGAATGCTGGAAAGAGCACCTTGTTATCTGTGATTACCTCAGCTAAACCGAAGATTGCAGATTATGAATTCACTACCCTTAAGCCCAATCTTGGAATTGTTGAATATCGTGATTTTAGAAGTTTTGTGATGGCTGACATTCCGGGGATTATCGAGGGGGCTGCCGAAGGTAAAGGATTGGGGCATTACTTTTTACGTCATATCGAGCGTAATGCGACCCTGTTGTTTTTGATTCC
>JBHJJC010000123.1:0-15459 GCA_050042945.1 Croceivirga sp.
AATTGCGATTATCCAACAGTCCATCCAAAGCCACACCAAAACGATCATTGCCAAAGGCATTAAAATCGCGATGAAGGATACGTACACGAAGAAAATTGCGAACAGCAATGCTATCTAGGCATCTCGCACCGATATACAGAAATTTAGCGTCAAAGAGCACACGCACCTCGGTATCAAAGCTGGCAGGATTACTTTGAACCGGCTCGCGTTGGGTAAAGCCAGAAATCATCTGGGCACCCTCCCACGCCGTTTCATTTAAAAACCCATCAATATCAATACTGCCATCTTGAATTTTTTGAGCCTTAATTTCGAGGGGAACTTCAGGTGGCGGGAAGGTTTCTTGGGCTCTCAAGATACCAACAACAAGTAACATCCACAGCGGTAAAAGTTTTCTGTATTTATTCAAAAGATTTAGGGTGAAAATCATTGGGAAGGTAACACCGAATTTTTCAGATAATCTCAGTTTCATATCACTTGTTGCCTACTTTTAATATTCAATCGATTTTTTTGACGATAGGTTGATTAATCTATAATCTTTAATGGCTGCCCTTACTATCATAATTGTCCAGACAATAATCGTCGTACTGACCAATAACCAAAAAATACCGGCTACAACATAAATCCTCTCGGGTACATCTGGATAGTTCTTTTCAGGGGCGAAGGGAAATTGCCCCAGCATCTTCTTATTAATATTTGAAATTTGTTTGTAATCGACTGGTTCGCTCCAAACATTACCATTATAATCTTCAGCTACTATTTGCAGGCTTGCACTACTAAATTCTTCCCATTCCCTTGAAAGATTTAGCTTTGGAAAGGAAGACGAACCCTTAAATGCCATTGATATTGTATCCCCACTATTACTTAATGCCCTAAGGTGCAATGATTTGTAATTGGGAATTCCTTTGGATTTAAAACTTCCTTTTATCACCGTACCTTCTTCCATTCGACAAGGGTAATCACACTTGACATCCAGTTCCCAGGGACCAAGGTTATGGGTACTGATCGTCGCAGTATATCCCTCTGGGTAACCACTCCATATTCGAAAACCATCCTGGACCGTCGAAATTCCGGTGTACAAAAGGTAAAACAACACAATACTGGCAGATATGACCGCTCCTTGTGCCCGACCCATATTTGCCCATGAAATCCCAGCAACCGAAAGCCTTGAATCCTCTATTGGTCCTGCTTCTTTACTCGTTTTCCTGACGCGTTGCATTTTACTGTTAAGCTTTCTTGAATGACGCAAATACCATAGGTAGGTTCCCGCAAGAATGCTAAAACTCAAAACCAGTCCAAACAGAAACCATAGAAACTTCACACCCAGTCCACCAAAAGTCCCAAAGTGCAAAGGGTCTACAATATTATTTATGAGTTGTGGTGTTTTGAGTTCAGCAGCTTTGCGAATAAAAACTACCTCGGCGGTATGGGGATGAACAAAAACGGTATTGGTTCTATCTCTGGTCAATGGATTACCGTCCTGACCGCTCAATTCAACATACTCATAGGTTTTCTGGGGGAGCAAAATCTCTTCTACCCTAAAGCCCTGGAATTCATTCTCGGCAGCGAACACATAGGCACTCATTGGTAAAAGTTCCAGTGAATGGTCAATTTTCTGGAGTTCCCACATTCCAATTTTTTTGGGTTTGGGAAGACCAAGTATTTCTTGGTGTTTCCAGGTATCACTGATAATTTTTTCGGCCAGATACCATATTCCTGTAACGGCAATTAATATCGCAAACAGCAATGACCAAATACCTGCCATTCGATGTGCATCGGAAAAAAGCACCCTTGAACCTTTTGTCAGTCGAAGTTTAAAAAGGTTCTTCAACCAAGACCCGTAGACCATGAAACCTGTTAATACGGAAAACAATAAAAACAGCGATGTCAAGGTTACAACATACACTCCTCTTGAGCCATCAAAGATGTTGTTGTGGTAGCTCCTGAAAAACCGTTGGACATCCAAAAAGGGACCATCACCTTTGATAAGACCTGAATAAGGGTCCAGGTGTACCTTCCGAATCTCCCCAGAGGGTTCTTTTATCAATGCTGCAGCTGCAAAATAATCCCCCACTTCAGTAAAGGAATTTTTCTGCTCCATTAAGTTAATAAGTTGCGCGTCAGGATACGCTTGGACCAAATTTTCGTGCATACTTGACCAAGCTATTGGAACAGCCTTTCCCTTCACTTGTACATCTGGATTGAGCAACCAATCAATTTCATTTGAAAGGGTAGCGAAAGTCCCGGAGATACATATGACGAACAGAAGAAGGCCAATGTTCAGCCCCAACCAGCCATGTATTTTAAATAACTTTTTTTTTGTGAAGGATTTCAAGATTCTAGAAAGAAACATAAACATGCCGAGACCAATAAAATTAAGCTCGTACTATTGTTTTTCTATCATCGTAGATTACAATTGTGTAATTTTTAACAGAAACTTGAACTTGTAATAATTTCTCATTCTCGAGTTCCATAAAAATACAAGGTATGTTCATCAATGGTAATATTGAAGACCTCCTGTATTGTTTCTTTGATATTTTCAATTCTTGGGTCGGTAAACTCCAATACCTCACCAGTATCGGTCAAGATTACATGGTCGTGCTTTTTGCTCAAGAACGATTTTTCGTATTTCGCTACCCCATCGCCAAACTGATGCTTTCGTACCAAATGTGATTCTTTGAGCAATTCCATGGTATTATATAATGTTGCGCGACTGACGCGATACTTTTTATCTTTCATTTGAATGTAGAGGGTATCAATATCCAAATGTCCGTCGCTATGGTATATTTCTTCTAATATCGCATACCGCTCAGAAGTTTTTCGATGTCCATTTTTTTCCAAAAATGCAGTGAATACCTCTTTAATAATTTTATAACTGCTTACACAGGCCATATGATGTTATTTTATTTTGAAAGCTGATGTATATCAGCTATTTTAATTTTTGAAGTTAAGAGGCAAGTTTACTTGGTACAATGCCATAACGTTTCTTAAAAGCAGTAGTAAAATGCTGCGGGTTTTTATATCCTATTTGTCTTGAAACTTCCTGAACACTCAAACCACTATCATATAACAACGATTTTGCTGTTTCAAGACGTAGATCCTTCCATTACTGAAATACCGATGTTCCGAAGAGCTCCTTAAAACCTTTTTTTAAGGTATACTCGTTCGTTCCCACTTTTTTTGCAAGGTTTGTCAGTGTGTCGGTTTTTTTGAAATTAAGGTCCAATAATTCTTTAACGGCATACATTTTTTCCACGTCTTCTTTTTTAAGACCTACAGAAGCATTTTTATGGCTAAAAGAGTTGATTTGCTCCAACTGAAGTAAAAGTAACGATATGACCTTAGACTCAAGAAATATCCTTTTGAAAAGACCGGTTCGCGAACATTGGATAATTTCATGGATGATTTTATACATCTCTAAGGTAATTGGGTAATTTTTATCCGATAGGATAGCAGATTTTTTGTCCCACATTGCTTTTTTGAATACATCAAAAAGTTTATGATTTTGAGGGATGTACTTGTCGACAAAACTCGGTGTCATATTAATTTCGAAAACTCTTAAAGGAAGCCGTGACGACCACTCCGATATACCTTGAAAACCGTTTGCGTAAAAAACATTGTGACTACCGGGCACAAATTGAATAGGGTCCTTAAGGTAATCTGATGTTGTTGTCACATTCCCGTTAAGTGCAAAGTGCAGCTCAACCGTTTCAAACTCACTTTCAAAATTCAGTACCGTATTATTTGAAAGTTTTAAATCACCATAGCCAATGTGAACGCCTTCAAAGAATACTTCTTTATAATTGCCCTTGCCCAAAAATATCTCAGCGGAAAAGGTTCTTTCCAATATACACGAAGAAGGATCTTTGAACCATTCAGGGTAGTTGGCTTCTACCAACATTTCGCTTAAATCTTCATTGTAAATTCTAGTCTTCATAATTCCGTATTGCGTAGGTATTATTACGTTTCGCGTAACCTCTAATTTTTTTTAGGAAACTACTTTTATCCATAAAATTAAATTATTTATAATTAATCTAAATAATAAGAACCAAACAAAAATTATGAACTTTAAAAATTTAGTAAGTTATACTCTGCTTTTTTTCTCACTTACCACCTTTGCACAAGAAAATACTTTAACCGGTACAGTTACTGATAGCAATGGAGACAAGGTACTTGGAGCTAATATTTTGATTTTAGAGAGCAGCAAAGGTGCCACAACAAATGAAAATGGAATATTTACTATTGAAAGACTTGATAATGGCGCCTACTATATCCAAGTGAGTTATCTAGGTTACCAGACCTTGACCAAAAGTATAGTGATAAATGGTGATACCGTTCAGGATTTTACGATTTCGAGGACTCCAGGGCAGTTGAACGAGGTGGTTGTTTCCGCCAATAGAAAGCTTCAGGATATACAAAATACACCTGCGTCCGTCTCCTACATCAATTCAGAACAAATTCAGCAAAGACAGGTGCAAGAATTAGGAGAGTTGAATACCATTGCCCCCAACTTAAGAGTCTTTGATGATGGTGGTACTGGCTCTTTTAATGTAATATCAACCCGAGGTATTTCAAGTATAGATTTAAATCCTACGGTTGGATTTTACGTAGATGATGTCCCTTACTTCACAACATTTTCGTTTCCCTTGGAATTATCCGATGTAGATAATATCGAGGTTCTCAGAGGACCTCAAGGTACGCTCTATGGGAGAAATGCACTAGGAGGGGTTATAAAAATAAAAACCAAGAAACCTACCAATACGGTTAGTGGCTATTTGAGAGCAGGTCTTGGTAATTTGAAATCAGTTGATATTAGTGCTGGTTTCAATGCACCTTTGGTGAAAGATAAATTATTTTTCAGGGCCATCACAACAATCTCTGAACGAGAAGGATTTGTTCGAAACACTTTCTTAGAAAAAGACTTACAGAACAGAAAGGCTATTGACGCTAATTTGAAATTAAAATATTTTGCAAACGATAAGCTGCGTTTTGGCTTGTTGTACAACGTGCAACGTAGGGAGTCCAATGCCTACGCCTTTATTCTGCCACAAGCTATTGACCCGAGCTTTACCTCTTTTCAGGACGTAATAGAAAACCGTCCTTTTGAAGTGGCCTATAATGAGGATGTTTTTAGAATATCTACTACCCAGACCATAGCCTTGGATACAAAATACGACTTTGTTGGCTTTGAGCTTACCGCTGTAACAGCTTACCAGACAACGGGTCAAAATAGAACGGATGAGTTTGACTTTTCAATAGCCGATGTGCAGAGTATTAGCGGTATCTTTGACCTCACGAACTTAAGCCAAGAACTTCGTTTGGCTTCATCAGGTGATGAAAAATTTGATTGGACCTTCGGTGCGTTTGGATATAGAAATACCATTTTCAACGATGCCATATTTCGATTCGGTTCAGATCTTGCTTTTATTAATCCGTTGTTCGCTGGGGTTGTTCCATTATTAAGATCAGAAACTACAGATTTAGGACAGAACGGACTGGCATTTTTTGGTCAAGGTGAATATGAACTAACCGATAAACTTTCATTGACCTTAGGTTTGCGCTATGATATTGAAGAAAGTTCGGCCGAGGTATTAAGAGAATCTAGTACTATTAATGAAGAAATAGCCTTCGATATAAACGCAGACTTTAATGCATTGTCACCAAAGGCCATATTGGGTTACCAAATAACAGATGACGCCTTTATTTACAGTAGCTATGCACGAGGATTCCGACCGGGTGGAATAAATACTTTTGTTGCCGATAAAGAAAGTGCAATATTTCAACCAGAAACCACCGACAACTTCGAGCTTGGTTTAAAGACCAATTGGCTGAATAATCGTATCAAGGCGAATCTTACAGGATTCTATATCAACTATAAAAACCAACAGCAATTTACTGTTATCGATTTTGATACTTTTATCACAGGAACGGATAATATTGGAGAGTCCAGAACTGCAGGTATAGAACTGGAAACAGAGTTTTTAATCAGTAAAGGATTAACACTTGGTCTCAACGGGGGCTATCTAAACACAGAAATTATAGAGTACGAAGGTTTTGTACCAGATCCAGTTAATGGTTTGGTCGAAGTCGATTTTGCTGGTAAACAACTCATATTGGCACCAGAATTCAATGCGAGCGGCAACCTACAATTCATTCAACCGATTAATTCAAAAATTAATTTTGAATTCAATGCAGATTATACCTATCAGAGTGAATATTTCTTTGATTTGGACAATCTAAACTTCCAAGAAGGTTTCGGACTTCTGAATGGCCGAGTTGGACTGACCTCCAAAAATTTAGACTTCTTTATTTGGGGTAAAAACTTAACTGATGAAACCTATTTCAGTTATGGATATGGCATTAGTGGATTTGTTTCTGCTGCATTTGGTATTCCTCAAACTTATGGGGCCTCAATTACTACTAAATTTTAAATATTGAAGATAACGGTCTACATCATACGGTTTCTGTTGGCTTTTCTGTTCATCTACGCAGGGATTGAAAAATTATTTTTACCCTACGACCCCTCTTTATTTAGAGCGGACGTTGCAGAAGCAGACCCTATTTTTTTTATCTACTATGATTTGTTACAGGGTGTGGGCTACCTATATTTTGTAGGGTTTTTTCAACTGCTCTGCGGGTTGTTATTGGTATTCAAACGAACGTATCTTTTAGGGAGTATCATGTTGGTTCCCTTGATGCTCTGTCTGTTAATGACGCACATTTTTTTTTCAAGATACCACGTGTTCATCATTTTTGATACCATCATGTTCAGCCTAAACCTGATGTTACTTTTTCACCGGTATAAGGACTGGCAATCCGTGTTATTGAAAAAACAAGAAACCTTGATTTGAATGGAACAGCTCATCTTCAAACTGATTTTTGTGGCCTACGCTGTTGGGATGGGTGTTATAAGGCGCCCATTTGAAAAAAGGAATAAGAACAATACTATTAATTTGGATAAAAAGGATATGATTGAAAGAGTATTGTTGGTATTCACTTTTTTGGGGATGTCTATATTGCCACTTGTCTATATTTTGACATCTTGGCTCAATTTTGCCAATTATGAGCTCCCACTTCCATTGGGTATTTTAGGGGTGCTCTTACTAGGTCCCACACTCTATCTGTATTATCGCTCGCATAAAGATTTGGGGTGCAACTGGTCTGTTTCACTGGAAATCAGAGATGCCCACACCCTTACAACGAATGGGGTATATCGTACCATACGGCATCCCATGTACTCCGCAATTTGGTTGGGCAATATCAGTCAAGCACTATTGCTTCAAAACTATATTGCAGGTTTGTCTGGACTTGTAGGTTTTGGCCTTTTATATTTTTCAAGGGTAAAAAGGGAAGAGCAAATGATGGAGTCGCAATTTGGCGACGAATACACAAGCTATAAGAAAAAAACAAAGCGATTGATTCCCAATTTCTTCTAATGAAATACCTGTTATAAAGGCAAACAACATGAAAAACAAAATTAAATGGATAGCAGTTACAATCATTTCGGTCGTGTCGGTCTTTCTGCTCTTTGTTTTCATTGAAGACCAAACCTTTGAGCCCATCAAATTTGACAATTCGCAACCAGAAAACAGGAAGTCACTGTTCTTAACTTGGGAAGCTGAAGACGACACTTTATTTTGGGCAGATTATGAAAAACAAATCTATCCAAAAGTAAAAGAGCTGCACCAACGCCAATTGATTACAGCGGTATTTCCCTTTGAACATAAATCATTGGGCTATATCAATCATGACTTAAAATGGACGCATTGTGTGGTGCTCATGCTTCACGATACCGAGAAGGTTTCCGAGATTTCATCAACCTTGCTATCCTTGATTGAAGCCTCTGATCTGAAAGGTAACTTTCGTGCCTTGGATCTAATGACGCTACAAAAGGGATTGGACATGTTCTATCCCCTTAAAAATGGCAGATCAAAAGCGACCAAAATGAATCAGACCATTGAGTATGTGTTTTCCAATCCTGAAAGCAGAAGCACCTATTACCATGATCAATATATCTTTTCAGGACCAGCGATGAAAGACTTGTACAGTAGGGACAAAGCAGGCCGGTTCA
Organism: Croceivirga sp.; assembly: GCA_050042945.1. GTDB lineage: Bacteria > Bacteroidota > Bacteroidia > Flavobacteriales > Flavobacteriaceae > Croceivirga. The sequence continues at coordinate 8,069 of JBHJJC010000123.1, forward strand.
TTGGTTTTGAGCTTGAGCAAAGAATTCATTCCAAAGAAAATATGCCCGAGTGGGACCTTATTCATATCATAGGATTTACCAGTTGGCAAGAAATAAAGGCAATCCCTTTCTATTACAGAATTTGGAACAAACATGCTGAGCGTGCCTTTGGTGAAGGTATGACCTTTGATAAAAAAGTAGCCGAATGGAACAACATACGAACGAATGTCAAAAGCTCGACAAAACAGAATTTTACCCTAACGCTTAGAAGATGAATACTAGAGACCTAGCAATATTCGAGGGTGAACGGGCTACAAACTATGACGGTTTTGTAAAACAGTGGATTCCAAATTATGATTATTTCATGACCATCTTCCCCAAACTGCTTGCAGATACTACGGAAAAATCCTTGCTAGCCGTTGGTTGTGGTACGGGCAACGAACTCATTGCCCTAAAAGAGCACTACCACGAATGGGCCATTACAGGAATCGATCCTTCGCCTGAAATGATAGCACTGGCAAGGAAAAAGTTGGCCAATTATAAAAATATTGAACTTGTTGTTGCAGAGGCAAGTCAGCTTAAAGACAAAGCTCTTTTTGGCGCAGCCTCCTTGTTACTGGTGTTACATTTTATCAAATACCGTAACGAAAAATTGGAACTGCTCACAGAAATTCAAAAACGCCTAGAACCTGGGGCTCCTTTCATACTTATGGGGATATTCGGAAACAGTCAGCAATTAAAGGGCAACCTAAAGATTTTACGGTATTTATTACCAAATAATTTAAGTGAAAAGGAAATTGAGGAACGCATTGAGCGAATTACACATTCCTTGCACCGCAATACAGAGGAAGAATTGGAAAAATTGCTACAAAAAGCCGGTTTTGAAAAACCAACACGATTCTTTCAAACAAGTATTTACAGCGGCTGGATGACCAAAAAATCAAAATATTAAAGAACGAACAATACGATTGTACAACCAAAAGGCACTACATGAGATACTAAAAACAAGAAAACAACCGTGAACCAATCTAAAGATCAAAAAGAATTTATCCTTTCAGGTAACCTGACCAAAGTCATGTGGAAATTGTCCCTACCGGCAATTTTGGCGATGGTGCTCTATGGGCTAAATGCCTTTATGGATACAATTTATATTGGTCAACTCCTTAACGAAACTGCCTTGTCAGGGGTAGCATTGGCCTACCCCTTAACCTCAATTGCCATGGGAGTCGGTTCATGGGTTGGGACAGGAGCTGGAAATCATTTGAGTGTTTTATTGGGAAAAAACGATTCGGAAACCTTAAAAAAGATTATTCCAAACGCCACACTGTTCACCATAGTGGGGAGTCTTCTTTTTGCCCTTCCCTGTTACCTATTTGCAACCCCTCTAATACAAATGATGGGCGGTTCGGGCAAAATTTTGGAATATGGTGTGCGGTATTTTGAAATAACCCTTTTGGCCTTTCCCCTATGGGTATTTGGCCTTCAGCTAAACATGATTGTGCGTGCAGAAGGTAAAATGATGACCGCCGCTCTGTTCATGGCCTATGGGCTAATTATCAACTTAATACTAACACCTTTAGCCATTATTTATATTGATATGGACGTAGATGGCGCCGCATGGGCCACCAATATTGGCATGCTCATCTATTGTATTGTGGGCTATATCTATTTTTTGAAAGGAAAAGCTTCCTTTGAAGGCAATATCAACTCCATTTTTTATGATGCTGAAGTCTTTAAAGCCATTCTTAAATTGGGACTTCCAGGCTTTATCCTTAGCCTAATGGGATTGATTCAGGCCATAGTGGTTTTCAATGCAGTCGTTAACTTTGGAACAGAGGAGGATTTGGCCTTTTTCGCCGCGGCGAACCGCATCTTACTGTTTTTAATGACCCCTTTGTTTGGCTTGATGCGGGCACTCCAGCCTGTGCAAGGAGTGAATTTTGGCGCCGAGCAATATAATAGGGTAAAGAAAGGCTTTTTACTTTTCTGTAAAACAGGACTTTGGCTGGTCCTGCCCTTTTGGTTGTTCTTAATGCTGTTTCCAGAACTTGGCATGCAACTGGTACTCCCCAATAAGATAATGACCGGAACAGAATTGGTCAACTTTAGGATATATATGGCCATTATTCCCTTTCTCCCCTTTGTATTCATGGCACTCACCCACTTACCGGCCATAGAACAACCCAAATATGCGAGTATCATTGGCATTGCAAGGCAATTGGTATTCTATGTTCCCGTGATGCTACTACTTCCAAAGTGGATGGGCATCAGCGGGGTGTATTATGGTGCTACCCTAATCGATGTTATCGTCACCCTTTGGTTGGGTTACATCGTTTACAAGAGTTTTTTGGGGATGGGACTGAAAAAAACGTTTCAAGCCCCAACAGTGGATAAGAATCCCCTTTCGAGCAACTGAACCAAAATTTGAGTGTAATAACGAATGCTGAAGACAAACTGACAAATAAAAATAACGAATTATGAAACTAGAAATTAATAACCTGTCCAAAACGTATTCCAATGGAGTTCAAGCCCTAAAAAACGTTTCCTTGACCATAGGAAAGGGCATGTTTGGTCTATTAGGACAAAACGGAGCGGGAAAATCCACGTTAATGCGTACCATTGCTACGTTACAAGACCCCGACGAAGGAACCATCAACTTTAATGATATCGATGTGTTAAAAAATCCTGAAGCCCTTCGACGAACACTTGGCTATCTTCCGCAGGAATTTGGGGTATATCCCAATGTTAATGCGGAAGAACTGCTTACCCATATCGCCGACATGAAGGGTATTGTCAACAAAAGGGAACGAAAAGAAACGGTGGATACCCTCTTGCAAAAGGTAAACCTTTATGACGTTCGTACTAAAAAATTGGATGGTTATTCTGGAGGAATGAAGCAACGCTTTGGTATTGCACAAGCCCTATTGGGAAATCCCGAATTGATCATTGAGGATGAACCTACGGCAGGCTTAGATCCCATGGAACGTAATCGTTTTTATAATTTACTATCGGAGCTGGGTGAAAATGCTGTTGTCATCCTATCCACCCACATTGTGGAGGATGTGAGTACCCTTTGTTCCGATATGGCCATTATTGGAAACGGGCAGGTGGTGCTTACCGGAAAACCAGATGAAGTGGAAGAGGCCATGCGCGGCAAACTCTATGAAATGCCGATACCAAAACATGAACTGGCCAAGTATCAAGAAAAGTATCGCGTGATTTCGCAGCGGTTTTTTGCCGGCAAATTAATGATTACGGTCATGGCGGATGATACACCATCTGGAGGTTTTGACAGTAAGGCACCGTCATTGGAAGATGCCTATTTTAAAATCTTAAGCGAAAACTAGTAGAAAATGCGTACAAACAAACGCCAATAGCGCTAAGCCATTTTTTGGATTGGATGACTTGTGCAAATACCTGAAGCCGTGGAAAGTTTTAGTTGTTCCATTTTTAGCAAACCATAAAATTTTAAACCGATGAAAACGATACTATCTATAATAAAAAATGAGCTTAAGCAGCGTGTATTTAGTTGGATAACCGTGATATTCTTTATCATGTTGACCTTTCAGATGATATGGTACACGGATGGTGCCTTTAAATATTTTGCCAATGAAGGCGTGCTTATGAATGCCGCCAGTATTATCTATCGCAATTATGCCGCCATGGGCATGCTGATGATCATTATCATCGCCATCGTAACGGGTGGCGTGCTTTACAAAGATATTCGATACAAGTCGGCACAATGGACCTATGCCATGCCCATTAGGGACAAACAATTTTTTGTGGGTCGGTTTCTATCTGCCTTTTTATATCTTGTTATCCTCAGTACTGGGATGATTCTAGGTCATATCTTGTTGCCCTACTCTGGTATTGGTGACATACAACGTTTTGGTCCCACCCCATGGGGTGCTATATTTCACGGTTGGATACTCTTTACGGTGCCAAACCTGTTTTTTTACACATCGCTCGTTTTCTTTGCCTTGGTTTTCACCAGAAAAATTACATCAAGCTATTTAGCTGTTTTCTTGGTGGTCATCATTTTCTTAATTTCCCAGACTTCCTATGAGACAGGTGGCGGTAATAATCTGACGGCTTTTTTATTGATTGATTCCGGCGGTTACGTCGCTGCACAGCACTATACGGAGTTATTGACCCCTTCGGAAAAGAACACAGCAATGTTCAAGCTTTCGGGTTATGTTTTGAATAATAGGTTGTTTTGGTTTACGGTAGCATTGGTACTTGCAATAGCCTCATATTTCAGATTTTCCTTTAAATATTTTATTCAGGCAGGAGTAGATAAATCCAAAAAAATCAAAGAAACCCAAAAAAAGGGATTTGCATTGCCCAACATTACCCTGTCCAAGGTTTCAAAAAAGTATGGAACAGCTAATTTTCTCACCAAATTATGGTCCTTATCCAAGTTGGAATTTCTGAATATTGTTCGCCCCGTCTCCTTTAAAATCATCCTGGGCATCATCTTTTTAATGATCTTTTTGCAGAACGTTACTTGGAATGCGGACTATTATATTGGCAATGAACTGCCTATAAGCAGTAATATGACCTATTTTAGACTGCAATGGGGGGTGTTTGTCTGTATGCTCATCATGATCTGGGCCGGGGAATTGTTTTTTAAGGACAAAACCATCAATATTTGGCAGATTACCGATTCCTTGCCTGTGCCCGTTTGGGTGACCCAACTTTCTAGGTTGGCCGCCGTTGTTGGGCTTTCCTTTGTGTTGAGTGTAAGTTTTATTTTTATATCCCTGATCACCCAGGTCATACTGGGTGGGGCATCTTATATTGAGCTAGGCCGTTTTGCGGAAGATCTATTGTTGTTTCGTTGGGCCTTTTTAAATTTTGTGCTGTGGGCAACGCTTGTATTTTTTGTGGGTGCTCTGACCAGCAATCGCATTCTGACCCATATCTTTTGTGTGGCCATTTTTATATTCTTGATTATCTCTTTTGATCAGGGTATTATAGAAGACCTTAGGTTGGGGTATGGCTTTACCCCCGGAATCGAGGATTTTTCTGAAACCAGTGGTTACGGCATCTTTCAACAATCCGCTAACTGGTTCTTCTTCTATTGGTCAGCACTTGCCGTAGCCTTGACCATGGCCGGAATTTGGCTATGGAAGCGTGGCTCGGACAAAAAATGGAAAAATCGTATTTCATTAAGAAATACGCAACTAGGGTTCGTTTCAAAAATTGCCATGGTCGCATTTTTTGGGCTATTCTTCTTTTTGATGTCTTTTATTTCTAAAAACATTTATGATAATGGAAACTTTGTCCCAGATGCGGAAGAGGAACGGATGAGTGCCGAATATGAAAGGAACTACAAATATTTGGAAACCAAACCACAGCCCAAATATAAAACTATAGCTTTAGCGCTAGATCTTTATCCTACTGATAGAAGGGCAGAATTTTCTGCAGACATAACCTTGACCAATGAAAATGGCACGGACACCCTGTTTCTCAATACCGAAGATTTTGTGCAGTTGACAAGCTTACAATTGAATGGAAAAGAATTAAAAGTGGCTAAAAAAGACAGGGGCCAAAATTTAACAGCATATCATATTCCTACCGGGATGCAAAAAGACAGTACACTGCAACTGACCTTAGTCGGCAATAAACAGTATGTTGGTTTTGTGCAGAGTGATTCACAAGCCGATATAACAACTAATGGCAGTTTTGCAAGTGTCAAGGATTTCTTGCCGGTTATTGGTTATGATAGTGACAAAGAGTTATTGGAAAACCGAAAACGTCAGGAACAGGGACTTGCCCGTCTTGATTCAAGAATGGCAACTATTGATAATCCATTTGCGCTTGAGCAAAATGCATTTACAACAGACGCCAATACAGTGAAAGGAACCATCAGCATAAGCACGATAGCGGGACAGATACCTTTTGCGGGCGGTATTTTGCAAAAAATGGAAACTACTAATGGACGGACCATAGCCACGTATTCCATTAGTGTACCACAAGTATTTAATTGGCATTTGGGATCATCGGGCTTTACCGTAGAAAAAGGTAAGGCCAGTGGTGTCGAATATTCTATTATGCATAACCCGAGCCATACGTTCAATGTTGCCCTTTACAAAGAAGCCATAAACAAAGGAGTGGTTTTTATGGAAAGCCGTTTTGGCAAGGGTTCCGTAGATAAGCAACTCCAATTGGTCGAAATCCACCGTTGGCAAGATGACCGATATAACTTTATAAATACTATTGCCCTCTCTGAAAAGGAAGGTTGGGTGGCCAATACTGAAGGCTTACAAGAACAAGCCTATATCTATCAAACCGTTGGGAGTGGATTGGCAAAACTATGGTTACAAAAGAACTTGACCATTGCCAATGTGCAAGGTGCGGATATGTTTATTTTGGGTTTGCCCGAAGCCCTTAGTCTTCAATTTGTAAAAGAAAATTTGGGAGAGGAAGCTGTTGCTTTGCTTATCAAAAAGAAAATCGACAAGTATGCCAAAGACAAAAACAATGAGCCCAACGTAGAACCTCCGCCAATATATGCCGATGGTACGGACTATATGGAAGAAAATAAGGGAGCTATTGCGCTTAACCAGTTGCAAGAGATTCTTGGCAAAGAAAAATTCAATAAGATACTTTTAGATTTTATCCGGAAGGCGCCAGAACAACCTAAAGTATTTATGGACCTGTATCAAAAACTATTAAGGGAAGTCCCTGTTTCAGAAAGAGAAGCCATAGTACGTTTGTTCGAGACCGCAGAGCGACTAGAACTTATAAAATAGTAGACTAATCACAACGCGGACAATCGGGCTCCCCAATGAGCTTGCCCTCTGTATTGATTTCATAATTGCAACAGGTAGCGAACCTTTGCTTGAGCAGTGCTTTGGCCCTTCTGATACGGGCCTTCACATTAGGTAGCGATATTCCCAATTCTTTGGCTACTTCGTTTTGTTTGTGGCCTTTGAAAAAAACCATATCCACAACAACCCGATACGGTTCAGGTAATTCGTCGACAAATTGGTCAAAACAGCAAAAATTAACCGCGATATCATCAGAATACGAATTCTGGACCTCTATGTTTTGGCCAGCCTTGTAAAAATTGACAATCTCGTTTCGGGTAATTTGAAAAATCCAAGGTCTTACCAAGGCCTCTTCCTTTAACTGATAGAGGTTAGCGTGAATCTTTACAAAAGTATTTTGAATAATCTCTTTTGCGTCATCCCTCTGCTTCACCCTTTTTAGGGTAAAGAAATAGAGTTCCGAAAAATACTCCTCCCAAATGGTGGACGTCGATAATGAACCCATTTAAACTTTTCAATTACAGCAATCGCACTTGCTACAGTCGCAAGTATCACAAGAACAGTTTTTGGTAGCGCAAGTTACGCATTTACAATTTTCACACTGACAATTTGAACAAATACAGGTACTCATAATAT